>NZ_JCALCE010000003.1:0-324470 GCF_059812195.1 Mycobacterium sp. NGS68 | reverse complement strand
CACCGGAACTGCTCAAGGAATGGACCCACACCGACCCCGGCACCCTGACGGTGCTCGGCGCGACGTTTCCGGCACCGGGCGCCCTGATCCACATGTGCCTGTTCCTCAGCGCGTTGACGTTCATGTACATCAGCGCCCGCGCGGTCGACGACGCCGACTACCGGGAAATGTTTCTGGATCCCCTGATCGACGACCTGCGGGTAGCCCTGATCGCGCGCAACCGATACCGCAGCAATATCGCCCCGGCGGATGAATTTGACGCCACCTGACTCTGTGATTAATTTCACCCTGGTGACCAGCCCCGAAGCCACGAATATATCCGGGAAGCGTTACGGCGAAGTGCTTCTGGTAACGCCCGGCGAGGCCGGTCCCCAGGCAAACGTCTACAACAGCTTCCCGCTCAACGATTGCCCCGCCGAACTGTGGTCGGCGCTCGACCCGCATGCGATCGCCACCGAACACGGCGCCGCCGCGGCGCTGCTCAACGGTCCCCGCTACTGGTTGATGAACACCATCGAAAAAGAGCGCCGCGGACCGCAGATCACGAAGAACTTCGGCGGGATCGACATGATCCTGCAGGCCACCGTCCTGTTGTCGTCGATGAACCCGGCGCCCTACAGCGTCAACAAGGTCAGCCGCCACACCGTGTTCGTTTTCGATGCCGGCGAAGAGGTCTACGAGCTGCAGGACCCGCACGGACACCGCTGGGTGATGCAGACGTGGAGTCAGGTGGTGGACCCCGAGCTGTCGCGGGCCGATCTGCCCAAACTGGCCGACCGGCTGAACCTGCCCGACGGGTGGTCCTACCTGACGCGCGTGCTGACCGACGAGCTGCGCGTGGACACCACCTCGCGCGCCGCCCAGGTCACCCAGGACGACCTGACCAACAGCTATTCGCTGGTAACCGACTGAATCGGTGCCTACAGGTACTGACCCAGGTTCGACTCGGTGTCGATGGCCCGCGACGCGCTCGACGACTTGCCGGTGACCAGGGTGCGGATGTAGACGATCCGCTCGCCCTTCTTGCCCGAAATCCGCGCCCAGTCATCGGGGTTGGTGGTGTTGGGCAGGTCCTCGTTCTCGGCGAACTCGTCGACGATCGAGTCGAGCAGGTGCTGGATCCGCAGACCCGGCTGGCCCGTCTCGAGCACCGACTTGATGGCGTTCTTCTTCGCGCGGTCGACGACGTTCTGGATCATGGCCCCGGAGTTGAAGTCCTTGAAGTACATGACTTCCTTGTCACCGTTGGCGTAGGTGACCTCCAGGAACCGGTTGTCGTCGATCTCGGCGTACATCCGCTCAACGACCTTCTCGATCATCGCCCGGATGCAGGCGCGGCGGTCGCCGTCGAACTCGGCGAGGTCGTCGGCGTGCACCGGCAGCGACTCGACCAGGTACTTCGAGTAGATGTCCTGCGCCGCTTCGGCATCCGGCCGCTCGATCTTGATCTTCACGTCCAGGCGGCCGGGCCGCAGGATGGCCGGGTCGATCATGTCCTCGCGGTTGGAGGCGCCGATCACGATGACGTTCTCCAAGCCCTCCACGCCGTCGATCTCGGACAGCAACTGCGGGACCACCGTGGTCTCGACGTCGGAGGAGACGCCCGTGCCGCGGGTGCGGAAGATCGAGTCCATCTCGTCGAAGAACACGATCACCGGGGTGCCTTCCGAGGCCTTCTCGCGGGCCCGCTGGAAGATCAGCCGGATGTGCCGCTCGGTCTCGCCGACGAACTTGTTCAGCAGCTCGGGGCCCTTGATGTTGAGGAAGTACGACTTGGCCTCACGGGCGTCGTCGCCGCGCAGGTCGGCCATCTTCTTGGCCAGCGAGTTCGCCACCGCCTTGGCGATCAGCGTCTTGCCGCAGCCGGGCGGGCCGTAGAGCAGCACACCTTTCGGCGGACGCAGCGCGTACTCGCGGTAGAGGTCCTTGTGCAGGAAGGGCAGCTCCACGGCGTCGCGGATCTGCTCGATCTGGCGGGTCAGACCACCGATGTCCTGGTAGCTGACGTCGGGCACCTCCTCGAGCACCAAGTCCTCGACCTCCGCCTTCGGAATGCGCTCGAAGGCGTAGCCGGCCTTGGTGTCGACCAGCAACGAGTCGCCGGGCCGCAACTTCCGCGGCCGGGTGTCGTCGTTGAGGGCGTCGGGATGCCCTTCCGGCAGGTCCTCGGCGACCAGCGGCTCGGCCAGCCACACGATGCGCTCCTCGTCGGCGTGGCCGACGACGAGGGCGCGGTGTCCGTCGGACAGGATCTCGCGCAGGGTCGAGATCTCGCCGACCGATTCGAACGTGCCGGCCTCGACGACGGTGAGGGCCTCGTTGAGCCGCACCGTCTGCCCCTTGCGTAGCGAGGGGACCTCGATGTTGGGCGAGCACGTCAACCGCATCTTGCGACCCGAGGTGAAGACGTCGACCGTGTCGTCCTCGTGGGTCGCCAACAGCACGCCGTATCCACTGGGCGGCTGCCCCAGCCGGTCGACCTCCTCGCGCAGCGCCAAAAGTTGTTGGCGGGCTTCTTTAAGAGTTTCCATTAATTTGGAATTGCGGGACGCCAGCGAGTCGATGCGGGCTTCGAGTTGATGCACGTCGCGCGACGACCGGGCGCTACCGTGCGGGCCAACCGCATGCTCGAGTTGCTCACGTAGCGCCGCGGCCTCACGCCGCAGTTGTTCCAGTTCGGCAGCATCGTCGCTGGACAGGGGGTCGTTTCGGTGGGCACCGAAGGCTTCAGAACGCTCTGATTCACCCATGTTGCGCTCCTTTCCCAAACCGCAATGGTCCGGCGGATACTTCAACGCTACCGGCCATCGGCCGTTCATGTGCGCAGACACAATGCGCTCGAATGCTGTTGGAAAGTTACAAATAAGGTCACGCTGGTAATCTCGGCCACAAATCTGGCGGAGCGAAAGGACGGTCGTGCCGAAAAAGTCCCTTGCTGCCGGCATCACAGCCATCGCGATCGCTGGCGCAAGCGCGGCAGGTGTGATTTTTCTTTCACCCGTCTGTTCCCCGTCCACGCAGATTCAACCCGTCGTGTTCGGCGCGCCGCTTCCGCTGCACCCCGCGGATCCCGCTGCCGCGCTGCCCACTGTCGACGACTTGATGGGGATCCTCAACGGCCTACAGGCCCAAGGGGTCCCGTTCGCCAACAAGGCCAACCTGGTCGAGGGAGGCATCGGGCCGTTCGAAGCCCGCCTCGCCGACGCGCAGTTCCAACAGGCCGTCACCAACGGCGCGCTGCCGTTGACGTTCAGCGTGGCAAACATCCGGCCGGCCGCGGCGGGAGCCGCCACTGCCGACGTCACCGCGTCGGGCCCCAAGCTGGCGCCGGTCACGCGCAACGTCAAGTTCGTGAACCAAGGTGGCTGGAAGATCTCCCGCGCGTCGGCCATGGCGCTGATCGAAGAAGCGGGAGTGGGCGCCTAGCCCGCCGGCGGATGCGACTCGTCGTAGCCCTGGGCGCCGCCATGATCGTGGCGGTTGGCCTCGCGGGTTGTTCGAGCCATGCCAAGGTCGCGTCGTCGGGCGAGTCGGTCACACTGGCGACTCCGACGCCGGTCGGGGCGCCCCCGTCCACTCCCCTGCCCCCGCCCGAGGCGATTGTCGACGTGCTGACCCGCCTGTCCGACCCGGCCGTACCCGGCAGCAACAAGGTGCACCTGGTCGAGGGCGCCACGCCGGAGAGCGCGGCCAGCCTGGACAAGTACACCAACGCCCTGCGTGACAACGGCTATCTGCCGATGACGTTCGTGGCCAAGGACGTGGCGTGGTCGGACAAGAATCCGTCAAACGTGGTGGCCACCGTCACCGTCAACACCTCGCACGCCACCAACCGGGTGTTCACCTTCCCGATGGAGTTCACGCCCTATCAGGGCGGCTGGCAACTGTCCCGCAAGACCGCGGAAATGCTGCTGGCCCTGGACAAGTCGACGCCCTCCCCCTCCCCGACGCCCTGAGCATGTGGATCGGCTGGCTGGAGTTCGACGTGCTGCTCGGCGATGTGCGATCGCTCAAGCAGAAGCGGTCGGTAATCCGGCCCGTCGTCGCCGAGCTGGCGCGCAAGTTCAGCGTCTCGGCCGCGGAGACCGGTTCGCATGACCTGCACCGGCGGGGCGGCATCGGCGTCGCTGTGGCGTCGGCCGACCGCGCCCATGCCGTCGACGTGCTCGATGCCGCCGAACGCCTGGTGGCCGCGCATCCTGAGTTCGAGTTGCTGTCCGTGCGACGGGGATTGCAGCGCAGCGACGACTGACTTGCCGAGCGAGTCAACCGCGGGTCAGCCGTCCCGCCCTTCCCGCTTGCGGCCCAGCGGCGCGGGAGCGATGACGCCGGGCGCCAGCCGGCGCACGGCGACCAGAAACGCGGTGTGCCCACGCATCGAGTGCTGCGGCCGCACGGCCAGGCCCACCACGTTCCAGCCGCGCTGCAGCGTCTCCCACGACCGCGGTTCGGTCCAGCGCTGCTGCGCCCGCAGCGCCTCCACGACCGTCGACAGCTGCGTCACCGTGGCCACGTAGATGATCAGCACACCGCCGGAGACCACCAGGCGCGACACCGCGTCGAGCACCTCCCACGGCGCCAGCATGTCCAGCACCGCGCGGTCGAAGGAGCCGTCGGGCAGGTCGGAGTCGGCGACGTCGCTGATGATCAGCTGCCAGTTGTCGGGCAGCCCGCCATAGAAGTTGCCGACGTTGCGGCGCGCGTGTTCGGCATGGTCGGCGCGCTGC
Organism: Mycobacterium sp. NGS68; assembly: GCF_059812195.1. Taxonomy (NCBI): domain Bacteria; kingdom Bacillati; phylum Actinomycetota; class Actinomycetes; order Mycobacteriales; family Mycobacteriaceae; genus Mycobacterium; species Mycobacterium sp. NGS68. The sequence continues at coordinate 319,743 of NZ_JCALCE010000003.1, read as the reverse complement.
TCGTAGGAGGTCACCCGGCCTTGCGGCCCGACGGCGCGCAGCAGGGACAGCGTGAGCGCGCCGGATCCGGCGCCGGCCTCCAGCACCCGCGCGCCGGGAAAGATGTCGCCCTCGTGCACGATCTGCGCGGCGTCCTTGGGGTAGATCACCTGCGGCCCCCGCGGCATCGACATCACGTAGTCGACGAGCAGCGGGCGCAGCACCAGAAACACGGCGCCGTTGCTGGACTTCACCACGCTGCCCTGCTCCAGGCCGATCAGTGTGTCGTGGGCGATCCTGCCGCGGTGGGTGTGAAACTCGGTGCCCGGGGTCAGCGTCAGCGTGTAATGCCGGCCCTTGGCGTCGGTGAGCTGAACGCGTTCGCCGACGACGAACGGCCCGGTTGCTGACACGGAGCTAGCTTATGTGCAGCGGGTAGCTCGACTCGCCGTGACAGGTGCTTGGGGGTTGTCGGCGACCCGTCCTAGGCTGCGGGAATGACCGACCAGCCGGAGGAACGCTCTCGGCCGGCGCTTTCACCCTCGCGGGCGGCGGACTTCAAGCAGTGCCCGCTGCTGTACCGGTTCCGCGCGATCGACCGGTTGCCGGAGGCGCCGTCGAGCGCCCAGCTGCGCGGATCGGTGGTGCATGCGGCGCTGGAGCAGCTCTACGGCCTGCCCGCGGTGCAGCGCGGGCCGGACACCGCAAAGTCGCTGGTGGATCCGGCGTGGGAGCAGGTGATCGCCCGGCAGCCGGACCTGGTTGGCGACGTCGATCCCGATCAACGCGCGCAGCTGCTGCAGGAGGCCCGCGCGCTGCTGTCCGGCTACTACCGGCTGGAAGACCCGACGCGGTTCGACCCGGAAAGCTGCGAACAGCGCGTGGAGGTCGAACTCACCGACGGGACGCTGCTGCGCGGGTTCATCGACCGCGTCGACGTCGCCGCCACCGGCGAGCTGCGGGTGGTCGACTACAAGACCGGCAAGGCCCCCCCGGCCGCCCGCGCGCTGGCCGAATTCAAGGCCATGTTCCAGATGAAGTTTTATGCCGTCGCGCTGTACCGGTCGCGCGGGGTGCTGCCCGCCCGGCTGCGCCTCATCTACCTGGCCGACGGCCAATTGCTGGACTACTCACCGGACCGCGACGAGTTGCTGCGCTTCGAGAAGACCCTCATGGCGATCTGGCGGGCGATCCAATCCGCCGGTGCAACAGGCGATTTCCGTCCCAACCCGTCGCGGCTGTGCGACTGGTGCGCGCACCAGGCGCTCTGTCCGGCGTTTGGCGGCACACCGCCGCCCTACCCCGGCTGGCCGACTCAGACGACGCAGCCGGCCGCATGACGGGTTGCTTCTACCGCCGCCTGCCCGGCGACGGGGACTATCAGGCGTTCGCCGCGACCGAATACACCCGCAGCAACTGGGGGCCGGATCTGCAGCACGGGTCGCCGCCGCTGGCGTTGTTGACCAAGCTGATCGAGGAGCTGTCGGCGGAATCCGGGCTGCGCATCGGCCGGCTCAGCCTGGACATCCTGGGCGCCGTTCCGGTGGCCGCGGTGCGCGCCCGGGCGTGGCTGAAGCGCCCGGGTTCCCGGGTCGCCATGGTGGCCGCCGAGATGCACACCAGTCGCGACGACGGGTCCGACCGCACGGTGGCGCGGGTGACGGCCTGGCTGCTGGCGCGGTCCGACACCGCCGACGTGGCGTCGGACCGCTACCCGCCGCTGGTGGAGGGGCTGCCCCAACCGCTCTCGGCGCCGTTCGCCGGCGCCGGCGGCTACTTCGACGCGATCGACTGGCGCCCACAGCGCGTCCCGGACGGCACCGAGGACGCGGTCGCCTGGTTCAGCCCCACCGCCCACATCGTCGACACCGAGGAGACGACGCCGCTGCAGCGGCTCGCCGCCATCGTGGACTGCGCCAACGGCGTCGGCAAGATCCTGGACCCCGACGAGTTCGTCTTCATGAATACCGACACTGTCGTGCATCTGCACCGCCTGCCGACGGGCAACGATTTCGCGGTGCGGGCCCGCGCGTCGGTGGGCCCGGACGGCGTGGGAGTGACGACGGCCGAGGTCTTCGACCGGGCCGGGTTCATCGGGACGTCGGCGCAGACGCTGCTGGTCCAGCGCAGGCAGCCCGTCACTCCACCGGCGCCCGCTCCCGAAGGATGGTGGGAATCAACTTGCTGACCGCGGGTTGGGTCGGGCATACGTGCTGCGGCTTCGCTGCGCAGCATCGAGACAGGTGCGGACGGACGATCTCGTTCACAGCGCGCAAAGCGACCAAAATGATTCCCTCAGAACATATTCGGCGAAGACGACGACGCCCTAATCGACGGGCTTCAGCTCCTGAAGGATGGTGGGAATCAACTCGCTGACCGTGGGATGGATGTGCATCGTCCGCGCCAGCGTGGTGTAGGGCGCCTTGGCCGACATGACGTCCAGGATGCAGTGCACGGCCTCGTCGCCGCCGACGCCGAAGATGGCCGCGCCCAGGATCTCCTCGGTGTCGGCGTCGACGACGACCTTCATAAACCCTTGCGTCTCACCTTTTTCCACCGCTCGGCCGACCCTCGTCATCGGCCGCTTGCCGACCAGCACCTTGCGGCCCGAGGCGCGCGCTTGGTCGACACTCATCCCGGCGCGTCCCAGCGGCGGGTCGATGTAGAGCGCATAGGTGGTGATGCGGTCGCTGACCCGGCGCGGGTCGTCATCGAGCAGATTGGCGGCGACGATCTCGAAGTCGTTGTACGACGTGTGCGTGAAGGCGCCCTTGCCGTTGCAGTCGCCCATCGCCCAGATGTGGTCGGCGCTGGTCTTGAGCGCGTCGTCGACGACGATGAAGCCGCGGTCGTCGGTCTGCACGCCGGCGGCCTGAAGATTCAGGTCGTCGGTGTTGGGTCGGCGGCCCACCGCCAGCAGCAGATGGCTGCCCGCGATGGGTGCGGCACCGGCGCTGGGCGTGAGCTCAAATCCCTTGTCGCGTTTGGTGACCCGCACGTCGTCGGCGCCGACGACGACGTCGATCCCCTCGCCCTCAAGGATCTGTCGGATGGTGGTCGAGACGTCCTCGTCCTCCCGCGACGCCAACCGCGGACCTCGCTCGACGACGGTCACCCGGGCCCCGAAGCGCCGATACATCTGCGCGAACTCCAGCGCGATGTAGCTGCCCCCGACGATGACGAGATGGGATGGCAGCGTGTCGAGTTCGAGGATCGACACGTTGGTCAGGTAGTCGACGTCGGACAGGCCGGGGATGTCCGGCACCACGGCGCGACCGCCGACGTTGAGGAAGATCCGGTCGGCGTGCAGGAGTTGGTCGTCGACGCGCAGTGTGTGCGGGTCCTCGAACCGGGCGTGCCCACGGTACAGGGTGCAGCCGTCCATGCCTTCCAGCCAGGACTCGACGCCCTCGCGGTCCTTGAGCATGATGCCGTCTTTGCGCGCCTTGACTTTCGCCAGATCGACGCTGACGGCCCCCGTCGCCACACCGTATTCCGCACCGCGACGGGCCAGTTGTGCGGCGTGCGCGCTGGCAACCAGCGTCTTGGTCGGGATGCAGCCGGTGTTCACGCAGGTGCCGCCGACGTGTTTGCGCTCCACCACCGCGACTCGCTGCCCGGCGGCCGTCAGCCGGCCCGCCAGCGGTGGCCCCGCTTGGCCGGCGCCGACGACGATCGCGTCGAAATGCTCCGTCACTGGACGGCCAGGGCGGCGGTCCACGCGGCGATCGCGAAGCCGCCCCCGATCGCCACCGCATCCTCCAGCAGCGCTATCGGCAGGTCTTTACCGCCGATGGCCGCCACCAGGCCCTTGCGCGCCTGATAGCCGCCCAGCGTCCCGAGCACCGCGCCGATGATGCCGGCGCCCAGCGCACTCACGGTGTAGTGATGCGAGGCGCCGATCACCGCGCCGGCGAAGCCCCCCATGACGAGCCGGGCCGCGAAAACCGGTGTGGCAGTGCGGGAAGGCGTCTTGGGCAGTTTGTCGTTGACCAGCTCGGCCACCGCGATGACAGTGACGATGACGACGGTGATGAGGTTACCCACCCAGGCCGCCCACGTGCTACTCAGATCGAACCAGTGGAGATAGGCGGCCCAGGCCAGCACCGCGGGAGCGGTGAAGGAACGCAGCCCGGCGACGATGCCGATAAGCAACGCCGCTAGCAGGAACAGAACGTGTGTCACGGCGACTCCTGGGTTCTACGCGCAATCGGCCCCTCGCCGGACGCTAACACAGTCACCGACTCGAGGCACCTGCCGCGACGGTCAGAACCGGCAGAACCTGATGTCGGAAGCCAGAATTGCCTTGGCCCCGATGGCGGCGAGTTGATCCATGATGCCGTTGACATCGCGGCGCGGCACCAGCGCGCGGACCGCGGCCCAATCCGGATCGGCCAGCGGCGCAATGGTCGGCGATTCCAAGCCTGGCGTTATCGACGTGGCCTGATCCAGCACTGTGCGCGGGCAGTCGTAATCCAGCATCAGGTATTGCTGTCCGAACACCACGCCCTGGATGCGGGCCACCAATTGGTCGCGTGCCGCGCTCTGTTCGGGGCCGCCCCCCTCGACCCGTTCGATCAGCACGGCCTCCGAATCGCACAGCGGCTCACCGAACGCCACCAGGTCGTGCAGGCTCAGGGTGCGACCCGAGCCCACGACGTCGGCAATCGCGTCGGCCACCCCCAGCTGCACCGAAATCTCCACGGCCCCGTCGAGCCTGATCACGGTCGCTTCAATGCCCTTGGCGGACAAGTCATTCCGGACGAGGTTCGGGTAAGCGGTGGCGATCCGCTTGCCGGCCAGATCGGCCGTCGTCCAGTCCCGCCCGGCCGGGCCGGCGTAGCGGAAGCTGGACGACCCGAAACCCAGCGCCAGGCGTTCGGTCACCGCCGCGTCGGAATCGAGCACCAAGTCGCGCCCGGTGATACCGAAGTCGAGTTCGCCCGAACCGACATAGATGGCAATGTCTTTGGGCCGCAGGAAGAAAAATTCGACATGGTTGACGGGGTCGATGACGGTGAGGTCTTTGGGGTCGGTGCGACGGCGGTAGCCGGCCTCGGACAGGATCTCACTGGCCGGCTCGCTGAGCGTGCCTTTGTTGGGAACGGCGACCCTTAAGAAAGCCATCTGCATGCTCACAGCTTCCGGTAGACGTCGTCGAGGGTCAGTCCGCGCGAGAGCATCAGCACCTGCGTCCAGTACAGCAACTGGCTGATCTCCTCGGCCAGCGCCTCGTCGGGCTCGTGCTCGGCGGCCAGCCAGACCTCGCCGGCCTCTTCCAGGATCTTCTTGCCGAGCGCGTGCACGCCGGCGTCCAGCGCGGCGACCGTGGCGCTGCCGGCGGGTCGGGTGCGGGCACGCTCACCGAGTTCGGCGAACAGATCCTCGAAGGTCTTCACGGCCAGCGATTGTTCCATGCGGCCGCCGACAAGTCACAACGGTTTGCGTTACCCGGATCAGGGGCCGTCGGATCCCGTTGCTCCGGTGGACCCGCCGGGACCGCCATTGCCACCGAGTCCGCCGGACCCTGGGGTGTGCGTTCCGGAAGAGCTGGCGCCGCCGCCGTCGCCGCCGTTGACGTTCGTGGCGCTGCTGTTGGCCCCCTGGCCGCCGTTGCCCCCGGTGGCCGGTTGGCCGCCGAAGTTGAACGCATCGCCGCCGTGACCGCCGTTGCCGCCGTTGCCGGCGTTGCCGCCGTTGCCTCCGGCGCCGGCCGGATTGTCGTGATGATGCGCACCGAACTCAAATGATTAGGCCCCTTCTTCGCGCCGCTTGGAAATCCTCGGGCTGATCGGCCTGAGCAGCGTCGATGCGGGTGACGAAGCTTTGCCCTCGGCGATCCCCGCCGCATCCCAGCAAGGGTTGCCCGCGATCGCCGGAATTTCACCCGGGCCCACCGGATCAGTGGCCCGGCATCGGCGTCGGCGCGCAGGCCTTCTACTCCGTCGCCTCCGACCCCGACGGCGAAGGCTTCACCCCGACATTCGGCTCCAAGGAGCTCGCGGCGGTCGGTGCAGCGGCCGGTGCCAGAGCCAAACGGAAAGCCATGGGGCGCCAGCACAGCCATAATATCCAGTTCGCGGACCTGGACGACGACCTGGACGAGAGCGGTGAAACTCAGCCCACCGCCCCCTCAGCCTGACGACATCACCGGCTCCGGTGCCGGCGCGGGGCGTCTCGGGTTCACCGGAACGCTCCCCGACCCTGGCCACCGTGGGCGCGCTGGGCCTCACTCACCTCGACGGTGGGAGTTCGTCGACGCCCCACCGCAACCGATGCTGCCGCACACCTGGGAGTCCGGCGAACCGACCTAGCTCGGCTGCGCCGGCGCAATGGGGGCCAGCACCTCGATGACCCCATTGCGTTCCCGAACGTCGATGCGCGGCAAGGGCTTGGGGGCGATCGGAAGAGCGTGAGTCACGAGGTCGCCGGCGGGCGTGAACGACGTCGAGTGGCAAGGACAGCGCAACTGGTCGACGGATCGGTCGAACCACAGCTTGCACCCGAGGTGAGTGCAGACCCCTGAGACCGCGTGCACCCGCCCGTTATCCCGCCGCACAAACCCGTTCACCGTGCCGAGTTCGAAGGACCGTACGCCCCCATCGCCCAACTGGGCGCTGGTCGCAACGACTTGCCAGGATCCGTCCGTCGGTATCAGCTCGGCACCAGCCACTTGCGCGGGTTGGCCGCCGACCCTGTCATCGGACAACAAGCGGTCCGCCGACACCGCGACCACCGCGGCCGTTGCGGCAGCTGCGGTCCCTACGACGACCTGTCGGCGCGTTGCCGACGGCACCGACCGCTGCGGGTCCGGATCGGCATCCTGCTCGACGCCGGATAGTTCAGCCTCCAGGCGCGCACGGAGAGCATCGACAAAATCGGGACTGGGTCCATCGGAGTTAATTGCAGCAGCACGTAATTCGATAGCCATATGTAGTTGCGCCGCTTCGAATTCGTCTGGCGCAAAGGGTTTGGGGCGGCGTCCGTCCAGCAGGTCAGCCACGTAGTTGCGTAACTCGCGACGAGGCATCAGCCAACTCCTCCCTCGCCGATCTGGGTGGCCAGTCGAAGCGCACGGTGTTGAAGCACTTTGGCGTTGCCGACGCTGATCTTCATCTCATTGGCAGTGTCCCGTACCGACCGCCCGTCCAGGAACCGCAGTTGCAGCACGCGCCGGTATTGCTCGGGTAAAGCGTCGAGTATCGCGGCAATCCGCTGGGGGGCATCGCTGATTACCACCTCCGCCTGCAGGGGTGCTGCGGTGTCATCGATGGAGGTGATCTCCCGTCCCATGGTGGCTCGCCAGTGCGCAGCCAACACGGTGCGGGCCGTGGCACGCAGGTAAGCGCGCACTTCGGCGACACTGGCCGCCAACCGGAGGGGTCGCATCGCGGTCAAGAAAACCTCCGACGTGAGATCCTCGGCGTCGGCACGATTGCCGACTCGGCCCAACAACGTGCGGTAGACCCAGGTGACGTTGTCCTCATACACCGCTTTCCAGTTCGGGTAGCACGCATCTGGGACCAAGTGCAGGTCCGGTCGCGGCCCGGGATCACGCTGTGCCGACACCACTGATCTCCACCGTCAGAACCTTCCCGGGCAGCCTGCCGGAACGCGCTGCCAGTCCCTAGTAGATAGCGAAGAAGGTTACGCCGGGGTTGTAACCCGCTGCCCTATCCCTGGTGTGCGCTCCGCAGCCGCGGATGCGCCGCCGTCCGTGAAGGAGTGATCGGTTATGACAACCACAGCGCAGCAGTCCCTGTCACGGGACGTGCCCGAACGACCGCGATCAGGGCTTTTTCCCAGATCCCGACGGTGGCTGTGGCATCCGCCGGTCGACAATCCGCCGGCGATCGTGCTCATTCGGTTGATGGCAGGCGGCGTGTTCCTGTGGGAAGGAATCTTGAAATTCGTCTACCACAATCAGGGCGGCGGACGGTTCGCGTTGATCGGCATCCCTTATCCCGAGGTGACGGCGACGTTCACCGGCGTGCTCGAGATCGTCGGGGGGATTCTGTTGATCTGCGGCCTGTTCACCCGGGCCATCAGCATCCCATTCATCGTCGAGATGCTGGTGGCGATTTTGTCGACGAAGATCACGATGTATCTGGGCACCTCACCGCTGCCGCTGCCCGCAGCCCCGCCGCGCACCGGTCCGTGGGCGGTATTGCACGAGATCCGTTCCGAATACGCCCAGCTGATGAGCGTCACCTTCTTGCTGATCGCCGGGCCCGGTCCTTGGTCGATGGACGCATTGCTGTCCAAGCGGCGGGCGTGAGCTCCGTCGGGGCTCAGTCCTCGGGGTTGTAGCCGAGGTTGGGGGCCAGCCAGCGCTCGGCTTCCGGCAGTGTCCAGCCCTTGCGCTTGGCGTAGTCTGCGACCTGGTCCTGGGCCAGCCGGCCGATCACGAAGTACTGCGACTTCGGGTGTGAGAAGTACCAGCCGCTGACGGCGGCACCGGGCCACATCGCCATCGACTCGGTCAGCTCGATGCCGGTGCGTGCCTTGACGTCCATCAACTTCCAGAGCGTCGCCTTCTCGGTGTGCTCCGGGCAGGCCGGGTAGCCGGGGGCCGGGCGGATGCCCACGTACTTCTCGCCGATGAGGTCTTCGTTGTCCAGCTGCTCGTCAGGCTGGTATCCCCAGAATTCCTCGCGGACCCGTTGGTGCATCCGTTCGGCGAACGCCTCCGCGAGCCGGTCAGCGATCGATTCCAGCAGGATCGCGCTGTAGTCGTCGATGGCCGCCTTGAACTCCGCGATCTTCTCCTGGCCGCCCATCCCCGAGGTGACGGCGAAGGCGCCGACGTAGTCCCGGAGACCCGTTTCTTTGGGGGCGACGAAGTCGCCCAGCGACCGGTTCGGGATGCCGTCGCGGTGCTCGCCCTGCTGGCGCAGGTTGTGCAGCGTGGTCAGCACCTCGGTGCGGGTGTCGTCGGTGTAGACCTCGATGTCGTCACCTACCGCGTTGGCCGGGAAGAAGCCGATCACCCCGTTGGCGGTCAGCCACTTCTCCTTGATCAGGGTGTCGAGCATCTGCTGGGCGTCGTCGTACAGCTTGCGAGCGGCCTCGCCCGAGGCCGGGTTGTTGAGGATGTCGGGGAAGCGGCCCTTCATCTCCCAGGCGTTGAAGAACGGCTGCCAGTCGATGTATTCCCGCAGCTCGGCGAGGTCGTAGTCGAGAAACTCCCGCACTCCGAGGCCCACCGCGGGCACCGGCGGCGTGTAGCCGTCCCACTCGATCGGTGTCCGGTTGGCACGCGCCTTCTCCAGCGTCAGCAGCGGCCGCTCGTTCTTCTGGGCGTGCCGCTCACGAAGGGCCGCGTAGTCCTTCTCGGTGGCCTCCAGCAGGCTCGGGCGCTGCTTGTCGTCGAGCAGCGCCGCCGCGACCGGCACCGAACGGGAAGCGTCTTTGACCCAGACCACCGGGCCGCTGCGCCGCGGCGAAATCTTCACGGCCGTGTGGGCGCGCGAGGTGGTCGCGCCACCGATCAGCAGCGGGATCTTCAGCCCCTCGCGTTCCATCTCCACGGCGAAGTTGGCCATCTCGTCCAGGGACGGCGTGATCAGGCCGGACAGCCCGATGATGTCGGCGTCGTACTCCCTGGCCGCAGCCAGGATCTTCTCGGCGGGCACCATCACGCCGAGGTCGATCACTTCGAAGTTGTTGCACTGCAACACGACCCCGACGATGTTCTTGCCGATGTCGTGGACGTCGCCCTTCACGGTCGCCATCACGATCGTGCCGTTGGTGTCCTTGCCCGCCTCGACGCCGGAATCCGCCTTCTCCTGCTCGATGAACGGCAGCAGGTAGGCGACGGCCTTCTTCATTACGCGCGCCGACTTCACGACCTGGGGCAGGAACATCTTGCCCGCGCCGAAGAGGTCGCCGACGACGTTCATGCCGTCCATCAGCGGACCCTCGATCACCTCGATCGGGCGACCACCGCCGGCGGCGATTTCGGCGCGCAACTCCTCGGTGTCGTCGTCGACGTGCGCGTCGATGCCCTTGACCAGCGCATGGGTGATCCGCTCGCGGACCGGCAAGGATCGCCACTCCGCAACCTTCGAGTCTTCGGGTCCAGTCTCGGTCTTGTTGAACCGCTCGGCGATCTCCAGCAGTCTCTCGGCCGCGTCCTCGCGACGGTTCAGCACGACGTCCTCGATCCGGTCCCGCAGCTCGGGGTCGATCGAGTCGTAGGGCACCAGCGCGCCGGCGTTGACGATGCCCATGTCCAGGCCGGCCTTGATGGCGTGGAACAGGAACACCGCGTGGATCGCTTCGCGGACGGGGTTGTTGCCGCGGAACGAGAACGACACGTTCGAGATGCCGCCGGAGATGTGCACCCCGGGAAGGTTCTCCTTGATCCAGGCGCAGGCCTCGATGAAGTCGATCCCGTAGGTCGCGTGCTCCTCGATGCCGGTGGCCAGCGCGAAGCAGTTCGGGTCGAAGATGATGTCCTCGGCCGGGAAGCCCACCTCTTCGGTCAGGATCCGGTAGGCGCGCCCACAGATCTCCTTGCGGCGCTCCAGGTTGTCGGCCTGGCCCTTCTCGTCGAAGGCCATCACGACGACGGCGGCGCCGTACTTGCGGCACAGCCGCGCCTCGCGGATGAACTTCTCCTCGCCCTCCTTCATGGAGATCGAGTTGACGATCGGCTTGCCCTGCACGTTCTTCAGGCCGGCCTCGATGACCTCCCACTTCGAGGAGTCGATCATCACCGGGACGCGGCTGATGTCCGGCTCGGCCGCGATCAGCTTGGTGAACCGGTCCATCGCGGCGACGCCGTCGATCATGCCCTCGTCCATGTTGATGTCGATGACCTGCGCACCGACCTCGACCTGCTGCAGGGCGACCGACAACGCGGTGTCGTAGTCCTCGGCCTTGATCAGGTTGCGGAACCGGGCGGATCCGGTGATGTTGGTGCGCTCACCGATATTCACGAACAAGGAGTCGTCGGTGATGTTGAGGGGCTCCAGGCCCGAGAGCCGGGTGGCCACCGGGATCTGCGGCACCGCGCGCGGCGCCTTACCCTCGACGACCTTGGCGATCTCGGCGATGTGCGGCGGTGCCGTCCCGCAGCAACCACCGACCAGGTTGACCAGGCCGGCTTCGGCGAACTCGGCAATGTAGGAGGCCTGACGCTCCGGGGACTCGTCGTACTCGCCGAAGGCGTTGGGCAGGCCCGCGTTCGGGTAGCAGGAGACGTAGGTGTCCGCGATACGCGAAACCTCGGCGATGTAGGGCCGCATCTCCGGCGCGCCCAGGGCACAGTTGAGGCCCACCGCGATCGGCTTCGCGTGCCGGATCGCGTTCCAGAACGCCTCGGTGACCTGACCGGACAGCGTCCGCCCGGACGCGTCGGTGATGGTGCCCGAGATGATGACCGGCCAGCGGCGTCCGCGCTGCTCGAACAGCGTCTCGACGGCGAACACCGCCGCCTTGGCGTTCAGCGAGTCGAAGATCGTCTCGATCATGATGAGGTCGGCACCGCCGTCGACCAGGCCGTTTGCGCTTTCGAGGTAGGCGGCGACCAGCTGGTCGTAGGAGACGTTGCGGGCCCCGGGGTCGTTGACGTCCGGCGAGATGGATGCGGTGCGCGTCGTCGGCCCGATCGCGCCGGCCACGTAACGGGGCTTCTCCGGGGTGCTGAACTCGTCGGCGGCCTTGCGGGCCAACGCGGCGCCGGCGTAGTTCAGCTCGTAGCTGAGGTCCGCCATGTCGTAGTCGGAGAGCGAGATCGCGTTCGCGTTGAACGTGTTGGTCTCCAGGATGTCCGCGCCCGCCTCGAGGTACTCGCGGTGGATACCCTCGATGATCTGCGGCTGCGTGAGGGTAAGCAGGTCGTTGTTGCCCTGAAGAGCGGTCGGCCACTCCGTGAACCGGTCACCGCGGTAGCCGGCCTCGTCCGGCCGGTCCCGCTGGATTGCCGTGCCCATCGCGCCGTCGATCACCATGATCCGCTGGCGCAGCGCTGCGCTTAGTTCGTCGGTGCAGTCGGGGCGGACGTTCGGCTCGAAAGCGTTCGATTCACGCGCATTCACATTGCATTCCTTCCGTAGCGGAAGGCGTCCTTGACTCTGCCGAGCGTGGCGGATACCGGCTGGCGCCGGCGAACCGTTGCAACGCCTCTCGACCAGAAAAGTCTACGTCTTCACCCGACGTGTGGACGCCCAGCTAGTTGCCACGGTTAACAAGATTGCCGACGAAGGTATTTCGTCAGCGGGCTGTTTGTTCGCGGCGATCACCCCATAAGGATAGTGGCTCTATGCAAACGACTCGGTGTGTTGCAGATCTCTGACACGTCCCCTTCCCGTTCCGGCCAGGCCGTACCCTGATTCTGTGAGTCCCTCCGATGGCGGTTTCGTGTTGCCCGAACTGCACAACACCGTGGTCGTCGCGGCGTTCGAGGGCTGGAATGACGCCGGTGACGCGGCCAGCGACGCGCTGGAGCACCTGGATGCCATCTGGGAGGCCGATCCGATCGTCGAGATCGACGACGAGGCCTATTACGACTACCAGGTGAATCGCCCGGTGATCCGCCAGGTGGACGGGGTCACCCGGGAGCTGGTGTGGCCGGCGATGCGGATCTCGCACTGCCGCCCGCCGGGCAGCGACCGCGACGTCGTGCTGATGCACGGCGTGGAGCCCAACATGCGCTGGCGCACGTTCTGCGCCGAATTGCTGGCCATCGCCGACAAGCTCAACGTCGACACCGTGGTCATCCTGGGCGCGCTGCTGGCCGACACGCCGCACACCCGGCCGGTGCCCGTGTCGGGCGCGGCCTATTCACCCGAGTCGGCCCGCCGCTTCGGGCTGGAAGAAACCCGCTACGAGGGGCCGACGGGGATCGCCGGGGTGTTCCAGGACGCCTGCGTGGCGGCCGGGATCCCCGCCGTGACGTTCTGGGCCGCGATCCCCCACTACATGTCCCACCCGCCGAACCCGAAGGCGACGGTGGCGTTGCTGCGCCGCGTCGAAGACGTGCTCGACATCGAGGTTCCGCTGGCCGACCTGCCGGTGCAGGCCGAGGAGTGGGAGCAGGCGGTCAGCGAGATGACCGACGACGATGACGACCTCGCGGAATACGTGCAGCAGCTGGAACAGCGCGGTGACGCCGAGGTCGACGTCAACGAGGCGCTGGGCAAGATCGACGGAGACGCGCTGGCCGCCGAGTTCGAGCGGTACCTGCGCCGGCGTCGGCCCGGCTTCGGTCGGTAGAGCCGGCTGCTGGGGCCGGCTGCGCCGCCCCGGCTAGCGATTCCGCCGCCCGGGGCCCACAAGCCCTCGAGTGTGGGGGTTACGGACGAAATCGCCGGGCGGGCTGGCGCAGGGACGTCATTGCAGGTGCACTCCCAACAGCGCGTCTACCGCCTGCGCGACCAGCCTCGGCGCCGCCGCGTCGTGACCGCCGTATTCCAGCGAGTCCGTGGCCCAACCGTCAAGCGCGGCAATCGCTTTGGGCGTGTCCAGGTCGTCGGCCAGGTACTGACGCACGCGGGCAATGACGTCGGTGGCATCCGGCCCGGCGGGCGACGACGTCGCGGCGCGCCAGCGCTGCAACCGCGCCACCGCGTCGTGCAGCACCTGGTCGCTCCAGAAACGGTCGGCGCGGTAGTGGCCGGCCAGCAGACCCAACCGGATGGCTTGCGGCGCAACGCCCTGCTCCCGCAGTTTCGACACGAGCACCAGGTTGCCTCGGCTCTTGGACATCTTGTGCCCGTCCCAGCCGATCATCCCCGCATGCACGTAGTGCCGGGCGAAACGCCTTACGCCCCGGACGCATTCGGCGTGCGCGGCGGTGAACTCGTGATGCGGGAAGATCAGGTCGCTGCCGCCGCCCTGGATGTCCAGGCCGCTGCCGATGCGGCTGAGCGCGATCGCCGCGCATTCGACATGCCAGCCCGGGCGACCGGGGCCGAACGGCGCGGGCCAGCTCGGCTCCCCTGGCCGCTGCGCCCGCCACAGCAGGGCATCGAGCGCGTCGGTCTTGCCCGGGCGCTGCGGGTCGCCGCCGCGCTGCTCGAAGAGCGCCAGCATGGTGTCGCGGTCATAGCCGGACTCGTAGCCGAATTGCGGTGTGGCGTCGGCGCGGTAGTAGACGTCCGGGTAGTCGCCCTCGGGAGCTTCGACGATGTAGGCCGCGCCGGAGGCCAGCATCTTCTCCACGAGTTCGACCATCTCGGCGATCGCTTCGGTGGCCCCGACGTAGTCGTGCGGCGGCAGGATCCGCAGCGCCGCCATGTCCTCGCGGAAGAGGTTGACCTCGCGGTCAGCCAGGTCACGCCAGTCGACCCCGTCGCGCGTGGCGCGCTCGAAGAGCGGATCGTCGATGTCGGTGACGTTCTGCACGTAGTGCACGTCGTGTCCGAGGTCCAGCCACAACCGATGGATCAGGTCGAACGTCAGGTACGTCGCGGCGTGGCCCAGGTGGGTGGCGTCGTACGGCGTGATGCCGCAGACGTACATGGTCGCCTTCGGTCCCGGCGCTACCGGCCGCACCTGGCGGTCGGAGGTGTCGTAGAGCCGTAGTTCCGGGCCGCGTCCCGGCAGGGCGGGTACCTCGGCGGAAGACCACGACTGCATGGCCTCGACTCTAAGGGTCAGGCTCAACGCCACGCGGCGCGGATCGCGTCCAGCAGAATTGGCGCCACTTCGGCGCGGCACATCACGAAGTCGGGCAGGTACGGGTCGAGTTGGTTGTAGCGCAGTGGCGAGCCGTCCAGCCGGGACGCGTGCATCCCGGCGGCCAGAATCACCCCGGCCGGCGCCGCCGAATCCCACTCCCACTGCCCACCGGCGTGCAGGTAGGCGTCGACCTCGCCGTCGATGACGGCCATCGCCTTGGCGCCCGCCGAGCCGATCGCGACGGGCTGGATCGACACCGTCTGCCGGATCCGGTGCAGCACCGCCGGCGGCCGGGTGGCGCTGACGGCGACGCGGATGGTGCTGGGCACGCCGATGGGGGTGATGCCGTCGGCGACGGTGTCGCTGCGGTACACGACGTTCCCGCGGGCGGGCAGCGCCACGGCCGCGTCGGTGATCTCGCGGCGGCCATCCGTCGGGCCGCCAGTCGGGCCGTCAGTAGGGCGCTGCCACAGCGCGATGTGCACAGCCCAGTCGTCGCGCCCGCGGGTCGAGAACTCGCGGGTGCCGTCCAACGGGTCGATGATCCACACCCGGTCGGACCTCAACCGGACCAGATCGTCGTGGGCCTCCTCACTGAGCACCGCATCGTCGGGACGTTCGGCCCGCAACCGCCGCAGCAGCAGCGCGTTCGCCAGGGTGTCGCCCGCGTCACCGAGCGCCCAGGGCTGCGCGAAGCCGACCTCCTCGCGGACCTTCAGCAGCAGTTCCCCCGCGTCGGCGGCCAGATCTGCGGCCAGCGCCGCATCTGTCATGTCCGCCGGGCTCACCGCTTCACCCTAGAACGCCGGCCATGGGATGGCCCGGTGCCGGTGCGGTCCGGGCATCACGGGATCGGCCAGCAGCGCCCGCGCCCGCGCGCGCAATGCCGCGATCTCTGCGCGGGTGATCTGCCCGGCCAGCGTCTCCGCGAACGATCCGTCCAAGGCGTCGGCGAGCGCGGCGACCGACTCCAGCGTGTCGTCGTCCACCGGCTTGCCCGCCCAGCCCCACAGCACGGTGCGCAGCTTGTTGTCGACGTGCAGGGAGACGCCGTGATCGACCCCGTAGATGTGGCCGTCCAGGTCTCGCAGCACGTGGCCGCCTTTGCGGTCGGCGTTGTTGATCAGCACGTCGAACACCGCCATCCGCCACAGCCGGATGTCGTCGGCGTGCATCAGGACGACCTCGTCACCGGCGTAGTCGTAGGCCCTCAGCACGGGCAGGTATCCCGGCTCGCGCCGGTTCAGGGGGAACAGGTCGACCAGGTCGGGCCCCGGCCTGCGATCGGCCGTGGCCTCGGTGTCGCCGGGTTGCTCCACCCACAGCTGCAGCATGCCGGGACCGGCCGGTCCGTGCCGAATGATCGTGTGGGGCACGATATTCCAGCCCAACTGCTTCGATATGAGGTACGCGCTCAGCTCGCGGCCGGCCAGCGTCCCGTCCGGAAAATCCCACAGCGGCTGCTCGCCGGAGACCGGCTTGTAGACGCAGTGCACGCTGTGTTCGCCCACCGTGGACTCGCACAGGAAGGTGGCGTTACTGGCCGAGCGGATGCGTCCCAGGACCGTCAGCTCGCCGTCCTGCAGCACCGCATGGTCGTCCCGGTCGTTGCTCCCATTACTCTGCGGGGTCATCGTCCGGCCCGAGCAGCGCGCTGCGCTTGTAGCCGTTGGTGCGCGCGCAGATGTGACCCTCGGGGTCCAGCGGCTCGTCGCAGAGCGGGCACGGCGGGCGTCCTGCCGAGATGACGCGGTTGGAGCGGGTGGCGAACTGCCGCGCCGATTCCGGCGTCAGGAACACGCGCACCGCGTCGGGACCGTCCTCGGTGTCGTCGAGTACCACCGAGGCGTCGAACTCGGCGTCGGTGACGGCCAGCAGTTCGACCACGACGGTCTGCGCCTCGGAGTCCCAGCCCAGGCCCATGGTTCCGACACGGAACTCCGCGTCCACCGGCATGACCAGCGGGCTGAGGTCGTCGATCTCGGTGGGCTCCGGTGGCACCGGTGTGCCGAACCTGCGGTTCACCTCGAGCAGCAGCGCGCCGATGCGTTCGGCGAGCACCGCGACCTGTTGCTTTTCCAGCACCACCGACACCACCCGGGCGTCGTGCACGGCCTGGATGTAGAAGGTCCGGTTGCCGGGCTGGCCAACGGTCCCGGCCACGAAACGGTCGGGTGTGCGGAAAACGTGGATTGCGCGGGCCATGGCACCTCCCAAAATACCGGCAGCGACCGGAACGACGCGATTCGTTCGCGCCATTAGTCGGTGGATCCCCCCACCACCGCGTCGCCAGACTCCTTGGTCTGCGGCTTGGGCGGCGCGGCGCGCAGTGCAGCCGACAGCCGTGCGCCGGTGTGGTTGACGTGCAGGACGAACGGCCGCAGCTGGGTGTAGCGGATGACGCTGATCGACGCCGGGTCGGCGTTGACGCGCTGGAAGCTGTCCAGATGCATGCCGTACGCGTCGGCGATCACCGCCTTGATGACGTCGCCGTGGCTGCAGGCCAGCCACAGCGCGTCGCCGCCGTTCTCCGCCGCCAGCCGCTGGTCGTGCTCGCGTACCGCGGCCACCGCCCGGGCCTGCACCTGCGCCAGACCCTCGCCGCCGGGGAACACCGCGGCGCTGGGGTGGGCCTGAACCACGCGCCACAACGGCTCGTCGACCAAATCGCTCATCTTGCGGCCGGTCCACTCGCCGTAGTCCACCTCGGCGAGGCGGTCTTCGATCAGCGGCTGTAGGCACAGCTGCGCCGCCAGCGGTTCGATGGTGCTCCGGCAGCGCTGCATCGGGGAACACACCACCTCCCGGATGGTCAGGTCGCCAAGCCGGTCGATCATCGCCGCGGCCTGCTCGCGGCCCTTGTCGTCGAGGTCGACGCCCTCCGCCCGGCCCGCCAGCACTCCGGCGGTGTTCGAGGTGGACCGCCCGTGCCGCAACAGGATGACGGTCATGTGGCGGCGACCGTCCCGCTGGCCAGCAGGATCAGCACCGCCGTGCCGGCGAGTACGCGGTAGCCGACGAACCAATACATGTTGTGCCGCACCAGGAAACGCAGCAGCCAAGCCACCGCCGCCAGGCCGATGACGAACGCGATCAGGGTGGAGACCAGCAGCTGCGGGCCGGTGGCGCTCATGCCCTGGGTCACCGGATGGAAGGCGTCGGGCAGCGAGAACAACCCGGAGGCGAACACCGCAGGGATGGCCAGCAAGAAGCCGAATCGAGCGGCCAGTTCGCGGTGGAGCCCGAGAAACAGCCCGGCGCTGATGGTGGATCCGGACCGCGAGACGCCCGGGACCAGCGCCAGGCACTGCGCGATGCCGACCACGACCGCGTCGCGCCAGTTCAGTTGCTCGAGGTGGCGGGTCTGGCGGCCGAGGTACTCGGCAAGGGCAATCACCGCCGAAAACGCCACCAGCGCCGTCGCCACCACCCACAGGTTGCGCACGCCCGAACGGATCTCCTCCTTGAAGAACAGGCCCAGGACACAGATTGGGATGGTGCCGATGATCACGTACCAGCCCAGCCAGTAGTCGGCGTTGCGGTGCGACTTGACCACCAATCCGTTGAACCAGGCTTTCAGGATGCGCACGATGTCGCGAGCGAAGTAGACCAGCACCGCGGCTTCCGTCCCGAGCTGGCTGACCGCGGTGAACGAGGCGCCGGCGTCGGCGGAGTAGAAGATCCGCGACACGATCGCCAGGTGTCCCGACGAGGACACCGGTAGGAATTCGGTCAACCCCTGCACCACGGACAAGACGACGACCTGCCCCCACGACATCGCCGAAACCGCAGCCACGACGACGACCGTACCTGGTGCGGCTGACGGCTATCGGATGCGACTCGTGCGGAGGGCGACTCGCCGACTGTGGGGGCTATGGACGCAAAGCGACGGAGGCCGCTACTAGGCCACTAGCGAGAAACGGGTGTCGCGTGTGCGACGGCGTCTCGCACGGCGGCGGTGAGGCTGCGCTCGTCGGTCAGGTCGATCTCGACTAGGCTGCGAACGTCCCTGGCGACCACGTCTTCGGCCTGCGGAACGGGTCCGCTGAGGCGGGGACGGTAAATTTCGACGACGAGTGACCGGTGCTCGATGTGGAATGAAAAACTACGCCCATCACCGACTTGCCCGTAGCCGCTGGCGAAAATGCCTGCGATCATGTCCTCGACAGCAAACTCGTTGTCTGCGAGATGCCGGTCAGCAGCGACGGTCATGTCGCCAACATACCTCTCCAGAACGAGCCGTTGTGGGCAACATGGCGATATTGCATGCAACTTGCGCCTGTGAAGTTTCATAGAATTCCAGGCAAACGTTCCGTAATCGAGGGTAAATCTTTGCTATTGCAGCATAAACGCGCAGTTGGAGCAGCACTTGCGACTTTGCTGTTGCTCACGGGATGTTCGACGAACTCGTTGACCGCGGCGCCGCCCACGATCACGCCGGCGCAGGCCGCTGACTCGCCGCCGGTGACACAGAATCCGGCGGGCGCGGTCGCGCCGCTCGGCGGTCACCCGCTGGCGGCGGTCTTCGACGGCGGCACCCGGCAGTTGGTGGTGCTGTGCCCCGGACCCGACCCGGCCGCTCCGGCCAGCCTCAGCGTCTTCGTCGCCGCACGGGTCTCACCCGCGGTGATCGGCCTGCCGGGGCCCGCGACCGCGTTGACCAGCGACGGCAGCGGCACCGCCTACGTCGCCGCCCGCGGCGGCTTCGTGGTGGTCGACCTCTCCGCCGGCCGCGCCACCAGGGTGAATGTCGCCGACGCCGCAGACACCGAGTTCACCGCGATCGCCCGGCGCGCCGACGGCAAACTCGCGCTGGGCAGCGCCGACGGCGCCGTCTTCACCGTCGCCGCAGACGGCAAGGTGAGCAACCGCACCAAGATCTTCACCCGCGTCGATGCCGTTGCGACACAGGGAGATACGACGGTCGTACTGGATCGCGGTCAGACGTCTGTGACGGCGGTCGGCGCCGACGGGCACGCCGAGCAGTCGCTGCGGGCCGGCGAGGGCGCCACCACTCTGGCCGCCGATTCGCAGGGGCGGGTGCTCGTCGCCGACACGCGCGGCGGCCAGCTGCTGGTCTACGGCGTGGGCCCGTTGATCCTGCGTCAGGCCTACCCGGTGCGGCAGTCTCCGTACGGCCTGGCCGGGTCGCGCGAATTGGCCTGGGTGTCCCAAACCGCGGCGAACATCGTCATTGGTTACGATCTGTCCACCGGAATTCCCGTCGAAAAGGTGCGTTACCCAACCGTGCAGCAACCCAACTCGCTGGCCTTTGACGAAGCGTCGGGCACCCTGTACGTGGTGTCGGGGTCGGGTGCCGGGGTCCAGGTCATCGAGCATGCGGCGGTCGCGCGTTGAGCGGCGCGCGGTGGAGTCGACTACCCGCGGGTTGGGACACCGACATGTCCGACGAGTACGAGTGGGCGCCGCTGCGGCTGCCACCGGAGGTGACGCGGCTCAGCGCGTCCACCCGGCTGTCCATCGAGGCCGAGTACCGCGGCTGGGAGCTGACGCGGGTGCGGCTCTACACCGATGGAAGCCGCCGGGTCCTGTTACGCCGCAAGAAATCTCGCTTGGAAAACCAGCGGCCGGACCAGCCGGAACTGTGACGGCCTACGACCTGCTGCGGCGGCTGCTGTTCGCGGTTCCGCCGGAGCGTATCCACACGCTGGTGTTCGCCGGGCTGCGCGGTGCCACCGCCGGCGCGCCGGTGCGCCGGACGTTGAGTCGGCGGCTGGGGCCGACCGACCCGGTGCTGGCGAGCACGGTGTTCGGGGTGCGTTTTCCGGGGCCGCTGGGGTTGGCCGCCGGGTTCGATAAGGATGGGCTTGGTTTATCCACCTGGGGCGCAATGGGTTTCGGGTACGCCGAGATCGGCACCGTCACCGCCCACGCCCAGCCCGGAAACCCGGCGCCGCGGCTGTTCCGCCTGCCCGACGACCGCGCGCTGCTGAACCGGATGGGCTTCAACAACCGCGGCGCCGGCGCGCTGGCCGCCCGGCTGGCGCAGCACGTCCCCGACGTGCCGATCGGGGTGAATATCGGCAAGACCAAGACGACGCCCGTTGCCGAGGCCGTCGACGACTATCGGGCCAGCGCCCGCCTGCTGGCGCCGCTCGCGTCGTACCTGGTGGTCAACGTCAGCTCGCCGAACACCCCGGGCCTGCGGGATCTGCAGGCGGTCGACTCGTTGCGGCCCATCCTGTCGGCGGTGCTCGCGGAGGCCGCGGCGACCCCGGTGCTGGTCAAGATCGCGCCGGACCTCTCCGACGCCGACGTCGACCGCGTCGCGGACCTGGCCGTCGAACTCGGGCTGGCCGGCATCGTGGCAACCAACACCACGGTGTCGCGGGCCGGCCTGGCCACGCCCGGCGTCGCCGAGCTCGGCGCCGGCGGCATCTCGGGACCGCCGCTGGCGCGCCGCGCGCTCGAGGTGCTGCGCCGGCTGTACGCCCGGGTCGGCGACCGGCTGGCGCTGATCAGCGTAGGCGGCATTGAAACCGCCGACGACGCGTGGGAGCGCATCACGGCGGGCGCGTCGCTGCTGCAGGGCTACACCGGCTTCATCTACGGCGGCGGCTTGTGGGCCAAGCACATTCACGACGGCATCGCCCGCCGGCTGCGCGAGGGCGGGTTCGCGGCGCTGAGCGACGCGGTCGGCTCGGCGGTGCCCAAGGAGTCCGGGCCGGCGACGCCGCCGGGCTGATTGTCGGCGGCGAATTTCTGGGTGTCACAGTGGCGGAAGGGTGACGGAATAGGCCGGCGGGTGGGTTGATCTGACACATCCGGTGTCGGGCTGCTGCGGGTTGTCGAAGAACGAATTCAGGACGGCGCCGCCGCATGGGTCGACGTAGATCCCGTGGGCGACGCCGGGGACGGTGACGATCGTGGCATGCGAAAGATGCTGGGCGACATACTGTCCCGACGCGGGACTGGTTTGCCCGTCGTAGCTGCCCGACAGCACCAGCGCCGGGATCGCGCTGTCGGTGACGCCACGGACCCAGTCGGAGGCCTTGGGCGCATTCCATTCCGCGCAGGCTTGCCGCAGGAACGGCAGCTGCGGCGCCTGAGCGCGCACCGTCTCGGGCAGAGCGGCGAAACTGTGCCGGCCCGCCGCGGCCAGGTCGCCGTCCGGCTCGAACGGGAGCCACTCGCTGCACCAGATGCTGTAGGTCAGGCCCCAGGCCATCACCCCGACGGCGGCCGGATTCGCGTAGGTGTTCGCCAACCGCTGGGCGATGCGCGTGGGGGTGCCGTGCGCGAGTTCGTCGATCGCGGCGGGCACCTCGGCCGGGAAGTGGGTGCCCAGCGGCACCAGGTAAGCACTGAACAACGCGCCGCCGTCGATGACCACCGTGGTGTCGCCGACGCCTTCGACCGGAACCGACGTGGTGACCGGATGCGCTTCGAGTCGATTGATCTGCCCGACGACGGTGTCGCCGAGGCCGGGAAAGCGCTCCTGGCATTGCGGTTGCGCCGTGCAGGCACTCACCATGTTGTCGAACGCTTCCCGCGCGCTGCCCCAGGTCCACGCCAGGTTCGCCAGCGACGGCGGCGTCACCCCGTCCAGCGCCAGCGACCGCGTGCCCTGCGGGTCCAGGCGCGCGTAGATCAGTGCCAGGTCGGTGCCGTAGGAGTGCGAAAACACGTTCCATTGCTTGATATGCAACGCGTTGCGCAGGTCGATCAGGTCATACGCGCTTTCGGTGGAATTGAATGCGGACAGGTCGGCGACGCCGGCCAACCGGTCGTGGCACGCCTTGACCGCCTTCGCGTATTCGTCGCCGGTCGACGGGGCGTCGTACACCAGGCCCAGTCGGCGAGCGAAGAACTGATCGACTTCCGGACAGGTCAGCGAGGGCTGTGCCGAGCGAGTGCCGCGTTGCGACATCAGGATGACGTCCCGACTGCGGTTGAACTTGGGCCCCTCGGCGCCCGGAGGGTTCAGAATCGCATCACCGCCCGGACCGCCGAAGAGGAAGACGATCGGGTCCGCGGCGGCGGGCTGGGTTTCCGACGGGATGACGGCCACCGGCAGCCGCAGCCGCCGCCCGCCGGGCTTGGTGCGGTTCTCGGGAACCGTCAGCGTCCCGCAGCGCGCCGTCTGTAGCTCGGGGATCGGCTGTGGGGTGCTCGGGCACGGACCAGACTCGAATCGGGCCGGATCGTGGGCCACCGTCGTCGGTGCGGCCGCTGCCGAAAGATTGTTGCCGGCAGGGGAATTGGCGTGCGAGCAGGCCTCGCACGCCAGCACCAGTGCCATCGCCAGCACCAAGCGGGCCGGTCGGAGGGGTACCCGCCCGAGCAACGGCATGTGGGAGATAGTCACACATCGCCGTGGGCGCGTCCAGGGTTTCGGGATGCTAGGCGAGATAGTCGGCGACGAAATCCGTTATGTGCCGGTGCCATTGCCCCCACCGCCGCACCATGTGGTGGCCGACGCCCTCGATTCCCACCCACCGCGCGTCCACACCACGGCGCTGGGCCGCCAACACCTGGGTGCGGGACAACACCGGGTCGGTGCGGGCGTCGGCGGTGCCGTGCACTACCAGCAGCCGCGTCCCCGCCGGGATCAGGTCGCCCTTGTCGCCGTGCCACCACGGCGCCAACGCCACCACGGCACCGACGTCTGCCTGGGCGGCCAGGTGCGCGGCGACCCGCCCTCCCATCGAATGTCCCACCAGCACAACCTTTTCCGGGGCATAGCGGTGACGAATATCGTCGAGGACGGCCTGCGCGTCGTGCACCGCGCCCAGCTGCGGGCTGTTCCAGCCACGCACCCGGTACTGCACCCGTCGCACCACGACGTCCGGCCCCAGCCGGCGCCGCAGAGCACGCGCGACGAACACCATCCGCAGGTTGGCCAGCTGCCACCACCGGGACCGCTCGTCGCTGCGCACCATGCCGCCCGGCAGAACCAGGATGCAGGCGCGCGATGTCACGACTCTTATTCGTAGCCGACGGCGCCGCGGTCCGAACCCAATACCCTGAGAAGCGTGAAACTTCGGCTGCACGACGACGTCGACGACTTCTGCGGTGTGGCCCTCGATATCTACCGTCGTGACCCGATCTGCGCGACTGCCGAGCTCGCCACGCTGCGCGCCGGGCTGGCAGACAGCGATCCCGCGCCGCTGCTCGTGACGGTCTGGGACGACCAGAAGCCGGTCGGCGCCGCGCTCCAAAAGCCTCGGTCACCGTTGCTCTGCGGCGGCCTGCCGCCCGCGGCCCTCGACCGCGTCGTCGCCGAGTTTGTGAATCTGGGCATAGGCCTCACCGGGATTCAGGGACCGGCCGCTACGGCGGCCGCTCTGGCCGCGGCCTGGTGTTCGGCAACCGGGGCGGTCTCGACGGTCGTGATGAACCAACGGCTCTACCGGCTCGAGGCTTTGCGGCCGCCGACCCGCGTTGCGGGCCGCGCCCGGCTGGCAAGCTCCGACGACGACATCGACATAATCGGCGAGTGGGTGACGCTGTTCGTCCGGGAAGCCTTCGGTGACACCGTCGACCGCGACGAGACCACCCGGGGCGTGCACGCCGGTAAGCAGCGAGGCAACGAGTTCGTGCTCTGGACGCTGCCCAATGGACCGGTCAGTCTGGCAGCGGTGCGCCCACCGGTGGTGGGCGTCTCAAGGATCGGCCCCGTCTACACGCCAAGCACCGAGCGTGGCCATGGGTACGGCTCGGCGGTGACGGCCGCCGCGGCCGCATGGATACGCGAACGCGGCGCCGACGAGGTGGTGCTTTTCACCGACTTGGCCAACCCAGCCTCGAACGCCATCTACCAACGCATCGGCTTTCGGCCCGTCGGCGACTATGACCGCATCGACTTCGCACCGATGCTTTAGGTCTGTTCGTAAGTACCGACGATGACGGCACGGGCGATCGCGTGCTGGAACAGGTTGAAGCCCAGGTACGCCGGGCTGGCGTCCTCGCTGAGGTCCAACTTGTCGACGTCGACCGCGTGCACCGCGACGTAGTAGCGGTGCGGGCCGTGTCCGGGTGGCGGCGCGGAGCCGATGAAGCGGCGCATCCCGGCGTCGTTGACCAGTGTGAGCGCGTCGCCCGGCAGGTCGCTGCCGTCACCGGCGCCGGCAGGCAGCTCGGTCACGTCGGCGGGCAGGTTGGCGACCGCCCAGTGCCAGAAGCCGGATGCCGTCGGCGCATCGGGGTCGTACACGGTGACCGCGAAGCTGCGGGTCTCCGACGGGAAGCCCGACCAGCTCAGCTGGGGGCTGACGTCCTCGCCGCCGGCCCCCATAATCCCGCTGACCTGCGGCGTGGACAGCGGCTGGCCATCGGTGATCGACTCCGAGGTCAGGGTGAACGACGGCAGCTGGGGCAGCGCGTCATAGGGGTTCGGTACGGGCATATTCAGTCCTCTCGGGTGATTCGGGTGATCAGCAGTGGGTCAGAAAGTGGGTCAACACTTCGGTGCCGAACCGCAGCGCATCGATGGGTACCCGCTCGTCGATGCCGTGGAACAGCGACGTGAAATCCAACTCCGGCGGCAACCGCAGCGGGCTGAAGCCGAAGCACCGGATTCCCAAGCGCGCGAAGGCTTTCGCGTCGGTGCCGCCGGACAGCATGTACGGCACCGTCCGGCCGTCGGGATCGACCGCCAGCACCGCGGCGTTCATGGCATCGACCAGGTCACCGTCGAAGGTGGTCTCGTAGGAGGGCAGGTCGCGGATCCACTCGCGGGTGATGTCCGGGCCAAGCACCTCGTCCACCTCGGCCAGGAACGCCTTCTCCCGGCCGGGCAACACCCGGCAGTCCACGACGGCCTCGGCGGTGGCCGGGACCACGTTGGCCTTATAGCCGGCCTTGAGCATCGTCGGGTTCGCGGTGTCGTGCAGGACGGCCTTGAGCATGCGGGCCATCGGACCGAGCTTCTCGATCATGCCCTCGAGGTCCGGCGACTCGGCGTCGAACGGCAGGCCGGTTTCGTCGCTGATGGCGCTGAGGAACTGCACGACGGTGTCGGTGAGGACCAGGGGGAACCGGTGGCGGCCCAGCCGCCCGACCGCCTCCGACAGCACGGTGACGGCGTTGTGGTCGTGCACCATCGAGCCGTGTCCGGGTTTACCACGGGCGGTCAGGCGCAGCCATTGAATGCCCTTCTCGGCCGTCTCGATCAGATAAAGGCGGCGCTCGCCGCCATCGCGGCGCGGCACCGTCAGCGAAAACCCGCCGACCTCGCCGATCGCCTCGGTGATGCCGTCGAACAGGTCGGGCCGGTGGTCCACCAGCCACTGCCCCCCGTAGGTGCCGCCGTGCTCCTCGTCGGCGACGAACGCGAACACCAGCTCGCGCGGCGGCACGATGCCGGACCGCTTCAGGTGCCGGGCGACCACGATCATCATGCCGACCATGTCCTTCATGTCGACCGCGCCGCGGCCCCAGACATAGCCCCCCTCGACCGCGCCCGAGAACGGGTGCACGCTCCATTCGGCGGGTTCGGCGGGCACGACGTCGAGGTGGCCGTGGATCAGCAGCGCGCCCCGCGCGGGATCCGCGCCGGGCAGGCGGGCGAAGACGTTGCCGCGGCCCGGCGCCCCGGATTCGACGTATTCGGTCTGGTAGCCGACCTCGGCGAGCTGCTCGGCGACCCAGCGGGCGCACTCGGCCTCGCCCTTGGTGGTCGCGGGATCGCCGGTGTTGGTGGTGTCGAACCGGATCAGCCTGCTGACAACCTCGACCACGTCATCGCTCACAGTCACCTTTCCTACCACCTTTCGGACGGACTGCTGGCCAGCTGGGTTGGGCGCGCGCACGGCGATCCGATAGCCTTAGCTGCCAACTTCACGTTGGCCGGGTCCGAGTGGCGGAATGGCAGACGCGCTAGCTTGAGGTGCTAGTGCCCTACTAATGGGCGTGGGGGTTCAAGTCCCCCCTCGGACACATCCGGCGACACGACTCAGGTCGGCAGTCGCCGTGACTCGCCGAAGATGCGGGTCGTAGTCGAGACGCAGGCCCAAGCTTGCGTACACCTCGGCGCGCTCAGCTCCGGTTGCCGCGCCGAGGATGACCGACAGTCCGCCTAACTCCTTAACTAACTCACTGATCTCGGCGGCACACATGGCGCGGGGCCGCTCCACTCGCTCAACGCGTGCCCTCAGCTCGTCGCGCTCGGCGGTACGTTGACGCAACGCAGCAGTTAGATCCTCAACGGCCACGCCAGACTCCACGGCGGTGATCAAGGCAGCCACTTTGGCATTCGCCTCGCTCAGCTGGCGCTGCAAGGCGGCGTAGCCAGGTCCGGCCGCCGGGTCCACGTCTTGCCCGCGTGCGAGGTCTTCTGGATCGGCCAGAGTGGCGATCCATTCGTCGAGTCGCGCTGTCACTGCGTCTTCGCGGAGATAGACGGTGCGCGGATGATCACTCAGGTCCACAGGTACAGAACGTGACTTGCCGAACTCACAACGGTAGAGGATCCGCGTTGTTTGCTTCCCCGGCCGGGCGGCGCCCTGCATTCGCCGTCCACATGCGGCGCAGAACAGCAGCCCACGCAGCGCATACGGCACTGTCGATTCTCTGCTGCACACGCGACCGGGACCACGCCGCGCCTGCATCCGGAGACGAACAGCCTGCGCCAGCTCATCAGGGATCAGCTCTTCGTGCGTGCGTCGATCGGGTGCGATCCAGTCGGCCCGATCGCGCCACCGCATGCGAGTCTCATATCCCGCGGCGACATCATCGGGGTTCAAAAGGACCTCATACTTCTCCTGCTTGCCCCAGACACGGATACCGCGGTACGCAGGGTTGTCGAGAATGGCGCGGATCGCCGAATGGGACCATCCACGTGGGTCACGATGCCGGTTCCGTGCCGGGTCGTATTGGCTCGGTGATGGCACTCCATCGTCGGTGAGCTGCTGTGCGATGAAGCGCAAGCCAGCACCATCGGCATACATGCGATAGATCCGCTCGACGGTCGGGGCGGTCTCGGGGTCAGGCTCCAGGCGGTGAAGACGCTGCCCAAGACTTGCCTTGGCGGGGTTTGGGTGCGGGCCGGCATCGACGAGTTGATAACCGTACGGTGGGCGACCGCCGAGGTATCTGGTTGTGTCCTGCGCGAGTGCCGACATCGCGGTACGCACGCGCATCTGGATTCGCGCACGTTCTCCCTTGCTCATTCCGCCAAAGAGCGTCATCACGAGGTCGTGTGCCTCGGATCCGGGATCAACCGCTCCGCCAACTTCAGGCACCCATAGGCCGACCCCGTAGTGCGTGAGCACCGGGAAGGTGAGCGCAAATTGCGGTCCGTAGAACGCGCGAGCAGGTTCCCCGATCACGACGGCATCGAAGCCACGGCCACGAGAAGTGACATCTGCGAGCAGACGTGAAGCCTCCGGCCTGCGTTTCCAGGGAAGCGACCGGCTCTGGCCTATATCGAAGTAGTCGGCGGCGAGGACGCCGCCATGCGGACTGATCAGATCGATGGCACGACGTTTCTGCCAGCTGCGGCTCGCCTCCGGATCTTGGGCGTCCTCGGTACTCACTCGGCCATAGAAGGCGAACCTGAGGCTCATGCCACTCCCCTCCCTGATCTAGGCGTCCGGTCCCGCATAGCCAGTATGACGTTTACCAGCGCGCGGTTGGCCTCGCGCGGGAGCCGATACCGGTTCGGCAGGTCAATTTCAACACCTCCCTCTGACATGTTCGGAGCATCGACTCGAACGTCACACTCGGAGCGAGCATGTGTCGTAGTCGGGCATCTTTCAGCCATCGCTTGCCCCTAGCGGATCCCATTGTTCGTTGTGGGCTTGGCGACGTGCTTCTACCAGTCCGATGAGGCGGGAGTGGATGCGTTGGAGGGCCGCGGAATAGACGAGACTGCGATCGCCGAGGCTGCCGAGGCCGGCACGTTCGAACTCCCACGCCACCAGATCATCGCGACCGGCGAAGTCACAGTTGGGATCGTATTGGTATGCAGTGCTTTTCAAGCGTTCTTCACGCGTCCAAATGGCGCGCTGTTCGCGCAGCACGGTCATGGTAGTGGAATAACGGCGGGATTTGCTGGTGATGTGGCCGCGGAATCCGAGGGTGTGCAACCACCGCCCGATGCCGGACAGTCCTTTGTCCGCGAGATCGCTGATGGTGGTCAGGATGGTCCGCACATGCTCTGACACGTCCAGGTCGGGTATGGCTTCCGTAGATAGGCGGCGCGCGCTGATTCCGAGGTCTACCAAGGATTTGGTGACATACTTGGCGAGATAGCGTGCCACCAGCCGGCCAGACATGGACCGTCCTGAGCCTGACCCTGGTTCTGGTTCTGGTTCTGGTGGAGCACTTTTCACTGGTTTTGCGGATGCGGCGAGGGGTTGGGTGTCGATCTGTGTGCCGAAACGCATCGTCCGCGCATCGGTATCAGCGGTCGGATCGTCGATGGTGAGCGTGACGGTGCGGGCGGCGTGTTGGATGATGGTGGCGAGTTCGACTGCACCGATGGGTGATTCCCAATCGGTCTGATCGGGGTCGTCTTGGGGGTCCAGGCGGATCAGGGCGTGGATGTGTGGGATGGCGCGGGCTTGCAGTTCGACGATTTTGATGAAGCTCACCCGCACCGCATCCGGATCCACACCGGTGGCTTTCAGTTCTTTGCGGAGGGTGCGCCGCATGGTGATGGTGAAGCGTCGCCACAGTTCGGGAAGATGCCAGGCGAACAGGACATGCCCGGCATAGTCGTAGCACTCCGGACAGAGCGGCTGACCGACCCGCTCGTCGCCATGATCATGGGACATGCTGCACCACAATTGTTTTCCATGCGGGCAGCGGCGGTAGCCGCCGATCCGGTGCTGGTCTCGGCATACCTGCGCTTTCTTGTCCCCCGACGTCGTGGCGGTGTGGACGGCCCCGAAGCTGGGGGCAGTCAGGGTGAGGAAAACTTGCGGATGATCGCCCACCGCGGTGGGCATGCCGTGGTGGCCTCCCGCAGCGCCGGCGTGCACGAGTTGCCAGGTGTCGCGGGCGTAGAGATCTGAACACGACGGGCAAATGTGGGCGCGACGGTTGTTGCACCGCGTCCACACCACCCGCTGACGCCCGTACTCATCGGTACCGATCAGCTGGATGGGGTGAGCGCAGAATCCGACGGATTCTGCTCGTCGCCACCAGGATTGGTATCCCATCGACGCGGCCCGGCGCACCATCTGCTCGACCACTCGGGTGGTATCAACTGTATCCGGAACACCCGGCAGGGCAAGCTGCGCCGATGTCATGGAGCTATTCACCGCTGCCCTCACCCACGGTGTGCCCGGTATCGGTGTTGTGTGGCTGGTGGGTCTTGTTCGGTCGGCTCGGGGGTCGGCGGAACCGAGTGGCCAGCGCGGTGATGTCGTGGTCGGTGACGTGGAAGGCCCGCACCCGCTGGGCGTAGGCGGTGCCGTCAACCATCATGTAGCCAACACCCGGTGTCGCGTCGGGGATGCGGTCACATTCGGCGCCGGCATCGCGTGCTCCCTGTCCCAGGACCATAGTGGTTTGGGTGGCTTCAGTCAGGCGCAACCCGATCCGCACCGTGAACAGCTGCCTTAACGGCAGGGTGTCTTTGGCGGGGTCTTGCACCGCGGCGACGACGCTGATGCCGACTGCGCGGCCTTGCGAGAGCAGGAGGCCCAGGAGTTGTTCGATTTCGGTGCGGACCTTGCGGTCGGTCACATACGCACTCAGTGCTGCGATTTCATCGATCACTACCACGAACAACGGCTCCGACGTCGTGGGAGTGTGTAGTCGGGTGTGGCCGCGCAGACGATTCGCCCGGGCGTGCATCACCGTGACGAGCTGGCGTAGCAGCTCCAGGGTGGTGTCGGTGGCGTCGTGGGTGAACACGGTGAACAGGGGTGCTCCGGCACCGAGTTCCATGCCACCTTTGGGGTCGATGACACATAACCGCACCAGTCCGGTCTTCACCGCGGGGGCGATGCCGGCGATCAACGACCACAGCACTGAGCCTTTACCTGCGCCGGTTGCCCCGGCGATCAGCACATGGTGACCGAGCAGCGGCACTTGCCACCAATGCCGCGTTTCGGTGATCCCGACCCGCACCAGCGCCAGGTCCACCGGGGTTGCCGGGGCGGGCATGGGCAGGACGATCGGTTCAGCGAGCACGTCTGCCCGCATTAAAGTGATGCGCAGTTCGCCAGGCGAGGTGGCGGTGATGCTGATGCGGTCGGCGCGCCACGCGGCGGCCAGCGCGTCGGACTGTTTATGCCAATCTGCCACGGACTGGCCGGTGACGATGCGCACCGCCAGCACATCGGTGGTTTTACCGATTGTCACCGTGCGCAGGGTGGGAGTGAGGGTGCGGCCGCCGAGTGTGGCCGTCAGGCCGTGCAAGGTGCAGGTCGATTCCCAGGTGCGGGTGTAGCGCGACCACGTGAGCCAGCGCCGCCGTACCGGTTCGGTCACCCAGGCGCGAAATGACCCCGGTTGGAGCCAGGCCCAGCCCGCATACCCGGCACTGCACACGATCGCGCAGATCAGGCCCACGCGTGGGCCGTGGCTGATGGCAAGCACGAGGCTGGCGATGATGGGCACGTTGATCGCCGGGAACAGCACCGCCCACCAGAGCACATACCCGGCTGCGGTGAACAGCGACATGACCAGTTCTCCGAACCAGTCGTCATCGCCTGATCCACTGTTGGTGGTGTTCTTATTGTTCGATGTCATGAGAGATGCCCTCCGTGAGCGTGTGGTCAACAGCAATGCCCGGGGTGGCGGGGTGCGGTGATCGGTTCACCGCACCCCACACCCGCTTGGGGTTACTTCTGCGGGCGTGTCTGCTCACTCGGCGCAGCACCACTGGCGGTGGCGGGGGTGAGGGCATCAGCGCGGAACGCCACCCCGCTGCGATCACCTTGGGCCCACGGGATGGCCACCAGACCAACCACCGAAATAGACTGCGTGACTGTAACTTTGGGGTCTCCTGCCACGGTGACATTGAGTACTTCGCCGCCGGAGTCATCCAGCGCGAGGACCTGGGTGGCGTACATCGGCATCCCGGTGGCGGTGTCGACTTTCGGGGCGCCGGTTTCGAAGTTCAGCCGTGGCTCCGGAGCGCGGGTGACGATAAAACGAGTTCCAGACGTATCGATTCTCAAACGCATTGTCCTACTAGTCCTTTCGTGAGATGTTGACGCCGGTCCGGCGCTGGATTCAGTTCACGTGGACATCACGGACGTTGCGAGAGACATGTGCCGACATTTCCGACACATCCACGGGCATTTCGGACACGGCCGGACATACCCACGGACATCACACCGACACTATCGCCGCAGGGTGGCGGCAATCGCATGGCAAACTAGACACCACGCGCTGAAGGATGGATACGGACGACACGGGAAGATGTGCGCTGACACGATGGACGAGCAGGACGGCACCGAGGCCGCCATCACTCCCAACGATCGCCTCGCGCAGCGGCTACAGGCCAAAGGTCTGTCCTCGCAGCGGTTCGCCACCGCGGTGGGTGTCGATATCAAGTCGGTGCGACGCTGGCTGGCCGATAGCGACTACAGAATTCGCGAACACAACGCCCGCAGCGCCAGCGAGGTGCTCGACTGCACTCCGCATGACCTGTGGCCCAAGCAGTACCCGGCCGCTACCCCCCGTGCAGTGACAACAGCGTCTGCGGGTGGGCCATTCACCGCGACCCTGTATGCCAGCCGTACTCAGCTGCCGATCACGACGTGGCAGCAGCATTTCGCCGACGCCACCACCGGCATCGACATCCTCGTGCTCGCGGCCACGTTCCTGTTCGACACCCTCGACGGATTCCTCGACACCCTGCTCGCCGCCGCCGCCCGCGGTGTGTCGGTGCGGTTTCTCGTCGGGGATCCCGACACTGCGACCACGATCTTGCGCGGTGAGGAGGAAGGGATCGGCGAGGCTGTCATCGCCCGCTGCCGCACGTCGGTGGAGTTGCTCGCCCCTCACGCTTGTACCCCGGGGCTGGACATTCGCACCCACGACACCGCGCTCTACACGTCGATCTTTCGGGTCGATGACGCCATGATTGTCAACTTCCACATCTACGGCTCACCCGGGCGCAACAACCCTGTGCTGGTTCTGTCACGTCACCATGAGCCAAGGCTCTGGACCACCCTCGAAGACGCTTTCACCCAGGTCTGGAACCGCGCCAGACCGCTGACCGCGAAAGGCTGACCCCCGATGCGCACCGACTACTACAATGACCCCAACGCCCCGGCGCCCAACAGTGTCGTTCCGTCCGCCTCGGCCATCGTCACCGACGAACAAGGTCGTATTCTGCTGATCAAACGCCGCGACAACACCCTGTGGGCGTTACCCGGCGGCGGACACGACATCGGCGAAACCATCGCCGACACCGCCGTGCGGGAAGTCAAAGAAGAAACCGGGCTCGACGTCGAAGTCACGGGTCTGGTCGGTGTCTACACCAACCCCCACCACGTGGTCGCGTTCACCGATGGCGAAGTGCGCCAACAATTCTCGCTACTGTTCGCCACCACGGTGCTCGGCGGGACCCTCGCCATCGACCACGAAAGCACCGACATCGCCTGGACTGCCCCCGACGACATCGCTGGCCTGGATATGCATCCGTCGATGCGACTGCGCGTCGAGCACTACCTGCAACGCCGCGACAGCCCCTACCTCGGCTGACCGCTGGGCTACAGCCAGTCGCGTACTCGCCGGACCGCCGCCAACAATTCGTCGCGGCCCGCGTCGACCGCCCGGTGCACCGGGTCCTCGGATCCATAACGCGCCAACACGTCGCGTAGTCGATCTCGCGGTGATATCGGCGCCCCGTCAGGTCCAGTCGTCAGATCGCAAAAAGTCAACGCATCAAGGACATTGCTGGGCGGATCGCTGAACGCGGACAAACCCGACAAGCCCCGCTCGGCAGCCTCCGCGTGCGCTCCGGTATGAAAGGCCACCAAGGAAGCGACCAGCTCCCCGAAACCCGCCGATCGCACGAACTCCGCTCCATCAAGGGGATGAAAACCGGTCCGGCGCACCGACGGTGCGTAACCGATATCGTGCAACCACCCCGCCGCGACCAGACAGTCCGCCGTTTGAGCATCGAAACGCCGGCTCAACCGCTCGGCAGTCGTCGCGACCCCCCGGACATGCGCCAACCGCCGCGGCTGCTCAGCCAGCCGCGCCTCGGCCTCGCGCCGTGCACGCTGCGCCAAAACTACGCTCACAACCGCCAGCCTACGAGCCCCAGCACCATGCCGCAGCCCCGTCGCGGCTGATGGCGCAGATCCTGGACACCCGCGACCCGCAGGAACCGGCGGCCACCAGCAGGCTTCGCTACGCTCGCTCTGCTCCCGTCCGCTGGCGCTCCCGTCCGCGCCGCTCCCTGCGCTCCGCCCTCCGTCCGCCGCCACGCATGCATGCACCCACGACCGGCGCCGGAACTAAGTCGCAGGCCACAGCGCTGGCATCACGACGAGGCGCAGCTGCCCTCGCTGCTCGCCGCATCGAGACGCCGCGAGCGGCAGGCCGGACCAATAGCCTGACCGTCGCTGACCTGCGATGTGAGAACTTTCTTTACTGGTATCGAGACACCTGCTCGATACAGCGGCGAAGGCGTACCGCCGCTAACAGGAAGAAGTGCAGGTCACGTTCAAGAGTTTGGAGTTCCACGTGGTCGGCGTGCCGCTTGTTGAAGCGTCGGTCGATGCGTCCTGATTGGAGCGCCACGGCGTTGATCCAGTTGGTTGCCTCGGTGCGAAGACGCTCGACAATGACGCCCTCTGATGGGGCATTGCGTTGACGTTCCGTTGCCCTCATTCTGTCCCTGCTGTGTGATCCATGGGGTGCGTTACACCGGGGAGGAAGTGGTGTCGGGGGCCGCTGGCCGCGTGCGGCAGAGCGATGAGGTGTGTGCCCGAAACCGCGGAGTCCGGTTGTTGGAGGTGGCTTCCGATCAGGTTGACGAGTGTGGCTGCGACCGCTACGAGGTCGGCTGCCGAGCCGTGGAATGTGGGGACCGAGCAGCCCCTGGTTGGTATAAGTTCGTCATCGCTGGGTTCTTGCCACAGCGTGTGGTAGAGCTCAAGTCCGCTGTCGCCCTGGATTGTTCGGCCAGCGTCTTGATCGATGCTGGAAACTGTCGCTGTTGCGCTTGCGGCGCACAGCACGGCTAGGCCGAGCGTGCCAGAGCGAGCGTCTGTGGCGACCTGAGCGATCAATGCCTTTCGCGTCGGCGCAGTTGCCAACGCATCGAGACAGCTCGTGATGCCGTTGTTCACTGTGGCGTCGATGATGAGATCCGCTGCCAGGCATGACGTGTGGTCTTCTGGGAGGTGCCCTTCTGCGACGGTGACCGTCAGGTCATCACGGATCGCGCGGAGCCGTCCAGCGAGTGCCTCGGCTTTGGAACGGCCAATGTCGTCTTCGACGTAGTTTTGTCGGACGAGCAAGCCGCCGGTGACGATGCCAGGGTCGCACACGGTGATCTCCGATGCTCCTGCGCGAGCGATGAATTCGGCGATCCATGATCCGAGCCCGCCGCAGCCCCAGATGTGGACAGTCTTTCGTTGAAATCCGTTCACGGGGCGGCCGTCGTCGCGGCGGGTTGTCACTTCGGGTCGTTCGTCGGACATCCTGCACCACTCAATCGGGATTTCAGTGTTGATCTTCGCGGGGTCGAGAACAACCCCCACACCCCGTTGCTGCGCGACCTCGCGGAGCGCATTCGCCGTTGGGGTGGGGAGCCGTCCGCCCAAGAGGTGGGGTGGGCCTCCAGCGGGGTGCGGCACGGCGAGGACGAAGTATTGCTCGGCGTCGTGGTGATTTCGTAACGCACTCGCCAGGAGGGCGGTGAGGAACGCCGGCGATTGCGGTGCGATCCGGGGAGCCCGTCCTTCGAGGCGGTCAAGGTAGGGGTCGTCCAGGAGAGCAAGCAGTAGCGCGAATGTGGATGCGGCACCGAACGGCAGCGCGGTGGCCAGGGTAATTACCGGTACGCGATGCCCGGCAGCTCCAGGCGAGTACGTCAGGTCGTATCGGTGCGTTGACCGGGCGATCAGGTGAGCCGTTTGGTGGCGCTTCGCCGGTCCGGGTTCTCGGGTAACGATCGTCGGTGTGTCATGTGCCTGATGCGGCACTCCGCCAACAGCGTGGTACATGGCGGTGGCGGCGTCGAAGTTTCCGGCGGCCGCGTCGACGAGCCAGTCCCAAAGGCGGGTGAGTAGGCCGGCCACACCAAGCGTCGGCTGCCATTCCCGTGAAGGATCCAAATAGATGCATAGTCGTTGACCCGCGAGCACATGGGGGTAGCCGAGAAACCGAGTGTGATCAACGTCGATAGCCGGTAGCGAGTACGAAGAGGGGCGAAGCTGAAGGATGAACTCCTCGGTCTCTTGAAGTTGCAGGCCACCCGGATGATGCGGGATGGCGGCCGTGCGTAGCGAGATGCGGAGCGACGCCTCGCCGCTAGCGTCGAGCGTGGGTCTTCCTCGGACCTGGATTTCGTTGGGACGTTGTTGCGCTAGCGCTTTGAGTTCGGCGAGGAGATGCTTCTGCCAGCCCGTCAGCGTGGGCTGGTGGCGTCTGGTCACCCTGCCCGACCAGAGCGCCCCACTGTTGAGTCCGCGGCAGAGGTGGCTGCTGGAAACTTCGCGCTAGCGGTTGTTGTGGCCGGCGCCTTGAATCCGTCGCCGAAGATGTTCTGCCACAGCTGGACACTGCGGTCTTTGTCTTTCTCCTCGTAGGCCGCTTCGATGTCGGCGGCATGCACGTGGATTCGGTCACGGAAGTAGCTGTAGGTCGCCTGAGCGCTCTCGGGGTCTGGTCCCCACCGGTGGTCGAACGTCACGCCGGAACCGGACGGGTCGGCGATGGAGGGCTTGATCGGGTTCGCTTGCAACCAGGTGTCGAGGTCTTGCACGACATGAAGAAGAGTTGTGGGGACGTTGCTGTAGTAACTCGGGTCCAGGAGCTTGCGCAAGTCTGTTACCTGCTCCCCCAGCATGGTGGTCAGCAGGACTGAACGTGTGCCGGTGAACGAATTCTTGTGATCACGAAGGTATTTCATGAGTCTGATCACTTTGCGTAAGTTCCCGCTGGCGATAGAGTCCTGTTTCTTCATCCAATCGGTGAAACCCTGCGGGTTCGTCAGCTCCCACTCGTTGTCGTCGCGGTTGACGATGACCTCTCGACCGTCGGCCAGGTTGAGGTGAGGGACGATGTCGACGTGCATGGAGTTGGCGTAGACGAGCCGCGCGCAGCGGCACTTACGTGAGTGCGGCATGGTGCCGTAGGTGCTGTGCCGATGCAGGGCTGCGTAGACCTCATCGATGTAGGTCTTGGGGTTGTCGGCCCAGTCCGGGTTCTGGCTCATGTCGAGCATGAAGTCGGCGTCGAACTCGTTGTCACCGACGGGGTTGATGATCGTGCGGTGTGCCCAGGAGCCTTGCGGCGTCTTGCCGGTGATCAGCGCACCGATTTCGACGTCGGCTTTGAGTGCCTTGTAGATGGCTTCGACGCGCTGGTTGAGTAGGTCCAGTTTGAACTGGCTGAGATTGACCGTGTCTTTCAGCAAGACGTTGAAGTGGTCAGCGAGTTGCATTGGGGGCCTCCGTGTGTGAAATGCTGCCCGGATCGTCGCGGTGTCGGCGTCCGTTCACCGGTGTGTATGCGGGCGCCTGGTGGTCAGCGAATTTCGCGGTGTAGCTAGGGCTGAGTTCTCGGCTGACTGAGGCAGCGAGGCCGGCCACGTCCTTTGGGTCCGCCGAGTCCAGTGCGTAGAGGCCGCCGGGCACTAGAGCGTCGAAGCGCGTGTAGTTGGATTTGCCGATCAAGTGTTCGGCGAGGCCCTGTCCGCCACGGCTGCTGGCGTTAAGGATCAGCGGGGCAATCGGTCTTGCCCAGTGTAAGAGTCCGCCGCGGTCCAAGCGCTTGGGGTGATCGGTCAGCTGATCAATGGTGCCGACGTTGAGGACGGTAATCGCGTCGAGAGGAACACCGAGCATGCTGACGGCCTCGGCGATCGCGACGACAGCCGGGTTGTTGGCCCATACTCCGCCGTCAATGAGCCTGTGTCCGTCGACGTACGCCGCGGGGAAGTACAGCGGCGCCGCCGAGGTCGCCAGTGCAACGTCCACCATCGGTATGCGCCAGTCGCGGGTCAGCCGTGTGTGGTGCGGAGTCTTGAAGATGTGCACGGCCCCGCGTTGTACATCCCACGCGGGAATGACGAGTCGCTTCGTGCTGTCGCCAAGGAGTCGGGCTCCGAGGACGCCGGTCAACGCTTGCCGCAGCGCCTCTGCGTCATAGATGGGCGATCTCAGCTGCCGTGGTCGGCGCCATCCTCGCCGCCTCGACGCCGGAAAGACTTTCTCGACCAGTTCTTCGTAGTGGGAGACAATCTCCTTCGGCGTGAGGCCCGCACCGAGACCCAG
This sequence comes from Mycobacterium sp. NGS68, assembly GCF_059812195.1. NCBI lineage: Bacteria > Bacillati > Actinomycetota > Actinomycetes > Mycobacteriales > Mycobacteriaceae > Mycobacterium > Mycobacterium sp. NGS68. The sequence continues at coordinate 281,752 of NZ_JCALCE010000003.1, read as the reverse complement.
TGCGACGATGCCGCCCGCCGACGTGCCAGCAATGAGGTCGAAGGAATCGGTGATCCTAACGCCCAGATCCTGCTCCAGACGTGCAAGCACATGCGCAGTGAACAACGCCTTGGCGCCCCCTCCATCGAGAGCGAGGACCTGGAAGCGCTCGGGGCGCGGGCCAGCCGCCTCGCGCTCGGCTGCTGGATAGACCTGCGCGGCGAATTCGCCAGGTCCCGGCGAGGACGTACCATTATCAAGGTTGGCAGGCGTCGCGGGAACTACATCCATGTAACTAGACTACGCCGCTCCGCCGACAACGACCTAGCCGTTATTGCCACCGGCGTGGGGACCCGCGCAGCCAGCAGCCATGTCAATGCTCCGGCTCAGCATTTGCCGGCTCCGTCGAGACCGAAACCGTTTCGCTCGGCGTAGCCGCACGGAAACGAACGACTGTCTGCTGGTGCGTCATCGCGACACGATGGCGACATGGCGCCGGAGCAGCGCCCGCACTCTGGCCGGCACCCTCGTCGGCGGACTGGAGATCATCTGCGCTGCCACACGCGCAGCGTCGCCGCGCTCGCCGGCCTTTGTGATCTTGGGGTCGCCCAGGCGCCACGGCGAAGCGTGGTAATCGGGTTGTGACGCGACGATCTCCAGTAGTGTCTCGATATCCTGGAGGTCACGTTCGGAGTCGCGAACGGTACGTGCCAGCATCTTCAACACGAATGCTGCCTCGACGTCGGGAACCGGAATTTCGAACTCAACCGTGTCGCCGTCGGTGAGTCGGGCTGTGACGGCGACTTCGATCGGCGGTAGGGCGAGCGCCAACCGCAGCCCTGGCGCTCCGTCGAAGGCTCGTTCGCCGATGATCCGCTTGCCTGGTTTGGCTGCGGTGGGAACTAAGAGGTCGACCGCTTGCTCACCCCGCTCGTAGCGGTTGCCGCACTCAGCGGTGTACCCCAGTGCGGTGAGTCGATCGTGGAGGTTCCCGGTGGACGCCACGTTGACGTCGATCCCGGTGTCTGCGTCGGAGGTCAGTCGCGGTATGCCCGACACGTTGTAGACGTGCCGCAGCAGTCGCACCATGTGACCGCCGATGACGCGGTACTCGATGTCGGCAGTGACTGCGGCCACGTCACGCAGTGCACGCATTCCGTTGTCGTCGGCCACCGCAGTGCAGGCGATTTGCACCGATGCTGTTCCGGTCACCGGTGCACGATCCAGTCGCTGAGATGCTGCGGTGCACCGTCGCCAAGATCGGCACCGCCGCTGAGGTCCTGAAGCGCAATCACTGGATCCACAGTGATGATGTCGGAACGCTGCGTATCACGAACCCGCCGCCACCAGGCCGCGGTCGTCCAGACGGTCGGGTCGGCGGGAACCCGCACAGTCAAGGTCGCTTCCTCGGCGGTGGCCTCCACCAAACCGAACTCGGAGAGGTCGACCAGTTCTTTGGCATAGACCAGACCTCTGGTTGGTACCTGCCACGGTCGCAGGACGTCGGCGGCGACCTCGCCGCCAGCAAGGATCGGCACGGTGAGCTCGGCGCCGAGTCGGGTCGCACTGCGCACCTGCTCCACTACCGGATCCATTCCATACCAGTACGTTTCGACAAGTCCGCTGTCCGCAGGTACCAATGCCAGTTTCACCAGGAGCTCCCGGCGCGCAGCCTCGGTCATCGGCGTGTCCGGCAGCGGATCCTTCTCGGTCATTTTGGACACCGCCTGCTGGCTAACTCCGATGGCCGCGGCAATGTCGCGTTGGCGGAGGTGACCGCGCGTAAGCACACAGACCCGTTCAGCCGCCCGCCGCCGCCAGCTGCGCTCGCTGGCGGCGCGGGGCGGCCGTCCTGGTGTTGGCGTTCGGTAGGTTCGCCCGGAGAGCACCAGTTCGCCGGTGCTGCCGACGCTGAGATCCACGTCAGCCTGAGCCAGGAGCGCTGAACGTGCCTCATCTGAGATGGTCTCGCACACCACGAATACGCGGCGGCCTGGATGGCGGCGCACACGACTAAGGACTGCGGCCGGAGATGGCACACGTTCTGCCAGAACCAGGTCCGCTACTACGGCGCGGCCATCGATTCGGTATGTGATGCTGTGTGCATCACCAGTCACCATCCGCACGCCTGCGTCGACCAAGCGGGCAGGAATCGAAGCAGAGAGCACGTCTGTTACTCTACTCAGTGACTACTTGTCAAACAACCTATTGTCGATAAATAGCGTTCTGGTTGTTTGACTTCGACCAACCAGTGGCGTACAAACCGTCCATTGATCCGTCATACGCTGGTGGAGTTTAACGGGCCTAGCGTCGAGGAACCTGAGCAGATAGAGCTACTCTGACGTTTTCGCGGCGACGCCGGTAGCCCAGGCATCGCTAACAGCCGCTGACTCTTAATCAGCGGGTCTGGGGTTCGAAACCCTGACGGCGCACCATGCAAACGCAATGCTCAGGCAGGGTTGTTGTCGTTTCGGAGTGTTTGCTGCCTGTGACAGATGTGACCGATGTGACCGAAAGGTCTCCATATTGTCCCCGCGCTGCGGAAGCAGACCCACCACAGCAAACGGCGCGTCGGCGTGACATGTGAGACCGCCGTCCTAAGGTCGTGCCGTGTCTAATATGCCTCCCGACCCCGATGCATCTGACTCACGCGAGGACGGTGCACCTACCAAAGAGGCCTGTGCCAAGCTCTATCAGGAAGTGGGTCTGCTGCACGATCAGGTGACAATTTCGGTCACGCGGCCTGACTGGCCGTCGTGGTCATGATGGCTTCGTATTCGACGGGGGTCAACCGGCCGAGGGCGCCTTGGCGGCGACGTCGGTGGTAGGTGCGTTCGATCCAAGTGACGATGGCGATCCGCAGCTCCTCTCGGGTGGCCCAGCGGCGGCGGTCGAGGACGTTCTTCTGCAGCAGGCTGAAGAAGCTCTCCATCGCCGCGTTGTCGCCGGCCGCGCCGACACGTCCCATTGAGCCGACCATGCCGTGATGGTGCAGGGCCTGGACGAACTTTCGACTTCGAAACTGCGACCCTCTGTCCGTGTGAACCACGCAGCCGGCGACCACCCCACGGCGGCCGACCGCGTTGCGCAGCGCGGCGGTCGCCAGGCGTGACTTCATTCGGGAGTCGATCGAATAACCCACGATGCGGTTGGAGAATGCATCCTTGATCGCGCAGAGGTAGAGCTTGCCCTCGCCGGTATAATGCTCAGTTATGTCGCTGAGCCACAACATGTTTGGCGTTTCAGCGGTGAAGTCGCGCTGGACCAGATCGTCGTGCACCGGCGGTCCTGGTTTGCCGTTCTTGCCGCGCTTCTTGCCGAACACGCTCCACAACTGCTGCTGTGAGCAGATGCGCCAGGCGGTGCGCTCGGCCATCGGCTCGCCGGCCTCACGGGCCTCCTCGACGAGGTAGCGGTAGCCGAACTCGGGGTCCTCGCCGTGCGCGTCGAACAGGGCGTTGGCGCGGTATGCCTCGACGAGTTCGGCATTGGTGATGGGATTTGCCCGCCAGCGGTAGTAGGGCTGGCGGGCGAGCTTGAGTACCCGGCGCGTCACCGCGACGGGAATCCCGTCGGCGGCGAGCTCACTTACGAGCGGGTAGACCCTTTTCCCGGCAGATTGGCCTGCGACAAGTACGCCGCTGCCCGCCGTAAGACTTCATTCTCTTGTTCCAACAACCGATTTCGGCGTCGTAGCTCGCGCAGATCAGCGGAGTCATTGGTGCTCTTACCTGGCTTGGCGCCCTCGTCGACGTCGGCTTGGCGCATCCACTTGGTCAACGTCATCGGGTGCACGCCGAAATCGGTGGCGATCTGCTCGATCGTCACCCCGTCGTCGCGGTTACGGGCAACGCGGACGACGTCGTCGCGAAATTCACGGGGGTAGGGCCTAGGCACACTGACATCCTTCCAGCCCGCCCGCTTTGGGCAAGCCAACTCAGATGTCACCTATTGGTGCAGCAGACCCGATGATCGTGGGCTGGCGGGTAGCGTCGCACATGCGTACCACCATGGTGCTGGATGCGTTGGAGATGGCTCGTTGGTCACGCGGAAACACATTGCCGGGCTTGACATGTCACTCCGATGCCGGATCGCAATTCACCTCTATCCGCTATGGCGAACGGCTCGCCGAGATCGGAGCGGTCCGCTCGATCGGCACGATCGGAGACAGCTACGATAATGCCCTGGAGACGGTGAACGGCTACTACAAGGCGGAGCTGATCTACGGGCCAGTCCGCACCAGGCCGTGGAAGACCGTCGAGGACGTCGAACTCGCGACCCTGAGCTGGGTGTACTGGCACAACACCAGCCGCTTACACAGCTACCTTAATGACATCCCACCCACCGAGTTCGAAGCCGCGTTCCACGATGCACATGGGACCGACCAACCCCTGGCCGGAATCCAATAACCCGAGCCTCCGGGAAAGTCAGGGCGATTCAATCAAGTAGCTAGAGTCCGATACGTTTGGCGATGACCTCGTTCATGATTTCGTTGGTGCCGCCGCCTATTCCGAGAATTCGGCAATCTCGATAGTGTCTCTCGATCTCAGACTCACGCATGTAGCCCATCCCACCGAAGATCTGAACCGCCTCATTGACCACGTAGTCGCACGCATACACAGCGGTGTTCTTGGCCATCGACACCTCGGCAACGACATCCTCCCCCGCTAGCCACCTCTGCATGACCGCACGGGTGTAGGTGCACGCCACGTCGACCTGTCGAGCCATCTCCGCAAGCTTATGGCGAATGATCTGGCGCCCCGTCAAGGGTCTACCGAACGTTTCACGTTCCCGCGCCCAACTCTTGGCAAGGTCGAGAGCCCGACCCGCCGTCGCGTACGCCTGGACGGCGATGCCGAGCCGTTCAGCCTGAAATTGCTGCATGATCTGCAAAAACCCACTGTTCTCTGCCCCCACCAGGTTGTCAGCCGGTACGCGAACGTCGACGAAAGACAACTCGGCGGTGTCGCTACATCGCCACCCCATCTTGTCTAACCGGCGGGACACTTCGAATCCAGGCGAATTCTTGTCGATCACAAGCAATGAAACTCCACCGTAACCCGGTCCGCCGGTGCGTACCGCCGTAGTAACGAAGTCCGCTCGAACTCCGCTGGTGATGAACGTCTTTGCTCCGTTGACCACGTAGGTGTCCCCCTCGCGCACCGCGCGTGTGCGCAGATTCGCGACATCTGAGCCTGCCCCAGGCTCGGTAACGCCCAGCGAGCCGATCATCTTTCCTGCGAGCGTAGGACGGACATATCGTTGAATCAGGGCGTCGGAGCCATTGGCGGCAATGTGGGGAAGGGCAATGCCATGGGTGAACAAGGCGGCGCAGACGCCAGTGGACCCGCCTGCGGCCAGGATGGCCTCAGTGACCAGTGCAGAGTCAATCGCATTGCCGCCGCTGCCGCCGACTTCTTCCGGGAACCCGATTCTGAGAAGCCCCACCTCGGCAGCATTGAGATGCAGGTCGCGCGGAATCTCACCCACGTGCTCCCATTCCGCTAGCTTCGGCGCGATTTCACGTTCCGAGAAAGACCGCGCCATTTGGCTCAGCGCTCGTCGCTCCGGCGTGGTCCACACCTCCGGGGCGATAGCGAAACGAGCAGCCCCATCCCTGCTTGCCGTGGTCGTGCCAGCGTCCGTCATCTCAGCCTCCCAGAGAATGTGATAGATGATCGATGAGGTGTCTGATGCTTGCCGTCCTCACGACGGGAAAGAAGGACCCGACGCCAACCACCCAAGGGGCCCGGCCGCATGATCTGCAGCAACGCAAGGACATGGAGACCAGCAGTGGGCATGATGCTCTTCAGAACCGGACCAGCCCTCGGATATTTTTTCCTGAACGCATATCCTGGTAGCCCTCATTAATTTGGTCGAGGGAGTATTCGCGGGTGACCAACTCATCGAGCTTCAACAACCCAGCGGAGTACAGCTCGACCAGTCGCGGAATATCGTGCGGCGCATTGGATGAGCCATACAAAGCGCCACGAATCTGCTTCTCGTAAAGCGTCATTTCAAGCAGTGATCCTGAGATCGATGAGTCGTCGGGGTGCCCGATGGCCGTGACCACGACGCGCCCGCGCTTTCCGACCAAGGCCAGCGCTTCCGCGGTGTAGGAGGCCTCAGCCACATCGGTGGTGAGGATGCAGACATCAGCCAGCTTGCCCAGCGTCATATCGCTGACCAGCGACCAAGCTTCATCCATCGAGGCCGCGGTGTGCGTCGCACCGAACCCGCTCGCTTGCTCTCGCTTGAACTTCACCGGATCGACCGCCACAATCGCCAGCGCTCCCGCGATTCGCGCGCCCTGAATCGCATTCATTCCGATTCCGCCCGCTCCCACTACCACGACGGTGTCCCCGGCGCGCACCTCCCCAGTCCGCACCGCAGATCCGTAACCGGTCGTGACGCCGCAACCGATCAAGGCTGCCCGATCCAGGGGGATTCCGCCGTCAATCTTGACCACGGACGCCTGCGGCACCACTGTGTACTCGGAAAACGTCCCGAGCAAACACATCTGCCCGACGTCCTCGCCTCGTGCGTGAAAGCGATAGGTGCCGTCGATCTGCGGTCCCATCATGAGCGCCGCTCCCAACTCACAGAGATTGCCCATGCCGCGCGCGCAGTACGAGCAGCGCCCACACGAGGGAAGGAAGGTCAAGATGACAGAATCACCTTCGGACAGTTCCTCAACCCCTTCGCCGCACTCCACGACTGTGCCAGCACCCTCATGACCCCCCACTACCGGCAATGGGATCGGGAGGTCGCCGGTCACCAGATGTTCGTCGGAATGGCACAAGCCGGTGGCCGCCAGCCGCACGAGGACCTCCCCGGGACCTGGCGGATCCAAATCGACTTCTTCGACCTCCCACTTCTGCTCCAAGCCCCACAAAACAGCCGCACGTGTCTTCATGTTGAAGTCCCTTCTATCGAATTACGCTTCTCGAGTAGTTATCCCGACCGCGCACGGTGGTCGCGCGAACTGTCCTGGATGATCTCCGGGCACATCGCCCAGAGGCCCGCGCCGCTCACCCGGGCCCGGGCGCGGTACCGCACCGACATCACACATTGAGCAGGTCGTGACGCTTGTCGGCCTCAAGGATTGCCCGGTATTCCGGAAAGAGGTTCTTTGCCTGCGGTATGAGCTTGATCAGTTTGGTGACAGGACCTTTCGCTCGTACAGTTCCTTTCGCCATCGCCATGGTCAAGTTCACCTTCCCCAACCAGAACCTGTTGCCGGTATCCGCGGACATGAACAATTCGACATTCGGTGTAACGCCACTGTCCGCGCCGGTCTCTACGACCTTCTCCGGCATATCCACGGTTACTACCGCATCCGGATCGGTGTAGTGGATCCGTAACACCACCCCGGACCCGGCAAGTCTGTTCGCAAGGTCTTCGTTCTCCAAACCTCGTCGAAAGATGCCGGCGAGGTAGCGGTAAACCTCTTCCGCATCAGCGAAGACAGCCATCGTGATTCTCCCTTCCTATGACACAATTCAAAGCGCTCAAATAAATCTGCTGGGTCGCAACCAGTTCGGCTTGCTCCGAAGCAATCAGAACTCATAGGAGTAGATCTCCTGCCTCCCTCAGCGCCTCCGCGAGTCGACGTTCGGCTGTCGGCAATTGCGCAGCCACGGACGCGGCGCCGCTCGCTCTTCGGTGCGGATCTGCACCGCGGTCATAAGCGGCGTGCGCAACCGCGGTCCACAACTCAGATGCGGTCTTTGCAGCCTCCGCTGCTTTAAACGCAGGTTCGAAACTCAACTCTTCAGCGACGCGCCGACATCCACGTGCTTGCAGATCTCGGAACAGACCGCCTCCGGTTCCGGCTTTTTCGATGAAGGCGCTCAGCGCAAACAAGGCTCCGTCGAGGGTGTCGTCGTCAAAGATCTTCGGCCACCGCTTGAGATCCTCCACAAAAGTCGATACCCCTGGTAGCCCACGCACCTGAATTTCACAATCGGAGTCCTCGGTGATCGGCGCGCTCACACACGAACCCTGCATCGCGTCCGCGGACCTACGGAAGGCCGACCGGGCAGCATTGCCGAGATCTGGTGCCGCGCCGGGCCACTCGACTACGTAGGTGGTGTGCCGCGTGGGGACGGGAAATCCCGTCGATGCCCGCGCCTTCCGTAGATTCTCGTAAGGCACGGCTTGAGGTGTATCGCGATCGTTATCGACCACGAAGGCGAGTTCCTCGTCGTCGTCGTACCCTACGATCACGACATCGTGCCGGCTCATACTCAGACGCGTTCTCAGATAGGGCAATTCGGCGATGTCAGTCCACACCATGACCGGCGTACCGGCATCGATCTGTTCGGTCACCCATTTCCACCCGAGATCGGGGTCGTCTGTCGAACGACACTCGAAGCGCGCGCCCAACCGGGTCAAGTATTCGTCTTCGAGGTCCGCGCTGCGTCCAACGAGGTAGATCGGTGGACGTAGGTGGGCCGAGCGAACATACGAGAAGTCGAGGGCCCCGCCGAGAGCAAACACGATGCCTTCGTCCGGGGTGTCATCACCCCAACGGATCCCGGCCCATTCGGTCAAATCCCGAAGAGCCCCCGATCCGCAGTGGCCGCCCATGTCGTGGCGATACGGCACCACCATCGATGCCATCAGTCCTCCTCCTCTAGATGACTAACGTGCGGGCGGCAACTCCTCTGAGTCATAGGGAACGCGAGATGATTTCCTTCATCACCTCGTTCGTGCCGGCATAGATTTTTTGCACGCGCTGATCCACCCACAACCTCGAGATGGGGTACTCGGTCATGTAGCCATATCCGCCGTGAAGCTGCATACAGTCATCGAGTACCTTCATCGCTCGCTCAGTGGTCCACCACTTCGCCATGGCGACGGTCTGCACGTCGAGTTGACCCGCAAGGTGCAGGTCGATGCAGTAGTCGAGGAACACTCGTGCGATGCGCGTTTCTGTCGCGGCTTCAGCCAGCGTGAACTTGGTGTTCTGAAAGCCAAAGACAGGCCGACCGAACGCCTCCCGCTCACGCGTGTACTTGAGCGTCTGCTCCAGGGCAAGTTCCATCGCTGCGACAGCCCCCACCGCGACGATGAGTCGCTCTTGTGGCAGCTGCGTCATCAGCTGAATGAAGCCCTGTCCCTCAGACTGGCCCAGTAGATGCGAGCGCGGAACTCTCACTTCATCGAAGAACAACTCGGAGGTGTCCTGGCCGCGCTGGCCGATTTTGTCGAGAACCTTGCCGCGCCGGAATCCCGCCCGGTCAGCCTCGACAACGATCAAAGAGATGCCCGCAGCGCCCTGGCTCGGATCTGTCTTGGCAACAACGATGATGAGGTCGGCCTGTTGGCCGTTGGTGATGAAAGTCTTGGAGCCGGTGATCACGTACTCGTCACCGTCCAGGAGGGCTTTTGTCTTGACGCTCTGCAGATCGGACCCGGTCCCCGGTTCTGTCATGGCGATCGCCCCGATCATTTCACCGGACGCCATCTTGGGAAGCCACTGCGCGCGCAGCTCTTCAGTCGCGTACTGCAGGATGTAGTGGGCGACGATTCCGCTGTGCAGTCCCGCGCCCCATGAGCTGTCACCTATGCGGGCCTGCTCTTCAAGCACGACCGCTTCGTGCGCGAAAGTGCCACCGCCTCCGCCGTATTCCTCAGGTATAGACATGCAGAGCAGGCCCAGCTCGCCTGCTCGGTTCCACAGTTCTCGGTCGACGTGGTGCTGGTCTGCAAAGCGGTTCGCATGCGGCGCCAATTCGGCCGAGAAGAACTTCGCAGCGAGGTCACGAAGCTCGAGTAATTCGGCATTCATCCAGGGAGAGATTGGTGAGGACATGATTACCTTCCGACTGTTGGAATTCCAGGGATTTGACGTTATGACGTTTCGATTTCGATGAGGTATTCGCCGGCAGAGTGGCGCGCACGGATGACCTTTTTGTCGTACTTTCCGACGCTCGTCCTCGGAATATCGGACACGAAGCTCCATCGCTCGGGAATCCACCATTTGGCGACTTTGTCCGCAAGGAACGATCGGAGTTGGTCAATGTCAACGTCGGTTCCGGGGTGGACGACGACAAGCGCCAACGGCCTTTCCTGCCATTTATCGTCCGCGACGCCGACTACCGCCGCTTCGTACACGGCAGGGTGGCCGATCAGCGTGTTTTCCAGCTCCACCGAGGAGATCCATTCGCCACCTGACTTGATGACGTCTTTCGAGCGGTCGGTCAGTGTCAGATAGCCCTCGGCGTCGATCTTGCCCACATCACCGGTACGCAGCCATCCTTCGTCGAACTTCTCCGTATCGTTGTTTCCGAAATAGGACCCGGTGATCCAGGGACCGCGCGCCTGGATCTCCCCAACTGATTGCCCGTCCCACGGCACGTCTTTCCCGTCGTCGTCCCGCAACCGGATTTCGACACCGCAGATCGGTCGGCCCTGGGATGCGCGCAGCTCCCAGCGCCGCGTCGCGTCGGCTCTGTGAGCCGGACGTGCAACGGTCGCCAACGGAGAGGTTTCGGTCATACCCCAGGCCTGCACAATGGGCACGTCGTACTTCTCTTCGAATGCCCGCATCAACGAAAGCGGAACAGCAGACCCCCCGCACGCGACCAGCCGTAACGAAGAAATGTCCCGCTCAGGGTGCGAATCCAGATATCGGTCGACATCGTTCCAGATCGTCGGCACTGCACCGGCCAAGGTCGGTCTGGTGTCTTCGATGATCGACACCAACGGTTCGGCTTGGAGATACCGGTCAGGCAGTACCAGATCCGCACCGGACATCAACGCTGCGTAAATAAGCCCCCACGCATTGGCGTGAAACATTGGGACGATGGCCAGCACACGGTCGGCCTCGCTGACTGACAAAGCGTTAGCTGTGCAGGCGGTCAGGGAGTGAAGGTACGTCGAACGGTGGCTGTAGACGACGCCTTTGGGATCTCCGGTGGTACCGCTCGTATAACACATGGCCGCGGCGGACAGCTCGTCGAGCTCAGGCCAGTCAAATGATTCTTCTTGGCCGGCAAGCACTTCCTCGTAACGCAGAACGGTCTTCCCGCATCCCTGGAGCGGGGCAAGGTCGCCCTCTCCGGTGACGATGACGGTGTGCACCGACGCCATCGCTGGGAGCGCGCGCGCCAACAACGGGGCAACCGAAGCGTCGACTAGGACGATCTGATCGCTCGCGTGATTGGCGATGTACGCCAGTTGCTCTGGGGCCAAACGAATGTTGAGCGTGTGCAGGACCGCGCCCATGGAGGGAATCGCACAGTAGGCCTCCAGATGTTCCTGGTTGCTCCACTGGAAGGTGGCCACGCGTTGGTCTGCCGTGACGCCAAGACTGCGCAGCGCATTGGCAAGGCGAGCCACTCGCGCCAGCACAATGCGGTAAGGCGTTCTCCGATATCCATTTCCGGTCGGAGTGACGACCTCGCTGTCACCGTGTATGGCTGCCGCATGCTGGACGATCGCCGACACCGTGAGCGGAACATTTTGCATTGTGCTTTGCATCGTGTAGTGCCCTTTCAGGCGAAGAGGTCGGGACGGCTGTTCGGCTGATCGATGAATGTGCCGTAATGCGTTCTCAGTGCTTGCAGGATGTCTGCTAGGGGTAGATCGTCGTAGGCTCCCCGGTCGCGCAGATACTCCATGTGCTGGGTGCCGTCAGCGGTGAAACCATGGAGTAGCGCGTCGCTACGGCCGTCGAATTCGATCGGCGAGACACCGAAGCGTGCGCACAGCTCGCGATTGAACGCCGGGGTGGCCTTTACCCACGCACCGTTGAGGAACATGAGACTGTAGCCGTGGTAGACGAAAACGTCGCTACCACCCATCCGCTCGCGCAATGCCTTGGTCTGGAGGTGGTTTCGGACGTCGGCGAACCCCAGCCGCGCCGGGATTCCCGCCGCTCGGCACGCTGCAGTCAAGAGCACGGCCTTCGGGACGCAGTAGGCCCGTTCTGCGGTCGCGACGGTGCTGGCGCGATACGCGTGCGGGTTGTCGGTCACCGTGTAGGGGTCGTACCAAATGGAGTCACGGACCGCGGTGAAGATGGCGATGGCCTTCTCGGTGTCGCCGCAGGCACCACGGATCGCCGATGACACGAAGTCACGTACCGAATCTTGTTGCCAGTCAAGAAACTCCGTGGGTTCGAGGTAGGGGCTGTGGTCGACGGTCATCGGCGCTTCATCTCCAACGGAAGTCCGTCCACCGGAATGGGCAGCGAGGTGTTGTCCCATCGGACGTGATAGTTCTCCGGAACCTTCCAAGTGAACGAACGCAGCATCCTGTGCAGGATTGCTTTGACTTCGAGCGTCCCGAATTGCATGCCGATGCACTTGTGCGCTCCACCTCCGAACGGAACCCAGGCGAATCGGTGGTGTTGGTCTTCGCGCCGAGGCTCGTCGAAACGTGAGGGATCGAACCGCTCCGGATCACTCCAGATCGTTCGATCGAAGTGATTCACGGCAGGCGTTATAGCGCATAACGTGTTCGAGGGGATGTGATATCCATCGATGGCGACATCTCGAACCGTCTTGCGCATCACCAGCGGAACAGGTGCAAGCAGTCTGAGCGCTTCCTTGATCACGAGGTCGATGACCGTCATCTTCTCCAGGGCCTCGATGTCCGGCAACCCGTCACCGATGGCCGCGGCTTCCGCAGCCGCAGCCTCCTGCCACTGCGGATACTTGGCAAGGAAATAGGTGACCGCTGTGGTGGTGATCGTCGAGGTGTCGTGGGCCGCCATCATCAAGAAGATCATGTGATTCACCACATCCTCGTCGGAAAACCGCTCCCCGTCTTCGGTCGTGGCTTGACAGAGAGCAGCGAACAGATCCTCCGTTTCACCGGCTCGCGCGGCCGGCAGATGCCGGAAGAAGTAGTCCTCCAAAACGCGCCGCCCTTGCACACCAGCGCGGAATCTGGTTCCCGGAAGCGGAGCACGCACAAGGGAACTCGCCGCCCGGACCGTAGCGACGAACGCCTTGTTGACAGCATCGCTCTCGTCCTTGCCGCGGCCGCCCATGAAGACGTCGGTAGCGATGTCGAGGGTGAGTTCCTTCAACAGTGGGTAGATTCGAACCGACGGGCCCACCGGCCACGCAGGCACTGCCGAGCGAACGCATGGCGTTACCTGTTCGACGTATCCGGTCAGGCGCGGACGCGTAAACGCCTCCTGCATGATGCGCCGGTGCATCAAGTGCTCGTCGAAGCTCATGAGCATCAAACCGCGATGGAAGAAGGCGTCGATCAGGAAGGACCAGCCATCCTGAGAGAATGCTTTCGCTTCGCTCGTGAACGCCTCTCGAGTGGCGTCAGGGCCGGCGATGACCACCATCTTGGTGCCGAACGCGCCCATCCACGACACCGAACCCAGACGGTCGTAGCGCTCTCGACTGAAATCCGAGCCGAATCGGATGTAGTCGAGCGTGTGACCTACGAAGGGCAGTCCGGCATCCCCCCGGACGGCTTTCAATCCACTGCCCGCGGGTGCCGGTGCCAGTTCACGAACCGGCCAGTCCCGGCTCCATCGACGCCATCTGTCGTCGACGGCGTGAGGCGCGGGGACCATGATCACAGAGGACAACCGCTCCTTCACGTGGTGCGCAGGTGCGAGAAGGTGATTCGTCATGGTTCCTCCTGGACGCTGGGCCGCTTTGACGGCGTCCACCAGTCTTTACAAAGATGCCATTGATGTCAATATCTAGACATTATTGGCCTAGCGGTTAAGTGCGCGTCTCGTGCCCTTAGTCGGCCAGGCTCGGTTCTGCAGGGTCTCAGACCTTTAGACGCCCGACGTTTCTCAAGACGTAATCGCCGCTGTGCGGCTTCCGGGTAAGGAGTCGATAAACCAAGGTAGGCCCCGGCCAGTTCGTCGGGATTTCCCCGCTCGAGGTTCGATACCAGCTCGCACACAGCGCCCACACCGACCTCCGTAGTCGCCTTCTCAAGCGCGTGTTGTAGCGTTGCGCGCTCTCCGTCCTGACATCGATCGCATGACCCGGATGAGCAGCCACGGCTTTGATGAGCGTTGCGATGTGACGGACTTGTGACTCGATCATGTAGAGGATCGACCCCGAGCCCACATTCGTGTTGGGACCATAAAGCAGGAACAGGTTCGGGAACATGGGGACAGTGATGCCCAGATATGCGTACGCCTGGGTCTTCCACACCTCGGCCAAGGAGACTCCGCGAGAGCCGCGCACGGACATCGGGGCGAGAAAATCGGTGGCGCGAAACCCGGTTCCGTAGATCACGACATCTGCAGGACGAAACTCTCCATCCACGGTCTTGACACCGTTGTCGCAGAGCTCTGCGATAGCCTTCGGCACCAACGACACGCGATCACTCGCGATTGCTGGATAGTAATCATTCGAGAACAGCACTCGCTTGCACCCTGGCGCGTCCGAAGGCATCAATTGCTCGCGCAAAGATGGGCTAGCAACCTGCCGATGTAGGTGGCGGCGCGCGATCGCACCGAGGACGCGTGAGAGGGGCTTCGCGTCGACTAGCGTCACAGCGAGCAACTCGAAAATTAGCCATACCGCGAAACGCTCGAGGCGCAGCGCCATCGGCAATAACTCGCTCACCCTGTCGTGAAGGACTCCATACCTGCTGTCCCACTTCGGCAAGATCCACGGAGCCGTGCGCTGATATAGCGTGACATGCTCCGCCTCCTGGGCGATGTGTGGCACGAATTGGATGGCACTAGCTCCTGTGCCGATGACGGCTACTTGCTTGCCGCGAAGCGAAACCGATCGGTCCCAACGCGCCGAATGAAAGCGCGGCCCCTGGAAGGTGTCTGCGTCGGCAATAACGGGTACGTGGGGCAAGGAGAGCTGACCCACGGCCGAGACGACGACATCGCAGGTTATTGTCTCGTTCGAGTTCGTAACCAGGGTCCAACGCCCTAGCTGGTCATCGAAGGTCATTGCGACAACTTCGGTCTGGGTACGCAGATGCGCGGCCAGTCCGCCACTCTCCACGAGTTGTTGGAGGTACTTGAGTATCTCGGGTTGCTCGGCATATCGCCGTGACCAACGAGGATTGGGCTTGTACGAGAGTGAGTACAACGCTGACGGCACGTCGCAGGCCGCTCCCGGATAGGTGTTGTCACGCCAAACACCCCCGATGTCTGCAGCCTTTTCCAGGATCGTGAAGTTCGTGAACCCGTCCTTCTTCAGCCGGTGGGCCATCGCAACCCCGGCGAAGCCGGCCCCGATGATCACGATCGACGGATCGTATGCGCGACAGGCCGTCGCGAAGTTGCTGCTCATGAGGCAGAGACGACTGACTTCACGCTGCGGCGGTCGAGGTGGTGTAGGTGTAGGAGCATTGCCTGTTCGGACACTTTCACCTGACTTCCGAGGCTTCAAGGAAGCGTCCCGCTCGATGAATCGCGTCTCGGGCTTCGGGAAGAATCCGGAACATAGCCTGGAATACATGGATCTGTCCCCGGTATACCTGGATCTCGACGTGGGATCCAGCTGATTGAAGTCGCTCGGCGAGACGGCGCGAGTCATCGATCAACATTTCTCTCCCGCCCACCTGAATGAGGATCGGCGGCATCGAGGTGAGGTCCGCGTCAAGCACGCTGAGGCGCGGATCTCCGCGATCTGCGCCACCTACGTAGAGGTCAAGAGCGCGCGCCGCTGATTGAGCGGAGGCAAAAGGATCCCGGCGGCGAATTTCACGCGCTCTGGCAAGTTCGCACCTGAGATCCAGGACGGGAGACATCAGCAGCATCGCATCAGGGAGCGGCAATCCAACTGCACGTGCGCCCAAGGCCGTGGCCATCGTGAGCTGACCGCCCGCTGAATCGCCGGCAACCGCGACGGTGCGCTGACAAGAACCCGGGGACCCTCCGCTGGTAAGCCAGCGATACGCATTCAGCGCATCGTCCGCGGCTGCGGGATAGGGATACCGCGGGGCAAGACGATACTTCACTGCGAAGATGGGGCGCCCGCTCGCCGAGGCGAGTTCACCAAGAAGACCGCGGTGCGTCTCCGGCGAGCACATAGAATAGGCGCCGCCGTGGATGTACAGCAAAGGGTTGGCATGCGGATTAATGGCAGGCGTGGTGATCCAGTCCCCACGAACCGGGCCTCCGGCGAATACAGTGTCAACCTTGCGCACTGTGACGCCGCGCCGAGGCCGTGAGGCTACGAGCGCTGTTCGAAGCACGCGATCCATCACCGCAAGTCCGTAGGCGTTTGATGGCATCAGCTGCGCCAGTGGCCGCAGCGTGGTTCGCGAGGACATCGCGACGAGATGACTGGCAAGACTGGGCTGCCAGTCAGGGGCATCCATTCTGGTCACCGGGGACACACCTCTTCGGGCCGATTCTCGAATCGGTAGTCCGAGAGGCGAAAGGTGCGGCTCCGCCAATAGGTCTCCAGAGTCGTTGATGGACGGAGTGGAACGTCACCGTGCCTGTCGAAGTAGTAGCTGTTGGCATTGGAACAGCTCGGCTGCCAGAAAACCTGTCTGTGACGCCGCCTTAGCACTTCGGCGAAATAACGGTCGTTCGCCTCCTTCTTGACCTCCACGCAGTTAGCACCCAGCGCCCGCGCGCGACGAAGACACCGGACGATGTGCCGACTCTGCGCCTCGATGAGCGTGAAGTACGAGGAACCGTTGTAGCCGTACGGGCCGAAGATGTTGAAATGATTCGGAAATCCCGGGACGCTCACCCCTTCGAAGGCCTGCAGTCGATGCTCGTCCCACCATGTAGCCTGCTCCAGCCCGCCGCGTCCCTTCAATACGTAAGTTGGCATGTTGCCCGACTCCATCACTTTGAAGCCGGTGGCCAGGATCAAGACGTCAATGGGATGAGCTTTGCCGTCTCGAGTATGGACGGATGCATGGTCGATATGGGTTATGCCGCTCGTCTCGAGCGAAACGTTGGACCGGTTGTACGTTGCGAGATAGGAATTGTGGAAGCTGGGTCGTTTACAGCCCAACGAGTAGCGCGGAATGAGTTGTTCTCTCGTCGTCGGGTCATGGACCTCACGCCGCATGTACCGCTTTGCGGCGCTCTCCATGACATCGGCGAACGGTATCACCGTATGAAAGTGAGCGGCGATTGGGAAAGTGATTTCCACGAACGCCTGGCTGGCGGTCCGGGTCGCCAATTGTGCCCCCGGCAGGAAATGTAGAAGCCTTCCACCCCACGTCGGTATGGGGAAGTCTGGCTTCGGCAGACAATAAATTGGAGTTCGCTGAAATACCGTCAGACTCTCTGCTTTCTTTGCGACTTCGGGTATCAGTTGCACCGCCGATGCACCGGTACCGATTACTGCAACCCTCTTCCCGCTGAGATCTTTGGCATTGTCCCATCTAGCCGTGTGGAGCGTAACGCCGGCGAAATCTCGCACCCCCTTGATTTCAGGCCACTTTGGCCGACTGAGAACGCCGGAGCAATTTATCACGAAGCGTGCCGTGAACTCCTCACCATTGGCACTGGTCAAATGCCACCGTGTTGCGTTCTCGTCGAAACAAGCCTCGGTAATGGTTGTGTTGAAACGAATATGGTCCCAGAGCCGATACTTTTCAACACATCGCTCGGCATAGGCTTTGAGCTCATTGCCGTGGGCGTACGTGCGCGACCAAGAGGGCCGCATTTCGTATGAGAATTGATAACTGAACGACGGTATATCGACAGCGATACCCGGGTAGGTGTTCCAGTGCCACGTACCACCTACGCCATCGGCGTCATCAACCATCAAGAAGTCGGTAAATCCCGCCTTCATCAAGCTAATGCCAGACCCGATGCCGGAAAATCCAGCTCCTATGATAATTATCTCGTAATTACGGTCGGACTTGCGATCCATTCCTGTATTTCACCGTTCTGACGGTCAGCCCTGCAAACTTGTATTCAGAGTGATTGCGTCAGCTCGACGTGTGTATCGTCGCGCCGGGTTATCACGTAATCATGAGGATCCAAGCGGGATAGTTCTCTCATAAACTGGGTCGCGAAACCTGGGTACATCGTGCCGTTGTAGCCGTCCTCGGTCAAATACCAACTGCTGCACCCCGAATTCCAAGTCGTTCGTCGAAGGCGGCGCTGAATTTCGGAGTGATAGCGGTCCTGACGATCCTCCCTCACATCCAAAGTGCCGATGTCATTTTGCTGAAGGAGCTTGATCGCCTTGACTATATAGTCAATTGCAGCCTCCATATATACGAGCGCCGAGTTGTGGCCTGGCCCGGAATTCGGTCCGAAAGTGAAGAATAAGTTCGGATACCCGGCCACGCTCACGCTCTTGAAGGCAAATGTCCCCTGAGACCATTCATCGCCGAGCTTCCGACCGCCGAGGCCGCTAATCGGGAACGGGGTGCCACGTTTGGCCACATCGAAGCCAGTGGCAAATACGATACAGTCCACTTCGTGCTCGACACCGTCGGCGGTCCGAACACCGTTGGGTGACAATGTGGCGATCGGCCAGCTGATCAGCTTGCAGTTATCCGCCTGTAGCGCAGGGTAATAATCACTGGTCATGAGCATGCGCTTGCATCCAGGCCTGAAATGGGGCGTCAACTGACGTCTCAACCAGGAGTCTTTCACCTGCCGACGGAGATGAGCCTTGGCCGCCAGCTGTATCGCGGACGTCGCGGCGGTGTTCCAGACCATACCCACTGCCATCACTTCGTGGGCCCAAAACCACGCGTCGCGGAGCGCTTGTTCGCTCACCGGCAGGTGTGTGAAGGTCGAACGCGCCCAGGCCGGATGCCTGAAGTTCACCCTGGGCAACACCCAGCCGGGCGTTCTCTGGAAGACTTTGACCGAGGCAGCCGACTTTACGAGCTCGGGAATGATCTGAACCGCGCTCGCGCCTGTCCCGATGACTGCAACCCTCTTACCGCCGAGATCGTAGCCATGGTCCCATCGAGCGCTGTGGATCTTTTTTCCACCGTACGAGTCAATACCCCGAATATCGGGAAAGCTGGCGTTGGCAAGTGGTCCACTGGCCATCACAACTGACCGGGTGTGATACCGCTTTCCATCTGCCGTGTCGGCCATCCAGATGCCGGCACTCTCATCGAATTCCAAGGCAGTCACGTCGGTATCAAACTGGATGAACCGGGCAAGATCGTACTTGTCGACCATATCGTCGATATATTCGAGGATCTCAGCGCTCCCCGAGTAGGTACGAGTCCAGCCCGGATTCGGCTCGAACGAGTAGGAGTAGAGAAGCGAGGGAATATCGCAGGCCGCACCGGGATAAGTATTGTCTCGCCAGGTGCCTCCGACGCGATCTGACCGTTCCAGGATGACGAAGTCATCCGTGCCCTCTTGAAGCAGTCTGATCGCCGCACCGATACCTGCGAACCCGGCGCCGACGATCAACGTCGTCGTGGTGCCTGTCATTTGGCAACCGGTTCGTAGGTCAGTTCGTCCGTCCAGGATGGCGGCCGACCGAAAATCTGAACAGGGAAAACATCGATCGCATTGCCAAGGCGCTGAGACACGAAGTGCAGAGGCTGGGACCGCTTGATGGACGACGACATGTGCGCCTTCAAGATGTGATAGCCGGGCACCCTCCGCGTATGCTCACTGCGATCGCCGACATTGGCATACCGCGTCACTGCGTTGTATAACTTCTCCTCGGACAGACCCATAGCGTTGAGATTCATCAACATGCGCGTCAGGAGCGGGATATACAGCAACGCGCCGGTGAGAATGCGCGGGTCGACAAGAGCACCCGCAGTTTGAATGGCGTGGATTCGCATCGGGCTGGCGCCCAGGTCATTCAAGACCTGGAAGCCAACCGCGAGATGCCTTGATTCGTCGCTGTTGACCTTGTTGAACACCTCCCCGCACACAGGGTCGTCAACCTCATCGAGGAGAAACTTCAGCAGCGCTCCATCGAGCGCAGTCTCCAGTGCCGGAATCGCGGCCCCGATGACGGTCAGGGGCAGGGCTTCCGCATAACGGTCCAGCCATTCGATGACCAGCCGAATATTCTTGTTCGGGACCGGTTTCTCGCCTTCCTCGAGCATGCCCCAGCGACGCATCAAGGCAAGTTCGGCATTGGCGTGACGCTGCTCCTCGGCGTGAAAGTAACGGTAAATGTCTCCGAGCGCTTCGAATGGCGCCTTTGGAGCCATCGCGGCGAAGGCACGTGCTCCAACATGCTCAATCCACACCACGTCGGACATGAATTGCTTGAGTTTGGGACGCTGTTCATCGGTGATCAGTTCCGCGCCAGGGGCGTTCCAATCGATATCGGCAAGAGCCCATTGCTTGTTTTTGATTGTCTCGAGCATGTCACTGTATGCGAAAGCCATTTTCCCTGCTCCTCTACTCGGCTGAATCGTTCCATGAGGCCATGCGCTCCACGAGGCCCAGCGTGCGAGTAAAGGGGCCGGGTAGGGCTCTCTTGAGTTGCCACAAGACTTTGGCATCGAGTTGGGGTACTACATAAATTTGTCCGCGATCGTGCGCGTTCAACGTCGTTCGAGCAACGTGCTGTGGCGAAATGCCGGTCCATTTCATCAGGTTGGCCGCGAGTCTTGCAGCCGCCTCGTCGATTTGAGGATTGTTGACGATGTTCGTCTTCACGAAGGTGGGGCAAAGCACTGTGACGTTGATGTCAGTACCGCTCAGTTCGGCCGCCAATGTCTCCGACAGAGCGAGCACCCCGGCCTTGCTCACGTTGTAAGCCGCCATCCGAGGGGCCGAGCCAAAGCTCGCTGCCGACGCCACATTGATGACTCCGCCATGCCCATTGCTGCGGAGCCGAGGCACAAAAGTCTCGCAGCCGTAGATAACGCCCCAGAGGTTGACAGAAATCGCCGCGTTCCAGTCCTCGATCGACGTCGCGCCGATGCGGTTGCCGCCCGCACCGATTCCGGCGTTGTTGATGACGAGGCTCGCAGCCTTCTCGAACCAGTCTTCGCTCACATCAGCGAGGTTGCGGACCTGCTCAAGATCGGTGACATCGCATTCGATGTCGAAGCCCTCGCCGCCAGCCTGCCTCACCAACTCTGCCGACTCTTTTGCAGTGACGGGATCTTTGTCGGCGCACACCACGCGTCCACCTCGGCGCGCAAGCTCCACGGCGAATGCGCGGCCGATACCGCTTCCTGCGCCCGTGACGACTGCATCGGCGCGGTGCGTTCTGCCTGGTGCGCCGCCGAAGGGCAGCAATCTCATCCGTCTGCCTTTCGGGTCGCGACATGGACGTCTGCTGTGGGGAAACTCTCATCTGGGGGCACCAGCCACCATTGGTGTCGCATGCCACCAGTTTGGTGGTGGAACGAGCACCTTGTCAAGATGGAGAGGTGCGGTCGAGAAACAAGCGCTGGGGTGGTCGGACCGGGGCCGAGCGTCGTGCCGAGCGACGGCAGCAATTGATCGAGGCCGCAACCGAGATTTGGAGTGAGAGCGGTTGGGCCGCGGTCACTATGCGCGGCGTATGCGCCCGCACAGGGCTGAACGATCGATACTTCTACGAGGGCTTCAAGACGCGCGATGAGCTGCTCGTTGCTGCGTGGGATGGCGTCCGCAATGACATGCTCGGCGAGGTCGCCGCGCTCTTCAACGAGCGTGCGAATCGGCCGCCGATCGAAACCATCACCGCGGCGATCACCATCGTGGTCGACCGGATCGCACGCGATCCCGGCCGGGCACGCATCCTCCTCGCTCAGCATGTCGGTAGCTCACCGCTACAAGACCGCCGCGCCGTGGCGCTACAGGAAGCAACGCAGTTGGTCGTTGAGGCAAGCCGGCCACACCTCCGACAAGATGCCGACGAGATAGCCCTTCGCATGGACACCCTGATCGCTGTCGGGGGATTCGTCGAAGTCATCACCGCCTGGCACTCCGGTTTGCTTGCGGTGACCGAGAAAGAAGTGGTCGCGCACACCAGCAGACTTGCTGAAACCCTGGCTCAACGCTATGTCATCAGCGACTGATCGAGGCTCACAACAGGCCAGCCAGCCCCGTGGCGATCGCTGCGAACCGCATTTGCGGGTCCGACCGCCACCTTCACCGGCCACCGAGCACCGAATCCGTGAGTCACCGACGCGTCGCACCCTGTTCGGAAGGAGCGACGCAGGAA
Organism: Mycobacterium sp. NGS68; assembly: GCF_059812195.1. Lineage (NCBI taxonomy): Bacteria > Bacillati > Actinomycetota > Actinomycetes > Mycobacteriales > Mycobacteriaceae > Mycobacterium > Mycobacterium sp. NGS68. The sequence continues at coordinate 259,727 of NZ_JCALCE010000003.1, read as the reverse complement.
CGGTGCTCCTGCGTCGCCGCACTTCCGCATCTTTGCTATCCCGACGAAGCGATAACTCGCTGTGAACCGTCTTGGTCGAACAGTTCTTTGCTCCAATGCTCCAGGACCGCGGCGCTGTCCCAATCATCAGGATGGAAACCCGGGCGATTGTAGGAACGGAAACGCCGCAGCGCATCGGCGGTGAACATCGGGGTGCGACTAAAGCGGTACAGACTGCGCACCAGGGTGACCGGGTTATATGAGGCTCTATCAGCGGCCATAGACAAGGCAGTCTGCAGAATGAGCTCGCCGAACAGAATTACTGAAGCGATCCGCATGCCCCGTACACGGGTGCGCTCGGTTGCTCCCACCAGCCGATAGACATCAAAGGCAACCGCTTTGTGCTCCGACTCCTCGAAGGCATGCCACAGCAGAATCGGTCGAACCTCTGTCTGGCCGATGAGCTTCTGGGCGTCTTCGCTGGTAAGAATGATTTCTGCCAGCGTAGCGGTGTAGTGCTCCAACGCGGAGGTCATGGACAGCCGCATTTCCGGCGAAAAGCGCCGTTCCAATCGCTTGATCAAGCGTCCGACATGACGGTCGATTCGCGCGGTCGGATAACCCATGACCTGGAGTCGCTCGTTTAGGAGACGATGCTGGTGTCGATGTGTGGCCTCTTGTCCGATGAAACCCTTGACCGCTGTCTCTAGTTGGGGATCGTCGATGGAACTCTGGAAGTTCCTGACCGAGCGGATGAAGAAATCCTCGCCTTCCGGGAACGTCGCAGAAAGCACCGAGATGAAATGGCTCATCACCAGGTCGCCATCGACAAAATGTTGCCGCTTCGTGGAGGTCGGCATCGGAAACCGAACGCGCCTGGGTTTTGGCAGCACCCGGGTCGGGGTCGGGGCTTGATCGTCCGACATTTGAGGTCCTTCCTCGAAGTTTGGATCTGACTTTATGCCTTGTCAGATAAGACTGCCAGACTGTAGGACATGAGTCCAGCACGTGTCTATGGCGGGCTGTCCGCAACTCAACGCGATGCACAGCGTCGCGTGATGTTGATTGATGCCGCGGTCTCAATCATGGGCACCCACGGAGCTACCGCGTGCACCGTGACCGCCGTGTGTGCGAAATCAGGAGTGACGAGCCGGTACTTCTACCAACAGTTTCGCGATCGAGACGCGCTCTTGCGTGCGGTATTTGCCAAGATCTCCACTACCTTCCAAGCGGTGATAACCAGCGCCATTCCGGACGACACGGTTGCTCCTCAAGAACTGGCTTACGCTCCGATCAAGGCCCTGGTTCAGGTGATCGAGAACGATCCCCGCATGGCCCGCATACTGTTTGTCGAGTCGGGCGCAGAACCCCTCCTTCGGCAGCTGCGAAGCGATCTGATGACCGATTTTGCGGAGCTGGTGCTCAGAGAGGCCCGCTTGCACCTCGATATACCCAGCGATGTGCTCCAAGTCGCAGATCTCGCCGCTACCTACGGTGTCGGGGGCCTGTTCGAGATACTCCGTCGCTGGATAGATGGACAACTGAACCTCTCGACTGAAATGCTCATCGAGCACTGTGCGGGTTTTCTCGGCATTCTCGGCCTGTATACCCTCGGACAGGCGCCTGATCAGGCCGCTCCGCCGCTGGCCAAAGCCGAGGAGACCCGATAGATTCTGGCCGACCGGCGTTATGCACTACTCGGTTGGCTGAAGGGCATGGCGCGACACTGACAATCGCTGCGGGTGTTCACCCGAGATCGCGAACCGTAGACTCCACGCGCGCCGGACGAGGAACTCGATACGACCTCGCACGGGCCCTGTGTGCCGTCCCTCCCCAGTCAATTCCTTCGATCGCTCGATCTGCAGCGAACGCACCGCTTCGATCCTCGCCATTCGACGGAACCACGGCGCGGAACAAATCCGACGCCCGCCTGCGCCGTTGTCACCTGATGTTAATTGCGGCTAACATCAGCGCCTAGTAGATCGACGTCGATGCTCGCCCGGAAGGAAAACTTTGGTACAGGTCCTGCCCGATCGGGTCGACGACACCGCGCCCGGCTATCTCAAGAACCGCGAAGGACTGAGCGCGCAACTCGACACCATCGCGGAGCAACTGGCGCTGGTCAACGGCGGCGGCGGCGCGAAATACGTTGCGCGCCACCGTAAGCGGGGCAAGCTGCTTGTCCGCGAGCGCATCGAGCTGATGCTCGACCCCGACACGGCGTTCCTCGAACTATGCCCCTTCGCCGCCTGGGGCAGTAAGTTCCCCGTCGGCGGTAGCGTGGTGGTAGGCATCGGCGTGGTCGAGGGCATCGAGTCGATGATCATCGCCCACGACCCCACCGTCCGCGGCGGCGCATCGAACCCTTATACCTTCCGCAAGGTGTTCCGCGGCATGGCCATCGCGCGGGAGAACCGACTGCCCATCATCAACATCGTCGAATCTGGCGGCGCCGACCTGCCCACACAGGCAGAGATCTTCGTGCCCGGCGGACAGCTGTTCCACGACTTGACCCAGCACAGCGCAGCGGGGCTGCCGACACTGGCCCTGGTCTTCGGCAACTCGACCGCGGGAGGTGCGTACGTCCCGGGCATGTGCGACTACGTCGTGATGGTGCGCAACCGTTCCAAGGTGTTCCTCGGCGGTCCGCCGCTGGTCAAGATGGCCACGGGCGAGGTCTCCGATGACGAGTCGCTCGGCGGCGCCGACATGCACGCCCGCACCTCGGGGCTGGCCGATTACATGGCCGAGGACGAGCAGGATGCGATCCGCATCGGCCGTCGCATCATGGCGCGGCTCAACTGGCGGAAGAACGGCCCCGGACCCACCACGCCGCCGCACCCACCGGTGCACGACCCCGATCAGCTGCTCGGCATCGCGTCGGTCGATCCGAAGGTGCCCTTCGACCCCCGCGACGTCATCGCCCGAGTGGTCGACGGCTCGGCCTTCGACGAGTTCAAACCTCTCTACGGCACGTCACTCGTCACCGGCTGGGCCTCGATCCACGGCTTCCCGGTCGGCATCCTCGCAAACGCACGGGGCATCCTGTTCAGTGAGGAGGCCGAGAAAGGTTCGCAGTTCATCCAACTGGCAAATCAGATCGACACCCCCCTCATCTTCCTGCAGAACACCACCGGTTTCATGGTCGGTGCCGAGTACGAACAGGGCGGCATCATCAAGGACGGCGCCAAGATGATCAACGCCGTATCAAACAGCACGGTCCCCCACGTGACCATCACCATGGGTGCGTCCTACGGTGCCGGGAACTACGGCATGTGCGGGCGATCGTACTCACCGCGTTTCCTATTCGCTTGGCCTAACTCGAAGTCGGCCGTGATGGGTCCGGCGCAACTGGCCGGAGTGCTGTCCATCGTGGCGCGCGAGTCCGCCGCCGACCGCGGGCTGCCCTTCGACGAGCAGGCCGACGCCCAGATGCGCGCCGCCGTCGAGGAACAGATCGAGCGCGAATCCGTCGCACTGGCCAACAGCGGCCGACTTTACGACGACGGGATCATCGATCCCCGCGATACGCGGACCGTTCTCGGGTTCTGCCTGTCGGTGATCCACAACGGCGAGGTCCGTGGCCAGCGTGGCTACGGCGTGTTCCGGATGTGATGGCGATGCCCAAGATCCGCAAGGTCCTGGTCGCCAACCGTGGCGAGATCGCGCGGCGGGTGTTCCGCACTTGCCGCGATCTCGGGATCGCCACCGTCGCGGTCTATTCCGACGCCGACGCCGACGCGTGGCACGTCGCCGACGCCGACGAGGCCGTGCACCTTCCCGGCTCGTCTGCCGCCGAGACCTACCTCGACATCCACCGGATCATCGCCGCTGCCTCGCTCACCGGCGCGGACGCAGTACACCCCGGCTACGGCTTCCTTTCGGAAAACGCCGGGTTCGCGCGCGCCTGTGCCGCCGCCGACCTCGTCTTCATCGGTCCGCCGCCCGGGGCGATCGACGCGATGGGCTCGAAGCTGCAGGCCAAGAAGACGATGTCCGACGCGGGGGTGCCTGTGCTGCCCGGTGGCGACACGACGGGGCTATCGGCCGAGCAGCTGGCGAAGCTGGCCGCCGACGTCGGCTACCCCGTGCTGGTCAAGGCCAGCGCCGGCGGCGGTGGCCGAGGCATGCGCATTGTCGCGTCGCCGGACGAGCTCGACGAAGCGGTCACCTCCGCTTCGCGTGAGGCCGCCGCCGCGTTCGCCGACGGCACCGTCTTCCTCGAGCGTTACGTCCAGCGCCCACGCCACGTCGAGATCCAGATCATGGCCGACACGCACGGAAACGTCGTCTCTCTGTTCGAGCGCGAGTGCTCCGTGCAGCGTCGACACCAGAAGGTGATCGAGGAGGCGCCGTCACCGGTCGTCGACGACGCGTTGCGCGCTCGGATGAGCGAGGCCGCCATCGCCGCCGCGCGCGCCGTCGGCTACGTAGGCGCCGGGACGGTCGAGTTCGTCTACGACGCCGCTCAGGATGGCAAAGCCGACTCCTTCGCCTTCCTAGAGATGAACACCCGGCTGCAGGTCGAGCACCCGGTTACCGAGCTGATCACCGGCCTCGACCTGGTGCGTGCCCAGCTGCTCGTAGCCATGGGCCGCCCGCTGCCTGAGGAGATGCACAACCCGCGAATTCGCGGTCACGCGGTCGAGGCCCGGCTGTGCGCCGAGGATCCGGCCGATGACTACCGGCCCTGTACCGGCACCCTGCGCACCTTGGATGTCCCGGCGCTTGCCGGCGTGCGGGTTGACTCGGGTTTTCGTGCCGGTTCGGTCATCAGTCATTACTACGATTCGCTGCTGGCCAAGGTCATCGCGTGGGCACCAACGCGCGACGAGGCACTTGCCAGCCTCTCGGCGGCGCTGGCCGGCGCCCGTATTCACGGCGTGACCACCAATCGCAACCTGCTTGTTCGCGTCCTGCGCCATGACGAGTTCGCCGGGCGGGGCACCGACACTGGGTTCCTTGACCGACACGACGTCGCCCAACTCGGCGCTGCCCTCCCAGACACGCAGTCCGAGCGCCTGCACGCCGTCGCGGCGACCGTGGCCGGGGTGGCCGCGCGGCGTGCCGTCGCAACTCTGCAGGCCACGTTGCCCGCCGGCTGGCGCAACAACCCTTCGCAGCCGCAGACCACAACCTGGCAGACCCAGGGCGGGCGCGAAGTGCGCGTCGGGTACACGTTAGGTTCGACAGGGACCTGCCTGCAGGTCGACGACGAGCCGTTGGCCGACGTCGAGGTTGTCGAGGGCAGTAGCGAGCGGGTGGTGCTGCGCGTCGACGGGGTGCGCCGCACTTATGATGTCGTCCTCGACGGCGATGTTGCCCACCTCGACTCGGTCGCCGGCTACTCCGCCCTGCGGCTGGCGCCACGCTTCGTCGACCCGAGCACTCTGAACCCGCCCGGGTCGCTCACCGCGCCGATGCCGGGCTCGGTGATCCGACTACCGGTCGCCGAGGGCGAGACGGTGTCAGCCGGTCAAACGCTCGTCGTCCTGGAGGCGATGAAGATGGAGCACACCGTCGCGAGCCCGATCGACGGGGTGCTGAGCGCCCTGCCGGTCCAGGTCGGCCATCAGGTCTCGAGCGGTGACGTCCTCGCCGTGGTCGAGGCGGTGGACGGCGGTGAAGTGGCGTCGGACGCCACGGAGCTCTAATGAAGCCGGCGCGCTCCCGATCGGTGGCGCGTCGATACCGATGTGAGGAGTGTCATGGAATTGCACGAGACAGAGGAACGTCAGGACCTGCGCAAGGCGGTCGCCGAGATCGCCAAGGACTTCGGACACGAGTACTACCTGGAAAAGTCGCTGGCCGGCGGGAAGAGCACCGAGCTGTGGCAGGCCGTGGGCAAACAGGGCTTCCTCGGGGTGAACCTTTCCGAGCAGTACGGCGGCGGCGGCGGCGGCATCTACGACATGCAGATCGTCGGTGAGGAGCTCGCCGCGGCGGGCTGCCCGCTGCTGATGACCGTCGTCTCGCCGACCATCTGCGGCACGATCATCCAGGCATTCGGCAGTGAGGAACTCAAGCAGCAGTGGCTGCCGGGCATCGCCAGCGGCGAGACGATCATGGCATTCGCGATCACCGAGCCGGACGCGGGCTCGAACTCGCACAACATCTCCACGACCGCGAAACGCGACGGCGACGACTGGGTCATCAACGGCACCAAGTACTACATTTCTGGTGTCGACGAAGCCGAAGCGATCCTGGTCGTCACCCGAACGTCTACCAACGACAGTGGTCGCGGACTACTCAGCTTGCTCGTCGTGCCCACCGATGTCCCCGGGCTCACCAAGTCACTCATCCCGGTGCAGGCGGTCACTCCAGAGAAGCAGTTCACTCTATTCTTCGATGACGTCCGCGTGCCGGCCGCCAACCTTATCGGCGCGGAGAACGAGGGCCTGCGCCAGGTCTTCATGGGCCTGAACCCGGAGCGAATCATGGGGGCGGCGCTCGGCAACGGCATCGGTCGCTACGCGCTGGATAAAGCCGCCGATTACGCCCGCAACCGCCACGTGTGGGGAACGCCGATCGGCTCGCACCAAGGCGTATCGCACCCGCTCGCCCACGCCAAGATCCAGGTTGAGCTGGCCCGGTTGATGACTCAGCGTGCCGCCTCCCTGCACGACGCCGGCGATCCGGGGTCGGGTGAGGCGTCGAACATGGCGAAATATGCCGCAGCCGAGGCGGGCATCCTGGCGCTCGACCAGGCGATTCAAACCCACGGCGGCAACGGCATGGCCACCGAGTACGGCCTCGCCACGTTGTGGGGTCCGGCCCGGCTCATGCGCACCGCGCCGATCAGCCGCGAAATGATCCTCAACTTCGTGGCGCAGCACAGCCTGAAACTGCCCGCGTCCTACTGAGTCGCCGCGGAATGAAAGGGAATCGAATGCAACTCGGCATCGGTCAGTGGGTGAGCCGGCGCGCCTTCCTCAACGGCGGGCGCACCGCGTTGATCAGCAACGGCGCGCACATCACCTACGCCGACCTCGATCGGCGCACCAACCAGGTCGCCGCCGCACTCATCGCCCTCGGCGTGCGCAAGGGCGATCGGGTCGCGATGCTGCTGGTCAATTCGACCGAGTTCATCGAGGTGCTGCTGGGCTGCGCCAAAATCGGCGCACTTGCAGTTCCGCTCAACGTGCGCCTTGCCGGACCCGAGATCGGCTACATCCTGGCCGACTCAGGCGCCGATGTTCTGGTCTTCCACGAGCCGTTCGCCGCGCAGGCCAGGAGCGCCGTCACCGAGTCCGGAGTCCGCGTGCGCCATGTCGTGCGCGCCGGTGGGGTGCCGGCGCCGGGCGAGCTCGGCTACGAAGACGTCGTCTCGGGCGCCGCGCCCGAACCGCTCAACGGTGACGTCGACGGCCGCGACCCCGCGTTCATCATGTACACGTCGGGGACGACGGGCCGACCCAAGGGCGCGATCCTCACCCACGACAACCTGCTATGGAACGCGATCAACGTCCTCGGCACCGACATCGGCCTGCGGGGCGAGGACGTCACCGTCGCGGTGGCGCCGATGTTCCACATCGGCGGGCTGGGAGTACACACCCTGCCGCTGTTGTACGTCGGCGGCACCAGCGTGATCATGCCGTCCTTCGAGCCGCGAGCGACGTTACAGGCGATGGCCGACCACCACGTCACGGTCCAGTTCATGGTGCCGGCCATGTGGACCGCACTCACACAGGTGCCCGACTTCGACTCCTTCAACCTGTCTGCGCTGCGTTTCGCCATGGGCGGCGGGTCGCCCGTCCCCCTCACGGTCATCGACTTCATGCGCGAGCGAGGCGTGCCCTTCACCGAGGGCTTCGGCATGACCGAGACCGCTCCCTTGGTGACCGTCCTCGACGCCGAGAACGTCAGCACGCGGGCCGGGTCGATCGGCCGCGTCGCAATGCATGTCGACGCCCGCATCGTCGACGACGACGACCGCGACGTCGCGACCGACACCGTGGGCGAACTGATCGTGCGCGGCCCGAATGTGTTCACCGGCTACTGGATGAAGGCCGAGGCGAGCGCCGAGGCGTTACGCGGGGGCTGGTTCCACACGGGCGACCTCGGGCGCATGGACGCCGAGGGCTTCATCACCCTCGTCGACCGCAAGAAGGACATGATCATCTCCGGCGGCGAGAACGTCTACCCGATCGAGGTCGAGCAGGTTCTCTTCCGCCACCCGGCGGTGTTCGACGCCGCCGTGATCGGCGGTAAGGACGCGAAGTGGGGCGAACGCGTCGTCGCGGTCGTGGTCGCCGACCCGGCGACACAGGCGCCGAGCGCCGAGGAGATCGTAGCGTGGTGCCGGGAGCGGCTGGCACACTTCAAGTGTCCGCGTGACGTGCACTTCGTCGCCGAACTGCCGCGCAATGCCACCGGCAAGCTGCTCAAGACCGAGCTGCGCGCGCAGTTCACGGGCATCGAGGGCGGAGTCGTTTTGCGCTGAGTCGTGCCGCTGCACATCGCGGGTTCGAAGCAGGGCCCCTAAATCATGAACTGAGAAGAGGATGCGACAGCATCGGCGGGGGCTAGCGGTTTCGTTCACCTCCCTTGATTTGGTGCGGCGGGTGCCGACGCAGGCAACCCCAGCGCCGGTAGGATCCCAGCCCGGCCCAGCGGATCGGACGGCGAACAACGTAACCACAAATCGACAGGAGGCCTGAAAGTGGCCGGTTTGCGCCGCAAACTGCTCCTCGAGGCCGCCGCCGACCTGTTCGCGCGGCAAGGCTTTCACGCCGTGGGCATCGACGACATCGGTGCCGCAGCAGGGGTGAGCGGGCCGGCCGTCTACCGGCACTTTCAGAACAAGGACGCGATCCTGCGCGAGTTATGCGACGCCGCCATGACTGAGCTGCTGGCCGGCGCCCGGCGCGCCACCAACGCCGGCACACCGACGGAGGTCCTGCACGCCCTTGTCGACCTACACGCGGCCTTCGGCGCGCGACGACGCGGCCTGTTGGCCGTCTACGCCCGCGAGCACCGCTCGCTGTCGCCGCTGGCGACCCGTGCCCTGCGACGCCGACAGCACAGGTACGAGTCCTTCTGGGTCGACGCGCTCGTACGAGCACGGGGCGATCTGGACCGTGAGCGCGCACAGGGCCTGGTCGCCGCCGTGCTGTCATTGCTCAACGCGTCCGCGTACATGCCGGCGTCGCTGGACGACGCGACGATTGAGGCGATGCTGGCCGCCGCGGCCGTTGCGGCGCTGTTCAGCCGCGCGGTTACACAGCAGGTAGACGGCGCCCCGCACCGGATTTAGTGTGTGTCGAGCAGCGATTCGGGAACGTCCACCACTCGGGATCGCACGTACTCCCCGAGCCCCTTGGCCTGCGCGTCCGGCCGGGTCGAGGAGGCCACCCCGTCACCGAGCAAGCCGTGCACCACCACGTTGAGCGCGCGCAGGTTCGGCAGTTCGAAGCGCTCGATGCGCAGGTGCGCCGTCTCCGGCCCGAGCAGTGTGCGCAGCCGCTCGACGCTCAGGTACTCGCGCGCCCACGCGTAACCGGGGTCGTCGCGTGCCCACAGTCCGAGGTTGGCGTTGCCGCCCTTATCTCCGGACCGCGCACCGAGTACCGACCCGAGCGGCGCGAGCCGCGTCGGCCCGGATGGCGCCGGCAGCTTCGCGGGCGGGGCGATCCCAGCCGGCGGGACCGCACCGGTCGGCGGGTCAGGGATCACGTGCCGATTGCCGTCGGCGTCGACGAGCACGTGCGTGAGGGCCGAGCGCGGAACGTAGGCCGGCCGGTAGACGCCGAACGCGGTCTCCGAGGACGGTGGCGTGGTGGTGTGGAAGCCGGCGAAACCAGCCAGGGCGATCTCCATGACCCCGCCGGAGAAGGCTCGGCCCACCTTTCGCGGGTCGGCGTCCTTCACCGTCACACGCAGGTGCGCGCAGGCTTGCTCGTTCGTCGGCGCATCGGAGACGTCGAAACGCAACAGTCGCACGTCGACTTCGTCGAAGGCGTCGCGTCCGCCGAGAACGTCGAAGAGCTGCTGTTCGGCGAAGGCCGCCTTGGCCTCGATGTCCAGGCCGGTGAGCACCATGGTCATCGTGTTGCGGAAGCCGCCCACCTCGTTCAGCGCCACCTTCAACGTGTCCGGCGGCGGACTGCCTTTCGTACCGCTGATCGCGACACGGTGCTCACCCTGTTGAGCCAGGCGAATGGTGTCGAAGTGGGCGACGACGTCGGGGCCGAGGTAGGCAGGTTCAGCGATCTCGTAGAGCAGCTGGGCGGTGACCGTGCCGACTGAGACCAGTCCCCCGGTGCCGGGATGCTTCGTGATCACCGAAGAGCCGTCCTCGGCGACCTCGGCGATCGGAAACCCCGGGTAGCGGCGGTCGGTGATCTCGTCGAGGAACGCGTAGTTGCCGCCCGTCGCCTGAGGGCCGCACTCGATCACGTGCCCGGCGACGACCGCACCCGCGAGCCGATCCCAGTCGGCGCGTGCCCAGGCGTGCCACCAGGCCGCGGGACCGACCACGAGGGATGCGTCGGTGACCCGGCCGGTCACGACGACGTCGGCGCCCGAATGCAGCGCCTCGGTGATGCCCCAGGCGCCGAGGTAGGCGTTGGCCGACACCGGTTTGATGTCGCCGACGGGCGGCGTGATTGCGTGGAGGTCGCCACGTAGGTCGTCGCCCTCGACGTGCGCGACGCGCGCGGTGAGGCCGAGACGTGCGGACAGCTCGCGCAACGCGGCGGCCAAGCCGGCGGGATTCAGCCCGCCCGCGTTCGCGACGACCTTGATGCCACGATCGAGACAGGTGCCCAGCACCTGTTCCATTTGGGTGAGGAAAGTCCGCGCGTACCCGCCGGACGGGTCTTTGGCCTGGGCCTTGGCCAGGATGAGCATGGTCAGCTCGGCCAGATAGTCACCGCACAGGACGTCGATCGGTCCGCCCTCGACCATCTCGCGGGCTGCGGCGATGCGGTCGCCGTAAAAGCCGGAGCAGTTGCCGATGCGGACCGGGACGCTCACCGCTGACCCCCTGCGAACTGGCCCGCCACGCGCCCGCCGCCAGGGGGCCCCGCGAAGGCCTGGGCGATCGCGAGCCACTGGTCGGCCAGCGGTCCGTCGGCGACCAAAGCGGTGTCGTCGCGGTGGCGGCGTTGGGTCACCAACAGGCAAAAGTCCAGCGCCGGCCCGCTCACGCGGTTGGCGGCGTCGGCTGGCCCCCACGTCCAGACGCTGCCGTCCGGAGCGGTCAGCTCGACGCGTACCGGGTCCGCGGGGAGGTCCAGACCGTTGGCCAGGTAGCTGAAAGCGCGCGCACCCACCCCGATGTGGGCCACGTGCCGCAGCCGTGCCGTGGCCTCGCGGGTCGCGCCGAGCGCGTCGACGATGTCCTGGCCGTGCGCCCAGGTCTCCATGAGTCGCGCTGTCAGCGACGAGACCGCGCTCATCGTCGGCCCGAACCACGGCAGGCGGGTCGCCGGGGCAATGTCCGCGAACGCCGCAACGAGGGCTGCACGCGACGTGTCGAACCACGCGAGCAGGTCGGCAGCCGGCATTTGACGGTAGCGCTCAGCGATGACGTCGGGTGAGATGCTTCCGTCGGCCATCATCGGCAGGTAGTCGCTGCTGAAACCGTCGGGGTCGGTGGCCGAGCGCACCGCCACGTCGTCGAAGAACGCCAGATGGCTGATCTGGTCGCGGATCGCCCAGCCCACGGCCGGAGTCGGCGCGTCCCAGCCGCGCGGACCTTCGGGCAGCGGTGCGATGAGTTCGCGCAACGCGGCCGTTTCGGCTTCGATGTCGGCGATTACCGACTGCATGGTCACCGCCATGTCAGCGTCCCTTCCACTGTGGTGCGCGCTTCTCGCGGAACGCCGTCGGGCCTTCCTGCGCGTCGTCGCTCAGATAGACCGGCTCCCATATCTCGTCGGCCAGGTCGTAGGCGGCGGCGAGGTGGTGCTGTGCCGAGAGGTACACGGTGCGCTTGGACGCAAGCACCGATAGCGGTGCGTTCGCGGCGATGCTGAGCGCCAACTGCCGGGTACGCTCGCGCAACTGATCGGCCGGCACCACCTCATTGACTAAGCCGACCTGGTGGGCGCGCTCGGCGGTGATCGGGTCGCCGGTCAGCAGGATCTGCATGGCAACGCGTGGGGGCACCAGCCACGATAGCGGTGCCGCCCACGGCGACCCGCGGCCGACTTTGACCTCGCTGACGGCGAAGGTCGCGTGTTCGGCAGCCACGACCAGGTCGCACTGCTGCGCGAGCAGGAAGCCCCCGGCGAACGCGACACCGTTGACGGCCGCGATCGTCGGCTTCGCGACATCGATGTTGCGGCCGAACTGCGGAGCGAAGTCCTTCGGGGGCACCTTGAGCGCGTTCTGCGCCATCTCCTTCAAGTCCCCGCCGGCGCAGAACGCCTTATCGCCCACGCCGGTGAGGACGAGCACCTTCGCCGCGTCGTCGTCATTGAAGCGGCGTACCGCGTCGAAAAGCCCCGTGCGCACAGCGTTGTTCAGCGCGTTGCGCGCCTCGGGCCGGTTGATCGTCAGCCAGGCCACGCTGTCGACGACCTCGTAGCGAACCGGTTGCTCGGCCACCGAGCCTCCGTCCCTCACCGTCGCCTCGCATGTGAGTGGCAGCTCACCCCGGCACCTCGACAAACGGGTCGGCCAGCTCAACGGTGGCTTCACTCGGCACGCACGGACCATCTTCGCTCGAGACGAGCAACTCGAGGTCGACGAGGCGCCGTCCGCCATCGTCGCGTTTGGCCACGACCTTGCCGCTCAGGGTTGCGGTCTGGCCCGGATAGATCGACCGGATCATTGAGATTCTGCGGCGCCGGATGAGCGCGTCGGGTCCGGCCCATTCGTTGAGGCCGCGGTCGATGAAGCCATGGAAGAAGAGGGTTGACAGGTAGATCGTGCGCTGGCCCTGGCTGCGCGCGTAGTCGGGGTCGTGGTGACCGGGGAACCAGTCCCATGTCGAAGCCGCGTTCATGCAGATGCGCTTGTAGCTGATCTCGATCGAGACGGGCGTCAGGGTGTCGCCGACGGCGATGTCCTCGAACCGCACGGGGACGCGGACCATGCTGCGCTCGGTGGAGTCGTTCATGATGCGCCTTCACTATCGGCGGTGTCGTATCGGAAGAGCACGTTGGTGTTGCGGCCGATGACCTCACCGTGCTGGTCGGAGAAGGTGCTCACCGTGGTGATGAACACACCGGTGCCCACCCGCGTCGTCTTGGGCTCGGAGATCGAGGCGATCTCCTCCACGATCGACACGTGATCGCCTACCCGGGGCCGGCGTTCGAACTCCGTCGTCGTCGAGGCGTTGATGATGTGGTGGCCCGGCAACGGGACGCTGAGCGCGAACATCATGTCGGCACGCGCTAGGTACCCGGGCACCCACTGCGGCGCGAAGCCGAGGCTCATCAGCAGCCCGGGCGGGCAGTCCTCACCCTCCCAGTAACGGGGGTTCGCGTCCTCGACGAGCGAGCAGTAGTACAACACCATCGAGCGGTCGATCGGGAACCACGCATGCCGCGGTTCGGAGCGATGACCGACCCACGCCCGGCCTTCGTCGAAGGTCCCGAACGTCATCCCGAGGCCGGTGACGTCGCTCGTTGGCGCGCTCACCGGGTCACCTGCACGACGGCGCTCCCCTTTATCGCGGGTTCGCCGGTCTGGCGCGTGACCACGAGTTCGAGGTCTGCCACCTGCTGCCCTCCGGCCTCGCGCACGCCGGTGACCCTGCCGCCGAAGCTGAGCAGGTCACCGGGCCATACCTGACCGGTGAACCGGATGCGGAACGAGCGGATGTTGGCCAGCCCCACCCAGGCGGTCAGCCGCTGCGCGAGCACACCGCCGTGCAGCAGTCCCATGCCGAACACACCGGGCATGCCGGCCGCGCGGGCGAACTCTTCGTCGTGGTGGATCGGGTTGAAGTCGCCGCCGGAGCCGGCGTAGCGAACGATGTGCGAGCGCGTCAGCGGGCCGAACTGTGAGGTCGGCATCTCGTCGCCGATGGCCAACGCCACCGGCGCGGGGGATGTCGTCATTGGGTGGAGCCTCCGGTTTCGATCAAGACGTCGGTCTGGCGCACGACGAGTTCGTCGCGCTGGTTGGTGAAGTCGGTCTCGATCGTCACGATTGTCATGATGCCGCCGCGCTTCCCCTCGCGGCTGGTCACGTTCGACACCCGACGAGTCTCGGTGAGCTCGTCGCCGACGAACACCGGCGCGAAATACTCCCAGCCGCACTCACCGTGCAGTACGCGTCGCAGGTCGAGCCCGAGGGCGCCGAACATGTCGTCGTCGGCGCGCCAGTGAGCCGAGGAGACGACGAAGGTCGGAGGAGCGGGGATCGCGCCGAAGCCGGCGGCGCGGGCGGCCGCGACGTCCTGGTAGATCGGGTCGCGGTCGCCGAGCGAAAGTGCGAACTCGCGCACTTTGGACCGGTCGACGGGAAACGTGGTCCTCCCGAGTTGCGTCCCGATGAGCGATGCGTCAGCCACTCTGGTCACCTTTCCCGCCGGCGAAGGCCGGCGCACAATCGCGAATGAGGCTGCCGAGGTTCTCGGCGATGCGCTCGGGCGCGAGACCAATCGAGGGTGAGTAGAGAACGATGTGGTCCAGCACGCCCTCGTAGCGGCGCAGCCCTTCTCGGACCTCGGCGGCGGTGCCGGCCACCGCCATCGCGTCGATCATGTCGTCGGTGACCGCGGCGAACATGGCCGGCAGGTCACGCCGTGCGAACGCGTCGCGGATGGCCGCTGCCTGCCTGGCGAAACCGCTGACGTCGAGCACGTGCTCGTAGGTCTTCACCGAGGAGTAGAACGCGATCTGCTGCGCGGCCTCACGACGTGCGATCTGTGGGTCGTCGTGCACCGCGCAGATGACCATCGAGACGATCTCAATGTCGGCGGGATCGCGTCCGGCCCGCTCCGCACCGCGCACGACGGCTGGGCGGGCGACCTCCTCGACGTAAGTCGTGGTGAACAGCGGATGACCAGCCAACCCGTCGGCTACGCGCCCTGCCACCTCGCACATCCGCGGACGCACGCCCGCGGTGATGATCGGGATCGCTCGCTTCGGCGGCGCGACGTCGCCGGTTGGGACGAGATTCATCCGGTAGAAGCGCCCCTCATGGCGCACGGGGCCCTCGTGCAGGTTCCAGATCCGACGCACGAGCGGGACCAGCTCCTCCATGCGCAGAGCGGGAGCGGAGGTGTCCTCCACGCCGTGCCAGTCGCTCATCATGCGGCGTGTACCGTTGCCGAGCCCGAGTACGACGCGCCCGCCTGAAAGCTCGTCGAGGTCACGCGCCTCGGTGGCGAGCACGAGCGGGCTGCGCCCGACGCCATACAGGATCGACGACCCGATGCGGCAGCGCTTTGTGCGCGCGGCCATCGCGGCCATCGAGATCGAGCCGGAGCGCGAGTAGAACTCCGAGGCCCAGGCGGCGTCGAAGCCGGCGAGGTCGGTAGCCTCGGCGGTCTCGACAAGGGTGGCCAAGTCCGCGCCGAGCACCGAGACCCCGTACGTGGTCACGACGCCGCCAGCCTGAATCGGACCAGCCCAAGGTCCTCGTTCACCCGCTCGAACACTGCGCGCACTCTCGCCCCGATCGCAACTTCATCTGGGGCCACGCCCTCGAGACTGGCCAACAACTGCGGCCCCTCGTCCAGACGAACGAGCACGACGACGTACGGCTCGCTGCGCGGGAACGAGTCCCACGGGGGGCGGTACACCGGCGCGAAACTGACGATCTCACCAGTACCCGCCGCGGTCTCCCAGGCCAACTCACCGTCATGGCAGACGGGACACACCAGCCGCGGGTAGAGGAAAGGGTGGTCGTTCGCGCACCGCTGGAAGACGAGTACACCGCGGGCCGCTGCTGCGAAGTAGGGACGGTTGACATCGGTCAGCGGCGGCAGCGCCTCAGGATCGTGCAGACCGTCGAGAGAACTCGAAGCTGCGGTCATGACGCTCCCTCCATCACCATGCTGACGTGACTGCACAGCATCGAGCCGTAGCTGTGCACGAACGCGGTATCCGCCCCGGGCACCTGACGGCCCTCGGCGCGACCGGACAACTGCCAGTAACCCTCAAGGATCTGCGAAATGCCAGAGGAGGTCCCGGTGTGCCCGAACCGGATTAGGCCGCCGTCGGTGTTCACCGGAAGGTCGCCCCCCGGATCGGCGCAGCCGTCACGGTAGAAATCGCCTGCCCCACCGGGCTTCACGAAACCCGCCTCCTCAAGGATCATCGCCGGGTTGGAGGCGAAGGCGTCGTAGAGCAAAGCGATGTCGACGTCGGCCGGCGCCCGTCCGGAGCGCTCAAAGGCCATCGGACCCGAACGGGCGGCCCCGGTACGACCCGGCCGGGCCAGCGAGGTCAGAAAACCGTGGGTGTGACCCTCTCCAAAGCCCAGCAAATGCACCGGCCGGTGCTTGCCCGCGCGAGCCCGGCGGGCCGAGCCCAGCACCAGCGCGCCACCGCCCTCGCAGGGAATCGAGCAGTGGTAGAAGTGGAACGGCCCGGCGATCGGCCGGGACGCCAGCACGTCCTCCACAGTCAGGCGTTGAGCGCCGTGCGCGATAGCCGCGGGGTTCAGTGCGGCCCAACGGTCCTGCGACACGGTGACCTCGGCGATGTCCGCCTTGCCCTGTCCCGTCTCGTGCATCCAGGCCTGCGCGATCAAACCGTAGAGCGCCGGCACGGACGGTCCATAGGGCATCTCGAACGCGTGGTCACACACCAGCGCCATCAGTTCGCGCCCGCCATCGCGGATCGGTGGAAACTTGCCCGCCGACACGACCAGCACCGTCTCGGCCTCGCCCCGGGCGATGACGTTACTCGCCATGCGCGTCATGGCGAGATGGGTCCCGCCGCCAAGCTGACAGGTCATCTGAAGTTTCAGATTGTGCAGCCCGAGATAGTCCATGAGGTCCTCGGACAGGAAGATCGAACCCTCGTTCGTCATCGGCCCGGCGCACACCAGACCGTCGACCTCGTCTGGGACCACCCCTGCGTCGGCGAGAGCCGCGACCGCGGCGCGCACATGCAATTCAGTGGAGGTGTACGGAACGTTTCTCCCTGGAGCGAGTTCGGCGGCACCGATGATGGCCGGCTGGTCGTGTGGCATCCGGACTCCTCTCGACCACGCGTCCAACGCCGGTCCCGACGTGAACGACGGTTAGCATAGCGTGCCTAGAGGTCC
Organism: Mycobacterium sp. NGS68; assembly: GCF_059812195.1. Lineage (NCBI taxonomy): Bacteria > Bacillati > Actinomycetota > Actinomycetes > Mycobacteriales > Mycobacteriaceae > Mycobacterium > Mycobacterium sp. NGS68. The sequence goes on along the minus strand of NZ_JCALCE010000003.1, from coordinate 242,570 downwards.
GCGTCACCCCCGCCCGCACCCGCCGCTAGCGCGGTATGGATTCTCTGGAATGTCCTTGCGCCTCTTCCCAAGAGGGTGCTGCGATGACCGAAACCCGCGCCGATCGTGTCGTTTCTCGACGATGTCCAGGTGACAGATGAGGCCGATCGTGAAGCCCGCTGGTTCCGATGGTCGCCCGGCACACGCCGGGGCGGATCTATAGCCCTCAGTCGCGCGTTTTTCTGAAGTGGCGCGGTGAACGACCGGTCCACCGTTTGAAGGCATGTGTGAAGTTCGTGAGCTCCGCGTACCCGAGTTCTGCCGCGATCTCGCTTACAGACAACGATCTGTCGAGAAGTCGCAGAATTGCTCGCTCCCGCAAGAACGACTGACGCAATTCGCGAAAGGTGGTCCCCTCTTCGCGGAGGCGCCGCTTCAACGTGCTCGGGGATATCGAAAGCTCGCCCGCCGTCCGGCTGATGTTCGTTTTTCCGGGATCTTTTTCGAGCAGGTCCCTTACTTTTTCGGAGACCGACGTGTCACGTCGTTGATCGAGAGTTCGCTGCAAATCGGTGACGGCAATCCGGTACGCCACAGGATCGGAGAATCGACAGACCTCCTCGAGCGAAGCCGCGGGAACGTGGACGAACGAGCTGGGGGCGTCGAAGAAGATCCGACCCGCCAACACTTCGTCATGAAGAACCCACGACTCCGGCGCTGAATGACTTAAATGCAGTTCAATATTCGGTACGGCACCCGCGAGCATGTCGAGCAGACGCAACAGCGCCAGCCCACCGTAGGTGACGGCCAGGCAGTTCAGGCCCGCGTCACCGGTGCGACCGGTGAGCCCGATCGTGAGGCCGCGTTCCGTCGAATGGAACGTCGGGCTGAGGGCTGTGGTGATCACCGGCAGATAAGCAAGCAACTCGACAACCTCGGCTACCGAGCCCGCGCTGACCAAGGGAACACTGAGTGCCCCAAAGGACGTCAGTTTGGCGTGTTCAGCGAACGCGAAACCCAGACGGGTTCCCTGATCACAATCGAAATCGGAATATATCTCCCTGAACCACCGTAAGGGGACCTGCGCGTCGCGACCCACCAACATCGACTCGGTAACGTGCTCGCGAACCATGATGCTGCGGAGCGCAATGCTGGCGTCATGCCCCAGCGCCTCACTGTCCAGCATCTGCAGGAAAGCCAGCGCTGGCATACCCGAGTCGTCGAGTTTCACGTGCCTCCCTGCGCGTGAGCTAAAAACACAACTTTTTGACTCCTGCGAGCCTAGCGACGCTGGTCACGCGCGACAACGCTAAATAGAGGAGTTCCAAATTGAGGAGAGTTAATCATGGCAGTCGTCACCTTCGTCTCTCACGACGGCGAGAAGTACGAAGCCCCCTTGGCCGAAGGGCAGTCCTTGATGCAGGTTGCGGTCAACAACGCGGTGCCCGGCATCGACGGCGATTGTGGAGGGGAAGCCGCATGCGGAACGTGCCACGTGATCGTCGCTCCCGAGTGGTCGGACACGGTGGGACTCTGCGGCGCCAACGAAGAGGAGATGCTCGCGATGAACCCCGAGCGTCAGCGGACGTCGAGGCTGTCTTGCCAGATGTCCGCCTCCGAGGCATGGGATGGCTTGACGGTCGAGCTACCTGAGTTCCAGCTCTGAAACAACGTCATGGATTTGGAGGAAACAATAATGAGTATTCCCGCGGCAGTGGCCGCCAAAGCCCAGTCTGCCGTGCCTCTGGAGCTGCAAATCCGCGGCGCACACCTCTACGACAAGACACGCCGGTGGGTAACCGGAACCAATGGTAAGAAGATCTTCACCGAGACGCCCATTCCTCCGGTCGAGGACGTTGATATCGCCGACATCGATCTCAGCAACCCGTTCCTCTACCGCCAAGGCCGCTGGAAGTCCTACTTCGAACGCGTGCGCAACGAGGCGCCGGTGCACTACCAGGCTCACAGTGCGTTCGGCCCGTTCTGGTCGGTGACCCGCCACGCGGACATCATCGCCGTCGACAAGAACCACGAGGCTTTCTCCGCAGAGCCGTTCATCATCATCGGGAGACCGCCCCGCTTCATGGACATCGCCATGTTCATCGCGATGGATCCGCCACAACACGACTTGCAGCGCGCTTCCGTCCAAGGGGTTGTCGCGCCGAAGAACCTGCGCGAGATGGAGGGGCTGATCCGCTCGCGTGTCCAGGAAGTGCTGGACGATCTACCGGTGGATCAGCCGTTCAATTGGGTGCACCACGTCTCCATCGAACTGACAGCGCGCATGCTCGCGACCCTGCTGGACTTCCCGTACGAGCAGCGGCACAAGCTCGTGGAATGGTCGGACCTCGCCACCTCCATGGAGCAAGCCAATGGTGGTCCTTCCGACAACGACAGAGTGTTTCGTGGCATGGTCGACATGGCGAAGGGTCTCAGCGCTCTCTGGCATGACAAGTGGGCCCGTACCGCCAACGGGGAGCGACCGGGCTTCGATCTGATCACGATGCTGCAGGCCAACGAGGACACTAAGGATCTCATCGACCGCCCGATGGAATTCCTCGGCAATTTGGTACTGCTGATCGTCGGGGGAAACGACACGACTCGCAACTCGATGAGCGGAGGGGTTCTCGCCTTGAACCAGTTCCCCGATCAGTTCGAGAAGTTGAAGGCGAACCCTGACCTGATTCCCAACATGGTATCCGAGATCATTCGCTGGCAGACCCCGTTGGCGTACATGCGCCGAGTCGCGAAAAAAGACATCATGTTGAACGGGCAATTCATCCGCAAGGGCGACAAGGTCGTGATGTGGTACGCCTCTGGTAACCGCGATGAGCGTGTCTTCGAGCGGGCCGATGAGTTGATCATCGATAGGAGCAACGCCCGCAATCACATCTCGTTCGGGTTCGGCGTGCACAGGTGCATGGGAAACCGACTTGCTGAGTTGCAGCTTCGAATCCTGTGGGAGGAATTGCTCCCTCGCTTTGAGAACATCGAGGTGGTCGGCGAACCCGAGTATGTGCAATCGAATTTCGTCAGGGGTATCAGCAAGCTGATGGTTCGCCTCACTCCCAGGCCAAGTGCGTGACTCCCGAACGAGCGGTGATCGTCGGCGCGAGCCACGCCGGCGCGCAGTTGGCAGCTAATCTTCGAAGGGAGGGGTGGTCTGGGGAGGTCGTGCTCATCGGCGACGAGGGGGGACTGCCCTACCACCGGCCTCCGTTGTCGAAGGGATACCTGGCCGGCAAGAACGGCCTCGACGACCTCCTGATTCGCGGCGCTGATTTCTACGAAAAGCAGCACATTCGACTCTTGAATGCGACCGTGGAGGCGATCCACCGGAGTGCCAAGCGTGTGTCTCTGAGCACCGGCGACACGCTGACGTACACCAAGCTCGCGTTGTGCACCGGCGCAAGGGCCAGACGACTCCCCACACCAGGGGTGGATCTTCCCGGAATTCACTACCTGCGTACCGCTGCAGACGTCGAGTTGATCCGTGCCGCCGCTACACCGGGTCGGAGGGTTGTGATCGTGGGCGGCGGTTACATCGGGTTGGAAACGGCGGCCTCGCTGTGTTCGCTCGGCATGAACGTCACCGTCCTCGAGGCAACCGAGCGTGTACTCGAACGGGTCACCGCGCCGGAGGTTTCCGCGTTTTACACCCGAATCCACAACGGCGAGGGAGTGGAGATCCGAACACACGCTCTCGTCGAAGCCTTCTCCGGCAACGGCAGAGTGCAGGAGGTCGTGCTGGCAGGCGGCGAACCGATCCCCGCCGACTTGGTCATCGTCGGCGTCGGTGTGGTGCCGAACACCGAGCTCGCCTCGGCCGCAGGATTATCCGTCGACAACGGCATCGTGATCGACGACCAGGCCCGCACCAGCGACCCCGACATCGTGGCCGCCGGCGACTGCACCAGCCACACCATGGCTCGATACGGCTCGCGTATTCGTTTGGAATCCGTATCGAGCGCCGGCGAGCAGGCCAAGATCGCTGCGGCGACAATCTGCGGAAAACACAGCGCAATCGCTGCGCTTCCGTGGTTCTGGTCCGACCAGTACGATCTCAAACTCCAGATCGCCGGTCTCAACACCGGATACGACGAAGTGGTCTTCAGCGGCGACCCGTCGCGTGACCGTGACTTCAGCTGCTTCTACTTCCGCGATCGTGAACTCATCGCCGCCGACTGCGTCAACCGTCCTCGCGATTTCATGTTCAGTAAGCGGGCCATCAGCCAGCAGCTCCGAGTTGACCGCTCAGAGCTCCTCGCCGGCTCGATCTGACACGAGAGCTTGCTAGTTACAAACTGTGGACAACTCCCAGGTACCTGAGTGCTACGCGGGAGATCCGCTCACCGGTGGTGGCGATGTCCGCGGCTGGGAGTACAACATGACTCACTGTCAGTCGCACCAGAACATCTGCGACCTCCTCAACGTCTTCGGGATCGAGATCGTCGAAGTGGTCGTTAAACCACGTGATCAGAGCCGCGGAGCAGAGCTGAAGCAGGGAAGCCGACGTCGGCAGAAGAGGTAGGACTCCAGTAGACGACGAGCCACCGCGATCATTCCCCGAAGGGTTGGACGTCAGAACTGCCTTGAGGAGCGGGCTGTCTTCTGCTTCACAGAGGGTGAATTGCACCGCTGCGGTGATGCCGCCCCGCACGTCGCCCACGTGTTCGGCAAGGACGGCAAGAATGCCTTCCATAAAGCGCTGGCCCTCCGACACCACAAGCGCGTCGCCGAGCCCCTGTTTGTCGCCGAACTCTTTGTACAACGTCGGGCGGGAGACGCCGACCGATTCGGCAACCTCGCTCATCCGGACCTGATCCCAGCCCTTCTCGATGGCGAGTTCTCGTGTCGCCCTCAAAACCTTTTCGCGCACATGCCGGCGGAAAGACACCCGCGCTGGTTCAGTTGGCATAGGAGCAGGATAGGCGCCAGCCCTACATGGGCAGTCAACCGACAGCAGGGTTCATGTGGTCCTGTCGAGGAATTCGACGACCGCCGTCGAGAATGCGTCGTTGTTGTCGCCGGCAATCATGTGTCCCGCGCCCGATACGTCAACGGTTTGCGCGTGCGGAACGACGGTCAGGAAATGCTTTACTGTCTCTTCGGAGACCATGTCAGATAGTAGGCCCCGGACCAGCAGCGTTGGCGCGGACACCTGCCTCGCACCATCAAGAAGGAACGCGCTCATCATGTCGAAGTCTTTAGCGCCTTCGTCTGGATCACCCTGCAGGAACTGGAAATTCGACGTCACGAAAGCTGGATCCCATCGCCAGGCCCAGCGACCGTCTTCGCGACGGGCGAGGACTTTTCGGAGGCCGTCGAGGTTTTCGGGGCGAGGGCGGTGCGGGTTGTAGGCGGCGATCACGTCAGCGGCCGACTCTAGGCTGTCGAAACCTTCGGGGTGTGCCGACATGAACGCTACGACTCGTCGGGCGCCTTCCATCTCCATTCGCGGAGTGACGTCAACCAGGACGACGGCCTGCCATAGGTCCGGCGGGGCGAGCAAGTGTGTTCCGAGAATGGTCAAGCCGCCCAGAGAGGCGCCGATCGCGGCGACGGGGCGGCCGGAATCGGCGTATGAGCGCACGGCCAATAGGTCGGATCCAAGCCGGTCCCCGTCGTAGCGTCCGTCGGGGTCCCAGTCGCTGTCCCCGTGTCCCCTGGTGTCGTACGCGGCCACCGTGTAGCCCCGCTGGTGCAGGCGTTGGGCGGTGACGTCCCAGGCGTGTCGGCTTTGACCTCCGCCGTGAAGGAGCAACACGACCGCCCGCGGCGCATCACAGCGGTAGAGGTCGACCGCCAGCGTCAGCCCGTCCGCCGTGGGCACGCGCTCGACCACAGGAGCCGACGAATCGCCTGTTCTCTTTGCCGACATCAGGAGCTCGTCTTCGGTGCGACGACGGTGACGGTTCCCTGGGCCGCACACACCGCTCTGCCGTCGTTGCAGATGTCGATACGCGCCACACCGCTGGTTCTGCCCAGCGAGATGATCTCGGCTGTGGCTACACAGGTGCCGCTAGAGACCGGACGAAGCAGATTCAGTTTGAACTCCGTTGTCGCGACCCAAGATCCCAGTGGAATCACGGGATAAAACACCACTCCGAGGCAGTGGTCGACCATGGCCGATAAGCAGCCCCCATGCAGGTTCCCGAAAGGCGTCTTCAGGTCGTCGCGTGCGTCCATCTCCGCGACGAGCCGTCCCGCAGTGAATTCGGTGTGACGGAAGCCGAGGTAACCGGCCAACCCGCCCGTGGTTTCTGCTGCGCTCTTTAGTTGCTCAGCGACCTGTTCGTTGAACGTGGTGAATTGCACAGGCCCTCCTACCTCATCTGCCGTCGAGACATTACGCCATAGATGTCACATCGGTCGAGCGTGGTCACCCGCCAGGATCGCCGGAAGGAGAAACCTCGACAGAAACGCCCGGAGTCCGTCACGACTGCGCTCCCGCGGCCCTCGAACAGTCAGCAGGCTCAATATCGTGCGGACAACCCACTCGGCGGCGTCGTCGACGGAGACGCCCGGTTCCACGCAACTCCAGTGTCTGGTGAAGATGGGACGCAGAAATTCGGTGACGATTTCGAAGAGGGACGTCGAGGTCCCCGCCGCGAGACCCACGCCGGCGAGTTCCTCGTCGCTGCCGAACAACAATCCGATGATCTCTTCGCGGCGCGCGGCCTCAACCGTGTATTCCACGAAATCGACGAGCGCGGAGCCCAGGTCGGCGTGCGCCGCGATCCGCGGGCTGATGCGGTCGAGATAGCGCTCGGCGGCGCGAATGATGACACCCGACATCACCGCCTCCCGACTGGGGAAGTAGCGATACACCGTTGCCCTGGACACACCCGCTGTTCTGCCGATGTCCTCCATGGTCGTGCCCACCACACCGCAACTCTCGAGGCACCGCTCGGCAGCATCGAGCAACCGGTCGCGAGCGGACCCACGATCTGTCGGCGCGGCGGCGCCCCATCTCAACAACCTCGTCGACACACAGCCAGTATGCCGCGAGCGCACACCATTGTGACTTGCCCACGCACATGACACCATCGCAGTTATGTCTCAAGTCAGCCCCGTGGCCCTGAGCGGATGCCGATGCCGATGTTGGTAGAAGCGCGTACCCCGGTTGTCGTCGGCGTGGGCGAAGTTACCCATCGCGGGAACGACTTCGTGGACCCGATCGACTTGGCGGTAGAAGCCGCACGCCGCGCGGTCAAAGACGCAAGTCGCCCGGTCGAGCGGCGCATCGACACCGTCGCGACTCCGGGCATCCTGGTCATACCGCGCGACAATCCCGCCAGCAGGATCGCCGAAGCGATGCACATCAGTCCCGCCCGCCGCATCAGCTGTCCCGTCGGCGGAAACACCCCGCAGTATCTCGTCGAAGTGTTGGGTGGCGAAATAGGCGAAGGCCGTGCAGATGTCGTCCTGGTCGTCGGGGCGGAGAGCGGGCATTCCGCACGCAAGCTTCAGGGCGGGGCACTTCTCGACTCGCCGCCCCCACCCCGCTCCGACGACGAATCCCTGGGCGACGCCCGCCCCGGGCTGAGTCAAGCCGAATTGTCGGTGGGTCTGAGTTGGCCGCACGAGGTGTATCCCATCTTCGAGTCCGCGATCGCCGCGCGCCACGGCCGCGACTTCGATGCTCAACGGGAGTGGCTGGGCACGCTGATGGCCCCGTTCACAGCCGAGGCGGCACGCCATCCGGAACAGGCCTGGTTCCCACGCGCACGAAGTGCCACCGAACTCAGCGAAGTCACCGCGGAAAACCGCATGGTCTGCTTGCCCTATCCCAAGCTGCTCAACAGCATCATGTCCGTCGACATGGCTGCCGCCTTCATTCTCATGGCGGCCGAGGTGGCGGACGAATTAGGCGTCGCGCGCGATCGTTGGGTCTTTCCCTGGTCAGCAGCGACTTGCAACGACGTGTACTTCCCCGTGGAACGGCCGGACCTCAGCCGCTCATCGGGTATCGAGGTAGCGGCACGGAAGGCTCTCGATGCGGGCCGGTTGACCACCGACGACATCCGGTGGTTCGACCTCTACTCCTGCTTCCCGTCGGCAATTGAGATGGCTGCCGAGGCTCTCGACTTGGACCCCCTCGACGACAGAGGCCTCACAGTAACCGGAGGCCTGCCTTATCACGGCGGTCCCGGAAACAATTACGTCAGCCACTCGATCGTGGAGATGGTCCGACGGTGCCGACGCGACCCAACCGATGCCGGACTCGTCACCGGCCTCGGGTGGTATTCGACGAAGCATTCGGTCGGTGTGTGGTCGGCCACCCCGCCACCAGCCGGGTGGCGACTGCTCGACACGGCGGTCGAACAAGCTCAAATCGATTCATCGCGGCTGGCCGTCGCAGGCGCCGACGAGGCGACCGGTTGCGCGACAGTCGACGGATACACCGTCGTCTACGACCGAGACGGCCAACCTCGATGGACTCCGATCATCGCGCACCTGTCCGACGGGCAAAGAGTCGTCGCACGCAGCGACGATCCGCAGATCGCCGAGGCGATGGGCGCGGAAATGTACGTAGGTAAAACGGTGTGCCTCCGAAACACAGGGTCGTTCACCGGGTTCGAGCTTCCATGATCGCCGAGGCGATGGTGCTGACCGGACCGCGGAGTCTGCAGCGGCGCCAGATGACCATCCCCGACGTCGGCGACCGGGGTGCGATCCTGCGAGTTGAAGCATGCGGTCTGTGCGGAACAGATCACGAACAATTCACCGGACACCTGCCTGCCGGCTTCTCATTCGTTCCAGGGCACGAAATCGTCGGCATCGTCGAACATGTTGGCGCTGCGGCTGGCCAACGCTGGGGTGTACAAGCCGGCCAGCGCGTGGCCGTTGAGGTGTTCCGGTCCTGCCGAGACTGCCCCGAGTGCCGCCGCGGCGAATACCGGCGGTGCGCGGTGAACGGCATCGCCACCATGTTCGGGTTTGTCGACGTGGAGGTCGGCGCGGGCTTATGGGGCGGATACGCCACCCATGTGGAGCTTCCGTGGGACGCGATGCTGCTCCCGATTGCCGAAGACATGGACCCCGTTCTCGCCACGTTGTTCAACCCTCTCGGGGCCGGTATCCAGTGGGGGGCGACTCTTCCCGACACCAAGGCCGGGGACGTCGTAGCGATCCTGGGGCCCGGCATCCGCGGAATCTGTGCGGCGGTGGCGGCCAAAGAGGCGGGAGCCGCGTTCGTCGCGATGACCGGCGTAGGCCCACGCGACGAACAACGACTGGCCATAGCCAGATCATTCGGTGTCGACCTGCCCATCGATGTATCGCAGGACGATGCAGTGACCGCGCTCCAGCGTGAGACAGGCGGACGGCTTGCCGACGTGGTCGTCGACGTCACCGCTAAAGCACCCTCCGCGTTCGCCGATGCCGTCGGCCTTGCCAGGCCCGGCGGCACAATTGTGGTGGCCGGCACCCGTGGAGGAGGCGGCACGCCCCGGTTTGAACCAGACTTGTTGGTCTATAAAGAATTACACGTCGTAGGCGCACTCGGCGTGGAGTATCCCGCCCACCGGGCAGCCCTCGAGATTCTCGCCCTGGGCCGCTGGCCGTTCGACCGGATCACCAGAGAATCAACCGGATTCGCTGGGCTCGCGCAGCTGCTCACTTCGCTTGCAGATGAAAGTGCCCGATCAAGTGGGGCGCTGCACAACGTCTTTTTGCCCACGCCCTAACGGCGTGGGCAGAGGTTCAACAGAGAGGGCCACCCGTGACCATGGCGGAACGCGTACCGATGCTCGACCGTGAGCAGGCCCAGCTGCGAGCTGCCGAATGTGGGTTGCCCGAAGAGTTGGCAGACCTGTCGGTATTCCGCGTGGCACTTCATCAGCCGCGTGTGGCGGTTGCGCTGTATGGGCTGCTAGACGCGTTACTCTTCCGCGGTTCCCTTGACGCGCGGCTACGCGAGCTGGTCATCATGCGCATCGGCTGGATTACTGGCTCCGAATACGAATGGACTCAACATTGGCGAATCGCCACACTGCTCGGCGTGCCTGAGCATGATCTCCTGGCGGTGCGCGACTGGCAGAATTCCGAAAGCCTCGGGCCAGTCGAGCGTGCGGTCCTCGCAGCGACCGATGATGTGGTACGCGACGGGGTCATCTCCGAGGAAAACTGGGCTGGGTGCCAGAAGGCATTCAATAGCGATCACGCCGTTTTGGTCGAACTTGTCGGAGCAATCGCCAATTGGCGGCTCTTTTCGATCCTGCTTCGATCTCTGAATATTCCGCTTGAGTCCGGTACCGACGGCTGGCCGCCCGATGGGCGAGCTCCTCAGGGTTGCGATTGAGCGAAAAACGTGGACCGGTGCTTGACCGAAGCGGTCAGCGCCCCAATCGCCAGACCACGACCCGTGTCGTAGACGGACAAGTCCCCCCTCGGACACACGACTGAGGCGAGCGAAATGGACGCTCGCGTTCATTTCCGAGCCGATGGAGTGTGTTGAGCCGCGCAGCGGCGATCACACACGTTCATTCCCGAGCCGACGCCGAGTGACCGGCCCCTAGGAACGATCCACTTGGGTGCGCGCGACATGAATCGACTTGTCGTCGAACACGATGATGGAACAGCCGAATCGGTTGTCGGTCGCCAGCAGGCTGCCGATCGGGAAGGGACCGTCCACAGATACGCGTCCGGCGATCTGCCACTCCGTCAGTACGGACGACTTCGCCTTGCCCAGCCTCTGTGGCACGTCACCATCGTCGAAGGACAGATCCTCCGGCCCGGCGGCGAGGTCGGTGAACCGCGCCCCGGCGGCGATCCTCGTGCTTTCCGTGGCGCTGCGGCCGCCGGCGCGCAGCTGATCCCGCACGTTGTCACGTACGGCTTGGACGCAACGTCCCATCGCGGCGCTCTTCTGGAGACGGCGATCACTCCCGAGCAGGTCATGCAGCATGAGCCAGGTCATCGCGCCCGCGACGAGCAATACGACCAGCGCGGCCATCAGCCAGCCCCGCTGCCCTCGCCATGCACTGCGCTGCGGAACCGCCGCTGGGTCGGCCATCCGAATACTCTTTCACCGGCGACGTGTTCAACCGGCAACCTGGCCACGCGTTTCGTTTACCCCCCTCGCAACCCGGACGTAGGCTGGGTGCCAGAAATCCCATGAACCGACCGAGCTTTCTCCGGCGGACACCGGCGCCCACCTTCCGCGATCGCGGTGAGGCCGGCCGCGTGCTGGCCGAGGAGCTGGCGTCCTATCGGGGCAAGGACGGCCTGCTGGTCCTAGGACTGGCCCGGGGCGGCGTTCCGGTCGGCTGGGAGGTCGCCGCGGCGTTAGGGGCGCCGCTGGACGTCTTTCTGGTCCGCAAGCTGGGCGTGCCGGGCTGGACCGAACTGGCGATGGGTGCGTTGGCCAGCGGCGGCGGGGTGGTGATGAACGACAACGTGGTGTCCGGCATGAACATCACCGACGCGCAGCTCCGTGAGGTGATCGACCGCGAGACGACGGAATTGCAGCGGCGTGAGCGGGCCTATCGCGGCGGGCGCCCCGTCGTGGACCCGCGCGGCAGGATCGTGATCCTGGTGGACGACGGCATCGCCACCGGCGCCAGCATGCTGGCGGCGGTCCGGGCGCTGCGCGCCCTCGGGCCGAAGTCGATAGTCGTGGCGGTTCCGGTGGGTCCGCCGTCGGTCTGCCGGGAGCTCGCGCGGGAAGCCGACGACGTGGTGTGTGCGACGATGCCGCTCGCGTTCGACGCCGTCGGGCAGGTGTATCGCGACTTCCACCAGGTCACCGACGACGAGGTGCGCGAACTGCTGGCCACACCGACGGGCGGTTAGGCGGCGACTGGGCATCGAATCTGCGGTGAGGGCTTGCTCCCGCCGCCCGACGTTGACCGTGAGCGCAATTTCGGCGCCCTCACCGCGGGCTCGTGGAGGGACGGCGGGCTATTTGGCCCTGTCGGCCGCATCGTCGGCGGCGGCTTCCTCCGGAGGCTCGTCGCCGGTCAGTTCGTCCGTCTCGTCGGCGTCTTCCAGCTCGTCGTCGGCGAGTTCCTCCGGGTAGTCGACGTACCCGTCGGCGCCGTCGTCGGGCTCCGCTTCGGGCTCGTCGGCCTCCTCGTCAAGGTCGCCGCCATTCGCCCGGCGTTCCCGCAGGGCGTCGACAATCAGCAGGACCACGCCGATGACGCTGGCGACGATGCACACCCAGGCCACCAGCTCGTTGCTGGTCACGACGGCGAACACCAGCGCGGCAAGCCCAATCAGGGCCAGTACCAGCGCAATGATCAACATCAGCTACCTCCGGGCCGACGAGCGGGACTGTGCCGACCGTTGGCGTCCGGCACGGTCACCGACTAGTTATTACCCCGGAATTGATCGAACCCACCGCCGTCCGCGCTGGAATCGACCGGCGCGGCCGAGCCGCGCTGGCCGAGCTCTTCGAGCTGGGATTCCAGGTACGTCTTGAGCCGGGTGCGGTACTCGCGCTCGAACGTGCGCAGCTGCTCGAGCCGGCCCTCCAGCACCGTGCGCTGCTGGTTGATGGTTCCCATGATCTCGGAGTGCTTGCGTTCGGCGTCGGCCTGCAGAGCGTCGGCCTTCTCCTGGGCCTGCCGCAGCTGGCTCTCGGAGCGGGTCTGGGCGTCGGTCAGCATCGCCTCGGCGCGCTGCCGGGCCTCGGAGACTGTGGTCTCGGCGGTGTGTCGCGCCTCGCTGAGGATCTGGTCGGCGTTGGCGCGCGCATCGGCGAGCATCTTTTCGGACTCGGCCTTTGCGGTGCCGGTGAGACGGTCCGCGGTGTCCTGCGCCAGCGTCAGCACCCGGGCGGCCTTCATGGCCTGCTCCTCGTTGGTGCCCTGCGAAGCCGCGGGAGCGGCGACCGGCGCGGGAGTGGCGACCGGTGCCGGAGCCGGCTCGGGCTCAGGCTCGGGAATCGGCAGCACCTGGGTGGGCTGAGCGGCCGCCGAAGCAGCACCGCCGCCACCGCCGGCGGCCAGTTCCTGATCCAGCTCGGCGATGCGTTGACGCAGATCGGCGTTCTCCTCGATAAGCCGCGTCAGCTCGCCCTCCACCAAGTCGAGGAAGGCGTCGACCTCGTCCTCGTTGTAACCGCGCTTGCCGATAGGTGGCTTGCTAAACGCCACATTGTGGACGTCAGCTGGTGTAAGCGGCATTGTCGTTCCCCTCGAGTTCTGTTCAAACGCTCTGGAAAGTGTAGAACGGAGTGGCAGGCATCATGCAACTGCCGCCCATCCTGTCACACCAGACCCGTCGGTTGCCGATTCGATCAATAAATAAGGACGAATTTCAAACTCTAAATTCCGTGTTCTTAGATTTGAAATCGCGCGCCAAACTGTCGCCGAACCGTGGCCAAAACGTCGCCACTCCCCCAGGCGTCCGCCCCCGCACCGCGCTCACCGCGCGGAGAAGGCCAACTGCATGCCGATGAAGGCAACCAACAACAGCACCATGATGGTCAGGTCGAAGCGGACCGCGCCGATGGTCAGTTGCGGGATCACCCGGCGCAGCAGTTTTACCGGCGGATCCGTGATCGACATGATGATCTCGAGGATCACCACGGTGATACCGGTCGGTCGCCAGTCACGGCTGAACGAGCGGATGAACTCAACGACTACCCGGGCGATCAGCAGCAGCCAGAAGATGAACAGCGCCAACCCAAGGATGTGAAGAAACTGCACCAACGAGAGCCCCGACCTTACCGATGAGGATGCCGAAAATGTGGTCGCCGCCCGTTCGCACGGCGATTGTCAGCGTACCGACTGCCCGAGCCGGCACACATCTCAGCGGTCTGACGGACGGCGCGCGTACACCGAATGCCGGCCCCCCGAGGGGAGCCGGCATCTGCGGTGCTTGACGTTATTGGTAAGCGTAGAAGCCGGTTTCGGCGATCCGGCGGCGCTCCTCGGGGGATACGTCGACGTCCGCGGGTGAGAGCAAGAACACCTTGGTCGCCACCTTGTCGAATGAGCCACGCAAGGCGAAGGCCAGGCCCGCCGCGAAGTCGACCAGGCGTTTCGCGTCGGCGTTGTCCATGGAAACCAGGTCCATGATCACCGGCGTGCCGTCGCGGAACCGCTCGCCGATGGTGCGCGCCTCGCTGTAGTCCTTGGGCCGCAGCGTGGTGATCTTCGACAGCGGGTGCCCCTCCTCGAACATCATCGCCATCCGGCGCGGATCCATGGCCAGCGCGCCGCGGGTGGAGTTGCGCAGCCAAGAGCCCAGGCGCGGCCGGCTCATGTCGGCGCGGTCGAACTCGCCGCGGCCGCGGAACGGGGGTGATTCTTCGGCATAGCCGCCGCGGTAGCCGCCGGGCGGCGGGTAGTCGGCCGGCTCGCCGCGCAGGTCGGCGCGCGGGTCCCGGCGCGGGTCCCGGGCGTCTCGGGGATCCTCGTACTCGCGCCCCTCGTAGCGGCCGTACTCGTCCTCGAATCGCGGCCGGGAATAGCCGCGGGACGGAGCACGGTCGTCGTAATACTCGTCGTCGTAGTCCTCCATCGGAGCCATCCCGAAGTAGGCCTTGACCTTATGCAGTGTGCTCATTGCTTGACCCTTCTAACCCCTGGGATTTCTGGTGTCTGTGATGAAGGTGTGACTACTGTGATTAATTACGGTGACCGTAGCCGCCTCGGGCCCAATAGCGCGGTACCGACACGCACACATGTCGAACCATGTTTGACGGCGCTTTCCAGATCGTTGGACATCCCGGCGGACAGCCCCGCGGCCTGCGGATGCGACTCGAGCACCCGTCGATGCTCCGATCGCAGCACGTCAAAGGCCCGATCGGGATCCCAGTCCAGCGGCGGGATGCCCATCAACCCGATCAATTCCAAGCCGCGCGCCTCCTCGACGTGCGCGCAGACCTGGTCGACGGCGCCCGGCGCGGTGATGTCGACGCCGCCCCGGGACGAGTCGCCGTCCAGACTCACCTGGACGTAGATCCGCAGCCGATGTTCGCGGCGGCCCTCGGCCAGCGCGGCGGAGACCGCCCGGTCCAGCGCGGTCACCGTCTGCCGGCTGTCGATCGAGTGCGCCGTGTGCGCCCACTGGGCCAACGACCGAGCCTTATTCCGCTGAATCCGGCCCACCATGTGCCAGTGCATAACTCGCGCGTCGGTCCGCGCGGATGCCGCCGAATGCTTCGTGAGCCGCTTGAGTTCGTCCACCTTCGCCCTGGCTTCCTGTTCCCGTGATTCGCCGACGGCCCGACAACCCAATCGCGACAAAATCGCGACATCGGTTGCTGGGAAGAATTTGGTAATCGGGAGAAGTTGAATTTCGCCGACATTGCGGCCGGCCGCTTCGGCGGCCATCGCGAGCCTTGATCGCACCCCCGCCAACGCATGCGTCAATTCCGATTCGCGGTCTCCTTGCGCGCCGACATCCACCGCCATTGCGGTCATTCCATCCAGATGAGCGACGCCAGCCGCCCGGTCGGCGCCTCGCGGCGGTGGCTGAACAACGCCGGGTCGGCCACCGTGCAGCGCGGATCGACGTCGACCGACTTGACACCCAAATCGCGCAGCTGGCAAGCAATTCCGGCGCGAAGGTCAAGCCCCGGTGTGCCGGCCGCTGTGGTGGTGCGACTGCCCGGCAGGGCGGCTTCGACCTCGTCGGCCATCTGCTGCGGCACCTCGTAGTTGGGCCCGCTGACCGCCGGACCCAGCAGCACCGAAATGTCGTCGGCCTGCGCACCGAGGCCCAGCATCGCCTCCACCGTCCGCGCCACGACACCGCGCTGGGCGCCGACGCGACCGGCGTGCACCGCCGCGGCCACCCCGGCGCGGGCGTCGGCCATCAGCACCGGCACGCAGTCCGCCGTGACCACCGCCAGCGCCAGCCGCGCCGTCGTGGTCACCAATGCGTCCGTGTCGTCGACCGCGTCCCGGGGCCGGTCGACCACCTCGACCCGATCGCCGTGAACCTGGTTCATCCACACCACCCGATGGGCCGCCAGCCCGATCGCGGCCGCCAGCCGGGCCCGGTTAGCCGCCACCGCCCCGGGGTCGTCACCGACGTGATCACCGAGGTTGAAGCTGTCGAAGGGCGGCTTGGAGACACCGCCCGCCCGGGTGGTGGTCACCCGTCGGATGCGAACGCTCACGTGCCCAGTATCCGGATTCCGCGCCTATCAACACCTGAGCCGCGCCCCTCGAGACCTCAGCGACGCATAAACGGTGGCACGTCGACATCGTCGTCGTCGCCGCCGATACTCAGCGTCGCACCATTGGTGTGCACCGGAACGCTCACGGCGTCGACCGGCTCGAACAGCGTGGAGGTGAGCTTGCCCGCCCGGGCCGTCTCGATGCGGTGCGCCCCACCGGTGGATTTTTCGGGCGCGGCGCCCGCGCCGACGACGGGCTTGCGGCCCGGACCGGCGTCGAAGCCCGCCGCGATGACGGTGACCCGCACCTCGTCGCCGAGCGAGTCGTCGATGACGGTGCCGAAGATGATGTTGGCGTCCTGGTGGGCGGCGTCCTGGACCAGCGAGGCGGCCTCGTTGATTTCGAACAGCCCCAGGTCGCTGCCGCCGGCGATGGACATCAGCACGCCCTGCGCGCCCTCCATCGACGCCTCGAGCAGCGGCGAGTTGATGGCGATCTCGGCCGCCTTGAGCGAGCGGCCCTCACCCCGCGCCGAGCCGATGCCCATCAGCGCGGTGCCCGCGCCGGACATGATGCCCTTGACGTCGGCGAAGTCGACGTTGATCAGGCCGGGCGTGGTGATCAGGTCGGTGATGCCCTGGACGCCGTTGAGCAGCACCTCGTCGGCGCTGCGGAACGCGTCCATCAGCGACACCGCCGCGTCACCCATCTGCAGCAGCCGGTCGTTGGGGATCACGATCAGCGTGTCGCAGCTCTCCCGCAGCGCGGAGATGCCGTTTTCGGCCTGGTTGCTGCGCCGCTTGCCCTCGAACGAGAACGGCCGGGTGACGACGCCGACGGTCAGCGCGCCCAGCTTGCGGGCGATGCTGGCGACGACGGGCGCGCCGCCGGTGCCGGTGCCGCCGCCTTCGCCGGCGGTGACGAACACCATGTCCGCGCCGCGCAGCAGCTCTTCGATCTCGTCCTTGGCATCCTCGGCGGCCTTGCGTCCGACCTCCGGGTCGGCGCCCGCTCCCAGGCCTCGGGTCGAGTCGCGCCCGACGTCGAGCTTGACGTCGGCGTCGCTCATCAGCAGTGCCTGGGCATCGGTGTTGATCGCGATGAACTCGACGCCCTTGAGGCCCTGCTCGATCATCCGGTTGACGGCGTTGACGCCGCCTCCGCCGATGCCCACGACCTTGATGACGGCCAGGTAGTTATGCGGGGGGGTCATCATGTGTCTTCCTCCCTGGTGGGCTTATTTCTCCCTGCTTGCTGCGGTGTGTCTGCTTGGCAAACCCTCAACCTCAACCATAGAGTTAGAGTTATGTCAAGTAGTTCCGCGTAACCAGAACCGTATTGGCACGACCCGTACTAACCCCGCAGGCGCGCCGACGTTCGGCACGCAAATTTTTCTGTGCTGGCTGGCCTCCGGCCTCGCCGAGTGTCGCGTTGTGCCACGCCTGACCGCGTTTTCCGTGACACAACCCGACACTCGGCGGGCGTCTACAGGCGCGCGGCTACTTGACCGTCGGCAGATCGGGGCTGGACACGTCGTAGGTGCGGCCGGGCTGGGTCAGCAGCGCCGCCAGCTTCTCGGCCTTCTCCTCGGCCCGGTCGGTGCTCCCCCAGATCACCACCCGCCCGTCGGACAAGGTGAGGGTGATCGACGACAGCGACGGCGCCGCGATCTTGCCCACCTGGCCCGCGACCTCGGGCCGCAGCGTGGTCAGCACCTGCAGGGCGGCCTTGGTCGTCGGGTCGGTCGGCCCGGGATTCTCCACCTCTAAATAGGGCAGCGCCGGCGGCGGCGGCCCGGTCGCGAAGTCGACGCCGTCGCGGTCGAACAGGTGGGGCCCGTCGGGGAAGTCCTTGACCACCACCGGGACCCGCTCGACGATGGTGATCCGCAGCGCCGACGGGTACTGACGCTGCACCCGCGCGCTGGCCACCCGCCGGATCGCGGCCACCCGCTCGGCGACCTGGTTGGTGTTGATCTGCAGCAGCGGCGTCCCCACCCGCACCTGCGCGGCGTCGAGGACGTCCTCGTTGGTCACCGCTCCGGTCCCCGTGATGATGATGGAACGCGCCGACATCGCCGGCGTGAAATAGAGGATCAGGGCCAGACCGACCCCGACGACGACCAGCAGCACCGTCCAGAGCAGCATCTTCAGGCCCCGGACCACGCCGCGGCCGACGGGTTTGGGCTCGTTGACCAGGTGCACCTTGGTCTTGCGCTTAGCCTCCCGACGCGCTTCCTCGATTGCGGTGGCGCGGGCCTGCACGGCGCGGCGCTCGGCGCGCTCGCGACGGGCCCGCCGCCGCGGCCCCTCGAATTCGGCTTCCTCGCCCTCGGCTTCCTCGCCCTGAGCTTCCTCGCCCTGAGCTCCCGTGTCCCCGGCTTCCTCCGCCGCGGGTTCGTCGGCCTCCGGTTCGTCGGGTTCGGCGGCGGCCAAAACCGGCTCGGCGACGGCCGCGTCGTCCGGCGGGCCGCCGGGCTCGCTCATCGCAACACCCCGGGCCGGCCGGGTGCGCTGCGGTTGGCCCGCAGCCGCAGCTCGGTCACGATCTCCGGACCCAGCAGAGTCACGTCGCCGGCCCCCATCGTCACGACGACATCGCCGGGGCCGGCCGCCGCGGCGACCTCCGCGGCGACGGCCGAGAAGTCCGGCAGATAGCGCACCGGCACGCTGACGTGCTCGGCGACGCTGGCGCCGCTGACGCCGGTGAGCGGCTGCTCGCGCGCGCCGAATACGTCGAGCACGAACACCTGGTCGGCGGCGTTCAGCGAGCGACCGAACTCTGCCGCGAAAGCCTTAGTCCGCGAATACAAATGAGGCTGGAATACCACGATGGAGCGCCCGCCGGCGCTCTGCTCGAGCACGGTGCGCACCGCCGCCAGCGTCGCGCTGATCTCCGTCGGATGGTGCGCGTAGTCGTCGAAAACGCGCACCGACCCCGCGGTGCCGACCAGTTCGAAGCGGCGGCGCACGCCCTCGAAGGCGGCGAGCCCGTCGAGCACCTCGTCGGCGGACGCGCCGACCTCGAGGGCCGCCAGCAGCGCGCCCAGCGCATTGAGTGCCATGTGCCGGCCGGGCACCGACAGCCGCATCACCCGCACCGGCTCGCCCCTGAGCTGGATATGCGCGACGGCCTCGGTGCCGTGCTGTTCCCACGACAGCAGTGTGCCGGCGAGGTCGTCGCCGGAAGAGCCATAGCGCAGCACCCGCACACCGAGTTCGGCGGAGCGTTCGGCCAGCGCGGCCGAACCCGGATCGTCGGTGCACACCACCAGCGCCCCGCCGGGCGCCAGCCGCTCCACGAAGGAGTCGAACACGCCGACATACGCGTCGGTGCTGCCGTAGAAGTCGAGGTGGTCGGACTCGATGTTGGTGACGACGGCGACGTTGGGTGTGTATTCCAGCAGCGAGCCGTCGCTTTCGTCGGCCTCGGCGACAAAGCAGTCGCCGCTGCCGTGGTGGGCGTTGGTACCGGCCTCCCCCAGCTCACCGCCGACCGCGAAGGACGGGTCCCGGCCGCAGTGCTGCAGGGCCACGATCAGCATCGACGTCGTCGTGGTCTTGCCGTGGGTGCCGGTGACCATCAGCGTGGTCCGCCCGTCCATCAGCCGGGCCAGCACGGCCGGCCGCAGGATCACCGGGATACCGCGGCGCCGGGCTTCAACGAGCTCGGGGTTGGTCTTCGGGATGGCGGCGTGGGTGGTGATGACGGCGGTGGGACCGTCGTCGAGCATGTCCAGCGACGACGCGTCGTGCCCGATGCGGATTTTCGCGCCGCGCGCCCGCAGAGCGTGCACCCCGCGCGATTCCTTGGCGTCCGACCCGGACACCTGTCCCCCGCGGTCCAGCAGGATGCGGGCGATGCCCGACATGCCGGCACCGCCGATGCCGACCATGTGCACCCGCCGCAGTTCGGGCGGCAACGGCTCGGCGGTCACGGGCGTCTCCGGGCCGGCCGGGCGGCGCGCGCCCGTGCTGCGACGTCCAGCGCCGCCCGGGCCACCTGGTGCGCCGCGTCGCGGTGTCCCACCAGCGCGGCGGCCGCGGTCATCGCCGCCAGCCGCGTCGGGTCGGTGAGCAGCCCGGCCGCTTGCTGGGCGACGAGCCCCGGCGTCAGGTCGGCGTCGGCGACCACCAGGCCGCCGCCGGCATTGACCACCGGCAACGCGTTGAGCCGCTGTTCGCCGTTGCCGATCGGCAGCGGGACGTAGATGGCGGGCAGGCCGACGGCCGACACCTCGGCGACGGTCATCGCCCCGGACCGGCAGATCACCAGGTCGGCGGCTGCGTAGGCGAGATCCATCCGGTCCAGGTAGGGCACCGCCACATAAGGCGGATCTTCCGGGTCGGCAGCGCGCAGGTCCAGGGTGTTTTTCGGGCCGTGGGCGTGCAGCACGGCAACGCCCGCGGCGGCCAGGTCGGCCGCGGCGGCCGACACGGCCCGGTTGAGCGAGACGGCGCCCTGCGACCCGCCGAACACCAGCAGCACCCGCGCGTCCTGGGCAAAGCCGAAGTGCGCGCGCGCCTCGGCGCGCAATGCGGCGCGGTCCAGGTCGGTGATGGCCGCCCGGACGGGCACGCCGACGACCTCGGCGCGGGGCAGGCCGGAGTCGGGCACGGCGGACAGGATCCGGTCGGCGGTGCGGGCGCCGACGCGGTTGGCGATCCCGGCGCGGGCATTGGCCTCGTGGATGACCACCGGGACGCGGCGGCGTCGACGGGCGGCGGCGAGGTAGGCCGGCAGCGCCACGTATCCGCCGAAGCCGACGACGACGTCGGCGTCGACCGCGTCGAGCACCGACCGCGCCTCGCGCACCGCACGCCACACCCGCGACGGCAGTCGGGCCAGGTCGCCGGTGGGTTTGCGGGGTAGCGGCACGGGGGTGATCAGCTCCAGGTGGTAGCCGCGCTCGGGGACCAGCCGGGTCTCCAGCCCGCGCGCGGTGCCCAGCGCGGTGATGCGGACCTGCGGGTCAAGGGCGCTCAGGGCGTCGGCGACGGCCATCGCCGGCTCCACGTGGCCCGCGGTGCCGCCGCCGGCCAGCACGACCGAGAACGCGGCACCGGCGGGCAGGGAGCTCGCCCCTGGCCCGCCGGCCGACTCCCTGACCTTGTCGTTCACCCGTAACGTTGACCTTCCAGTGCGCGTACGCGCCGTGTATGACGCTGGCCGGCCGCCTGACTGCCGCGACGCTGACCAGATACATGATGCCCTGATCGACGGGCCGGCCGATCGGCGCTAGGTGGTAACGCCGGGCGCAGCGGCCTGCCGGACTCGCGCGGAGCCCGCCGCGCGGGCGGTCGGGGCTTGCCGGCAGCGGGCTGCGAGCGGTTGCCCTTGCGGTCGCGGAAGGCCTCGAGACGGCTCGGCGTGTAGGGCTCCGGCAGCGGCAGCCGCAGCAGGCGGTTCATCTTGTCGTCGCGCCCGGCGCGCAGCGCGGCCACCGCCTCCGGCTCGTGACGCGCCGCGTTGGCCATGATGCCGATCATGAAAAGCGTTGTGGCCGTCGATGTTCCGCCGGCGGAGATCAACGGCAGCTGCAGCCCGGTGACCGGCAGGATCCCGATCACGTAGCCGATGTTGATGAACGCCTGGCCCAGCACCCACAGCGTGGTGGTGGCGGTCAGCAGCCGCAGGAACGGGTCGGCGGAGCGGCGCGCGATGCGCATCCCGGTGTAGGCGAACAACCCGAACAGCCCCAGCAGCCCCAGCGCGCCGATCAGGCCAAGCTCCTCGCCGATGATGGCGAAGATGAAGTCGTTGTGGGCGTTGGGCAAGTAGTTCCACTTGGCCACGCCCTGGCCGAGGCCGTCGCCGAAGATGCCGCCGTGGGCCAGCGCGAACTTCGCCTGTCGGGCCTGGTAGCCGGTGTCCATCGGGTCATTCTCGGGGTCCAGCCAGGACTTGACCCGGTCCGAGCGGTAGCTCGCCGACATCGCCAGGACGGCGCCCGCCATCACGACCGCCACCAGCGAGCCGCCGAACACGCGCAGCGGCAGGCCGCCGTACCACAGCAGGCCCAGCAGGATGATGCCCATCGACACCGTCTGCCCCAGGTCGGGCTGCGCGACGATGAGCGTCAGCGCGACCACCGCGGCGGGGATCAGCGGGATCAGCATCTCGCGCGTGGACGCGCGTTCCACCCGCCGG
Organism: Mycobacterium sp. NGS68; assembly: GCF_059812195.1. Lineage (NCBI taxonomy): Bacteria > Bacillati > Actinomycetota > Actinomycetes > Mycobacteriales > Mycobacteriaceae > Mycobacterium > Mycobacterium sp. NGS68. Next base: position 220,356 of record NZ_JCALCE010000003.1, on the reverse strand, counting down.
GCGGCCAGCAGGTGCGCCCCCCAGATGGCCAGGGCGATCTTGGCCAGCTCGGAGGGTTGCATCGAAAGGCCCGCGACCACGAACCACTTGCGCGAGCCGTTGGCCAGGGTGCCGATCCCGGGGACCAGCACCAGCACCAGCAGGATGACGGTGACGACGAAACTTGAGAAGGCGATCCGCCGCAGGAAACGCACCGACATCCGCAGGCCGACGTAGAAGCCGATGAGCCCGATGACTGTCCACAGCACCTGCTTGCCGAAGATCACCCAGGCCGACCCGTCGACACCGTAGGAGCGCACGCCGGACGCCGACAGCACCATGATCAGGCCGAGCGTGGTCAGCAGCGACGCGACGGCGATGATCAGGTGAAACGACGTCATCGGCCGGCCCAGCCAGGCGCCGAACCGGCCACGCGGGCCGGCGCTTTCGGGTTTTTCCGCCTTCTTTTCCGCCGGGGTCGACGGCTCGTCCGCCTCGGCGTCCGCCGGCGTGTCGGTGTCCTTCTCCCCCCGGCGCAACAGCCGGGTCACCGCGATTCCCACGCCCGCCTACCGGGTCGCCGCGCGTACGGCGGCCGCGAATGCGTCGCCACGGTCGGCATAACCGGTGAACTGGTCGAATGAGGCTCCGGCCGGCGCCAACAGCACCGTGTCGCCGGGTATGGCGAGGTCGCGGGCCGCGTCGAGCGCCGCGGTCATCACACGAGAGCCGATGGTCCCCCCGGAATCTCCCACATTTGTCACATGAATCACAGAAGCACCAGAAGTAACAGCTGTCGCATGCATCCCAACATCCTCGCCTGTCACAACGTGGACGACGGGGACATCCGGCGCGTGTCGTGATAACGCCTCGGCAACCACCGCGCGATCCCGGCCGATCAGCACCGCACCGGCCAGCCGCGGCGCCATCCGGGCGACCTCGGCGTCCACGGACGCGCCCTTCAGCAGGCCGCCGGCCACCCAGACCACCCGCGGGTAGGCCAGCACCGACGCGAGCGCGGCGTGCGGGTTGGTGGCCTTGGAGTCGTCGACGTAGGTGACGCCGTCGGCGACGGTAACCAGCTCCGAGCGGTGCCGGCCCAGCTGGAACGACGAGACCGCCGCCGCGATCGCATCGGGCGCCACGCCGACGCTGCGGGCCAGCGCCGCCGCGGCCAGCGTGTCGAGCACCCCGACCGGGCCCGGCACCGGTATCGACGCCGTCGACAGCAGCTCCACGCCGTCGGCCGCGTCGGGCGCAAAAGCGCGGTCGACCAGCCGCCCGTCGCGCACACCCAGCTCGCCCGCGGCGGGCTCGCCCAGCCGGAACCCGGCCCGGACCGGCGCGGAAGCGGTGCCCAACAGCGCGGCGGCCCGGCTGTCGTCCAGGCCGACGACGGCGACCCGGCCGGTCAGCACCCTGGCCTTGGCCGCGGTGTAGTCGGCCATGCTCCCGTGCCAGTCCAGGTGGTCTTCGGCGATGTTGAGCACCACCCCGGCCTCCGGCCGCAGCGAGGGCGCCCAGTACAGCTGAAAGCTGGATAACTCGACGGCCAGCACATCGGCGGGCTGGTCGAGCACGTCGAGCACCGGGTCGCCGATGTTGCCGCACAGCACGCTGCGCAGTCCGCCCGCGGTCAGCATGGCGTGCAGCATCGACGTCGTCGTGGTCTTGCCGTTGGTGCCGGTCACCACCAGCCAGCGTCGCGGCGGCCCGAACTGGCCGGCGGCGTCCAGCCGCCACGCGAGCTCCACGTCACCCCAGATCGGCACCCCCGCGGCCGTGGCGGCGGCCAGCACCGGGCTCGTCGGCTGGAAGCCGGGACTGGTGATGACCAGCCGGAATTCGCCGACCCGGCCGGCCGCCGCGGCCGGATCCAGCGTTGCGACCCCGCCGTCGGCGTAGGGCCGCAGCATCGCCGGGTCGTCGTCGAACACGGTCGGCACCGCGCCGAATCGGGTGAGCGCGGCGACGATCGCGCGCCCAGTCACCCGCGCCCCGGCTACCAGCACCGATGCGCCGGGGACCAATGCGTCGAGCACGTCAGGCGCCGATCGCGGAGAGCCACTCGCCGTAGAACAGCGCCACACCCAGGCCGCAGGTGATCGCGGTGAGCAGCCAGAACCGGATGATCACCGTGGTTTCGGCCCAGCCGACCAACTCGAAATGGTGGTGAAACGGGGCCATCCGGAAGACCCGGCGACCGGTCGTGCGGAAGGCCAGGATCTGCAGGACGACCGAGGTGACTTCCGCGACGAACAGCGAACCCAGTACGACGGCGAGGATCTCGGTGCGGCTGGTCACCGACAACCCGGCGATGATGCCGCCCAGCGCCAGCGATCCGGTATCGCCCATGAAAATCTTGGCCGGCGCGGCGTTCCACCACAGAAAGCCGATGCAGGCGCCGGCGGTCGCGGCCGCGATCAATGCCAGGTCCAGCGGGTCACGCACGTTGTAGCAGCCCAGGCCCGGCGCGGTGACGCACGCGTTGCGGTACTGCCAGAACGTGATCAGCACGTAGGCGCCGGTGACCATCGCCATGCAGCCTGCGGCCAGGCCGTCCAGGCCGTCGGTGAAGTTGACCGCGTTCGACCAGGCGCTGACGACGACCACGCAGAACAGCACGAACAGCGCGGGGGCCAGCGTGACGGTGGCGACCTCGCGGACATACGACAGGTTGGCGCTGGCCGGGGTCAGGCCGGCGCCGTTGCGGAACTGCAGCACCAGCACGCCGAACAGCACCGCGGCGGTGATCTGCCCGACCGTCTTGGCCGTCTTGTTCAGCCCGAGGTTGCGCGACCGGCGGATCTTGATCAGGTCGTCGATGAACCCGACGCCGCCCAGCGCGGTAGCCAGACCCAACACCAGCAGGCCCGACGCGGAGACGCCTTCGCCGTCGAACGCCAGCCCGGCCAGGTGGGTGCCGAAGTAGCCGGCCCAGATGCCCGCCAGGATCGCCACCCCGCCCATCGAGGGCGTGCCGCGTTTGGTGTGGTGGCTCGGCGGCCCGTCCTCGCGGATCTGGTGGCCGAACCCCTGCCGGGTGAACAGCCGGATCAGCGCCGGAGTCAACAGGATCGACACGGTCAGCGCGACGGCGACGGCGATGAGGATCTGTCTCATCGGCTCTTGCCGTCCGCCGCGAGCGCGTCGGCCAGGGCGCCCAGCCCGACCGAGTTGGACGCCTTGACCAACACCACGTCACCGGGCTGCAGTTCGGCGCGCAAGAGCGCGAGGGCGGCATCCGCGTCGGCGACGCTGACGGCCCCCCTATCGCCGTGAGCCCCCCACGAGCCCTCCATCACCGCCCCGTGGTGCATGGCGCTCATCGACCTCCCGGTTCCCACGACAACGAGTCGAGACACATCTAATCGCACCGCGAGCCGACCGATGCGATCGTGCTCGGAAATCGCGTCGTCGCCGAGCTCGGCCATCTCGCCCAGCACGGCCCAGCTGCGGCGCTGTTCGCCCGCGTCGACCCCGCCGTGGGAGATCCAGGCCAGCGCCTGCAGCCCGGCCCGCATCGAGTCCGGGTTGGCGTTGTAGGCGTCGTCGATCACGGTCACCCCGTCGGCGCGGGTGGTCACCTGCATCCGGTGCCGCGACACCGGGCCCGCCGCGGACAGCGCGGCGGCCACCTGTTGAAGGCTGGCGCCGCATTCCAGCGCGACGGCGGCCGCGCACAGCGCGTTGCCGACCTGGTGGTCCCCGTACACGCCGAGCTGCACCGGTATCTCGGCGCCGCGCGCGTGCATGGTGAACCGCGGCCGGGCCAGCTCGTCCAGCGAGACGCCATCCGCCCAGACGTCGGCGGCGCCGTCGCGGCTGACCCTGATCACCCGGGCCCGGGTCACGTCGGCCATCGCGGCGACGGCGGAGTCGTCCGCGTTGAGGATCACCACGCCGGTCGGCGGAACGGATTGCGGCAGTTCGGCTTTGGTCTTTGCGATGGCCTCGCGGGAGCCGAACTCGCCCAGATGGGCGGTGCCGACGTTGAGCACCACACCGATCGCCGGCGGGGCGATGTCGGCCAGCGCGGCGATATTGCCGGGATGGCGGGCCGACATCTCCAGCACCAGGTAGTCGGTGTCGCGGGTCGCGCGCAGCACGGTCCACGGATGACCCAGCTCGTTGTTGAACGAGCCGGGCGGCGCCACCACCTGGCCGAGCGGGTCGAGCACCGTGGCCACCAGGTCCTTGGTCGACGTCTTGCCCGACGAGCCGGTGATCCCGACGATCGTCAGCCCGCCCGCCACCAGTTCGGCCGCCACCGCCTTGGCCAGGCCGGCCAGCGCGGCCAGGACCGCGGCACCCGAGCCGTCGGCGTCGTGCTCGAGCACGCCGGCCCGGCCGTCGGGCGCCTGTTGGGGCCTGACGACGATGGCGGGCACCCCCACCGGACGCGCGGCCAGCACGGCGACGGCGCCGGCGGCCACCGCCGAGGCGGCGTGGTCGTGCCCGTCGGCCCGCGCCCCGGGCAGGGCCAGGAAGAGCCCGCCGTCGCGCACGGCCCGCGAGTCGAACTCGACGGTTCCGGTGACGCGGGTTCGGGCGGCTTCCTCCGGCGAGATGTCGGCCAGTGTGCCGCCGACGATTTCGGCGATCCGGGCCACGGTCAGGTCGATCACCCGCGCGCCTCCAGTGCCTCGGCGAGTTCCACGCGGTCGTCGAACGGGCGGACTTCGTCGCCGCTGCGCTGCCCGGTTTCGTGCCCCTTGCCGGCGATGAGCACCACGTCGCCGGGTTTGGCCCAGGCGACCGCGTACCGGATCGCCTCGCGGCGGTCGCCAATCTCGACGACATCGGCGTGGGCGTCCCGCGCGCCGGCCAGTATCTCGCGCCGGATCGCCGCGGGGTCCTCGCTGCGCGGGTTGTCGTCGGTGACGACCACCAGATCGGCGAGTTCGGCGGCGACCGCGCCCATCGGCGCCCGCTTGCCCGGGTCCCGGTCCCCGCCGGCGCCGAACACCACCGCCAACCGGCGGTCCGGCCGCGCCAGGGTGGTCAGCACCGCGCGCAGCGCGCCGGGCTTGTGGGCGTAGTCGACCAGGGCGACGAAATCCTGGCCGCGGTCGATCTGTTCGAGGCGGCCGGGGACCCGGGTGTCCCGCAGGCCGCGCGAGGCCTGCTCCGGGGACACCCCGACGGCGTCGAGGATGGCCAGCGCGACAAGGCAATTGGCGATGTTGTAGTGGCCCGGCAGGTTGATGCCGACCCGGTGCCGCACGCCGGCGGGGTCGACGGCGGTGAATTCCTGTCCGGCGGCGCCGCTGGGTGTGACGTCGACGGCGCGCCAGTCCGCGGGCCGGTCACCGGCGCTGACGGTGACGGCGTCACCGAACCGGGCGGCCATCGCGCGCCCGGCGTCGTCGTCGACACACACCACCGCGGTACGCGCCCGCAACGACGAGGCCGCGTCGAACAGCAACGCCTTGGCCTCGAAGTAGTCGTCCATGGTCGGGTGGAAGTCGAGGTGGTCGCGCGACAGGTTGGTGAATGCGCCCACCGCGAACCGGGTGCCGTCCACCCGGCCCAGCGTGAGTGCGTGGCTGGAGACCTCCATCACCACGGTGTCCACCCCGCGTTCGGCCATCCCCGCGAGCATCGCCTGCAGCGCGGGCGCCTCGGGGGTGGTCAGCGCGCTGGGAATATCGGCGCCGTCGATGCGGATGCCGATGGTGCCGATCAGCCCGGCCGTGCGGCCCCCGGCCCGCAGGCCGGCCTCGACCAGGTAGGTCGTCGTGGTCTTACCGGACGTTCCCGTGATCCCGATGACCGTCACCCGGTCCGACGGCCGGCCGTACACGGTGGCGGCCAGGTCGCCCAGCACTCGGCGGGGCGCGGGGTGAACGAGCGTGGGCACGGCCACCGGGCCCAGTTCGGCAACCCCGGCGTCGTCGGTGAGCACCGCGACCGCGCCGCGCTCGATCGCCTGGCCAGCGTGCCGCGCGCCGTGCGTGGTGGCGCCGGTCAGCGCGGCGAACAGGTCGCCCGGCCCCGCGTCCTGGGCGCGCAGCGTCACGCCGGTGATCGGCAGGTCGGGAATCGCGGTGCCGTCGGCCGACGCCGCGCCGACCTGAGCCGCGAGCGTTGCCAGCGGCACGCCGGTGACGCCATCGGGCCGCAGCACTGTGGGCACAGCGTCATCACCTCCGTTCGCGCCGCTCGATCGATGGTCGGCCCTGACACCCTATCGAGGCGCACCGGTCACCAGGGATTCCCGCGCCTGCCGGCGGTGCCGCAACACCGAAATCGCCAAACTCCCAGGCCCACACGCCGGCGCCGCGGCAGACTGGTCCCGATCCAGACCGCGTCGACATCGACTTATACGGAGGGTGCACGATGCGAACGACAATGATGGGGGCCGTCGTGGGAGCCGTGGTAGTGGCCACCGGGACGGCGCTCACGTCCGTGCCCGGGGTGGCCGCGGCCCAACCGGACCGCTGTCACTCGGTGGACCAACCTCTCGATTACCACGGCCAGGCGGTGAGCTACGTGGTCACCTGCGACAGCGGCAGCGGCAACTTCAGGACGGTCGTCAAGTGTTACGCCCCCGGGGACGAACGCGCGTTCTCCTACCAATACGGCCCGACGGTGCCGGCACCGGGATCGTCCAAGGCTGACTGCCCGCCCTGGCCCTCACCCTTATATGCGGTGTATTCCGGACGCTGGGAAGCCCAGCCGTAGTACCGGCCGCTAGACGCGTCGCTCGCCCGCGACAAGCGCCCCTACGTCTGCTGCAGCGTCAGCGGCGGTCCCGGGTCGGGCGACAGCGGGACGTTTCCGCGCTGCATCAGCCAGCCCGCGATGTTGTGGAACAGGGGCGCCGCCGAGTGGCCGGGTGTGCCGTCGGCGTTGCGCTGCGGGTTGTCCATCATGATGCCGATGACGTAGCGGGGATTGTCGGCGGTGGCCATGCCGGCGAACGTGATCCAGTAGACGTCGTCGAAGTAGCAGCCGCAGCCCGGGTTGATCTGCTGGGCGGTCCCGGTCTTGCCGGCCATCTGATAGCCGGGCACGGCCGCCGCGGGCCCGGTGCCCTGCTGGTAGCCCATCGGATCGTGCTGCACGACGGCGCGCAGCATGCCGCGCACGGTCTGCGCGGTCTGCGCCGACACCACCCGAATGCCCTCGGGGCGCGGCTCTTCGGTGCGGGTGCCGTCCGCGGCGATGGTGGCCTTGAGGATGCGCGGCGGGATCCGCACCCCGTCGTTGGCGATGGCCTGATACATGCCGGTCATCTGCAGCAGGGTCATCGAAAGTCCCTGCCCGATAGGCAGGTTCGAGAACGTGCTGCCCGACCACTGGTCGATCGGCGGCACCAGCCCGGCGCTCTCCCCGGACAGCCCGACCCCGGTCCGCTGACCCAGCCCGAACTTGCGGACCATGTCGTAGAAGCGCTCCGGGCCGACGCGTTGGGCCAGCATCAGCGTGCCGACGTTGGACGACTTCCCGAAGACGCCGGTGGTGGTGTAGGGCATCACCCCGTGCTCCCAGGCGTCATGCACGGTGATGCCGCCCATCTGGATCGTGCCGGGCACCTGCAGCACCTCGTCGGGGTTGGACAGCCCGTACTCGATCAGCGAGGACGCGGTAATGATCTTGTTCACCGAGCCCGGCTCGAAGGGCGAGGTGACGGCCAGGTTGCCCAGTTGCCGCTCGCCCTGGCGCCCGATGTCCTGCGACGGGTCGAAGGTGTTGTCGTTGGCCATGGCCAGCACTTCGCCGGTCTTGGAGTCGAGCACGACGGCCGATACGGTGTGCGCGCCGGACGCGTTCTTGGCCTGCTGCACCTGCTGCTGCACGTAGAACTGGATGTCGTCGTCGAGGGTGACCTGGATTGTCGAGCCGTTGAGCGCCCGGTGCTGGTTGCGGTAACTGCCGGGGATGACCACGCCGTCGGAGCCGCGGTCGTAGGTGACCGAACCGTCGGTGCCGGCGAGCACGGCGTCCTTGGACTCTTCCAGGCCCAGGAGTCCGTGGCCGTCCCAGTCGATGCCGCCGATGATGTTGGCCGCCAGCGATCCGCCGGGGTATTGACGCAGGTCCTGCCGTTCGGAACCCACCTCGGGATACTTGTCGGAGATCGCGCTGGCCACGGCGGGGTCGACGGCGCGAGCCAGGTAGACGAAGTTCTCGTCGCTCAGCAGCTTCTTGAGCAGGGTCGGCGCATCCGGCTTGTTGCTGAGCCGGCCCGCGATCTCCTTGGCGATGTCCTGCATCCGCTGCTGCGGGTCGGGGGCCGCCGGGTTCTTGGACCGCGCCTCCTCCAGCTGGTGGCGGACCCGCTTGGGCTGGAAGGTCAGCGCCCGCGATTCGATGGTGAACGCGAGCTGGTCCTTATTGCGGTCGATGATGCTGCCGCGGACCGCCTTCCGGACGTCGGTGACCTTGAGCTGGCCGGCGGCCTGAGCGCGCAGACCCGGGGCGTTGGAAACCTGCAGCAGGAACAGCTGGGTCGCGGCGACCGCTATCAACGCCAGGATCGCGATGTTGCCGGCCCGATGCCGGAACACGAACGACGCGCCGCGCGTCCCGGCCTCCACCGCCTGCCGGGTGCGCCGCTCCCGCGCCGAGCGGCCGAGCGCCGAGCCCGCACCCGCGCCACGGGACTTCTTGGGCTCCTTGGGCTGCTTGGCCTCTCGGGCGGAATTGCGGGGTTGACGACGGCGCACCGGCGCCGACGGGCGCTCGCGCTTCGACTCGCCGCGCCTCATCGGGCCGTCCCCGGCGCCACGGGTGCGACGGGCGCGACGGGCGCCACGGGGGCGACCGGGGCGATCGGCTGCGGCACCGGCGGTGGGAGCTGGGCCGGCACCGGGACCGGCACCGCCGCACCCGGGACCGGCACCGCCACACCCGGGATCGGCTGGCCGGGCACCGGCAACTGTCCGGGCACGGCCGGCACCGGCACCTGACCCGGCACGGCCGGGACGGGTACACCCGGTAGGCCCGGCGGCTGGCCCGCGACCGTCCCGGGCAGGTGCGGCCCGGCGGGCGTGGACAGGTGCTGACCACCGATGGTCGTCGAGCCGTCCGGGCCACGCAGCAGCGCCTCGGGCCCCGACCTGGGCGGCACGGCCGCGCCGGGCGGCGGCAGCACCATGACCGGGACTTCCGCCGGATCCACCGGGGGCTTGGGCGGCGGCGGGGGGCCCTCGTCGGGAAGCTTGGCGTTCAACGGGGGCGGCGGGACGCCGTCGGCCGGATGCGGCGTGCCCACAACCACCCAGCTGCCGTCGGGAGCCTGGACCAGGTGGGCGGTGTCCCTCGTCGGGATCATCCCCTGCTTGCGGGCCGCCTCGGCCAGGGCGGGCGCCGACTCCGCTTCGCGCACATCGCGTTCCAGCGCCTCCTTCTGCTGCTGCAGCATCCGCGTCTTCTCGCGCGCGTGGCTGAGTTTGTACGAACGCTCGGCGGAGTCGGTGGACAACCACAGGGTGAGCGCCAGCCCCAGCCCCAACGACCCGATCACCAGCACCACAAACGGGACCCTGCTCACCAACGTGCTGGGCCGCAGGTCGATGGCGGCCAGCCGGGTGGCCAGCCGCTCGCTCAACTTGGGCCGGACGACCTTGGGCGCCTTGGCCTTACGCGCCTTGGCCCGGGCCTTGGCCTGGGTGGTGTTCTTGGCGCGGGCCGACCGCTCGACGGGCCTGGCGATCGGGCTGGTCTGCGGGCCGGACTTCGACGAGCGAGCCTCACGTGCGGGTGTGCGCGTCCGGGTGCGGCGTGCGGACGTCGAGTCCGCCGTCGGGCGCCTGCCGGTGCGGACGGCGCCATCGTGGGTGCGCCGACGCTCCGCACCGCCGCGTTTCCCGGCCCCGCGGGCCTCACGCTTGGCTTTCATGAACCGCCCTTCCCAATCCGTTGCAGGGCCCGCAGCCGCACCGGGGCGCTGCGGGGATTGCGTTCGATCTCAACGGCATCCGCGCGCTCGGCGCCGCGGGTCAACGACCGGAATCGCGGCCCGTGGCCGGGAAGCTCGACCGGCAGGCCCGCCGGCGTGCGCGAGGCGACCGCCTCGGCGAACACGCGCTTGACGATCCGGTCTTCCAGCGACTGGTAGGCCAGCACCACGATGCGGCCCGCGACGGCCAGCGCATCCAGCGCGGCCGGCACGGCCCTGCGCAGGGTGTCCAGCTCGTCGTTGACCGCGATGCGCAGCGCCTGGAACGTGCGCTTGGCCGGGTGTCCGCCGGTGCGCCGGGCGGGCGCCGGAATCGCCTGGTAGAGCAGGGCGACCAGCTCCGCGGTCGACGTGAACGGGGTGCGCGAGCGCTGGCGCACGATGTGCGTCGCGATGCGCCGGGCGAACTTCTCCTCGCCGTATCGGTGCAGGATGTCGGCCAAGGCGGCCTCGTCATAAGTGTTGAGGATGTCGGCGGCCGACAACGGCGACTCGGGATCCATCCGCATGTCCAGCGGCGCGTCCTGGGCGTAGGCGAAGCCGCGCTCGGCCCGGTCGAGCTGCATCGACGACACGCCGAGGTCGAAGAGCACCCCGTCGACTGATTCCGCTGCGTCGTAACCGGATTCGGCCAGCGCGGCAGGCAGGCCGTCGTACCGGGTATGCACGAGGGTGACCCGGTCGCCGAACCTGTTCAGTCGGGCGCCGGCGATCTCCAGCGCGCTCGGGTCGCGGTCCAAACCGATCAGCCGCAGGCCCGGCAGCTCGGACAGGAACCGTTCCGCGTGTCCGCCCGCCCCGATCGTCGCGTCGACGAGGACCGCGTCCGATCCGTCCGGGTGATGGCGGGTCAGCGCCGGGGTGAGTAGCTCGAGGCAACGATCGGCCAGGACGGGCACGTGACCGAAATCTGCGTCAGCCACCGCAACACCTCCCCGGTCCTGGCCGGCCTCCGAAATCTGAGCCCTTGCGTGGAGGTCTCTGTCCGAACGGGTGAACCTGGCGTTGGGGAAGTACGCCAGGGTCGGTTCGGGCAGAGGCCACCAGGCACGGGCACGCGCCTCAGATGATGTCGCCGAGTGCTTCATCGCTGGCCGCGGAGAAGTTCTCTTCGTGGGTTCGTTGGTAGTCGCTCCAGGCCTGTGCGTCCCAGATCTCGAGGTAGTCCACCGCCCCGATCACCACGCAGTCCTTGGAGAGGTTGGCGTAGCGCCGGTGGTCGGCCGACAGCGTGATCCGGCCCTGGGCGTCGGGATGCTGCTCGTCGGTGCCGGCGGCCAGGTTGCGCAGGAACGCCCTCGCCTCCGGGTTGCTCTTCGACGTCTTGCTGGCGCGGCGCGCCAGTTGTTCGAATTCCGCCCGCGGGTAGACGGCGAGGCTGTGATCTTGGCTCTTGGTGACCATCAACCCCCCTGCCAACGCGTCACGGAATTTGGCGGGCAGCGTGAGCCGCCCCTTGTCGTCGAGTTTGGGCGTGTAAGTGCCGAGAAACACCAGCTCACCTCCCGTTCGGGACCGGCTTTCGGACTCACCCACCCACTCTCGAATACTTCAGCCACCATACCCCACAGCCCCCCACTTTGCCCCATTTCCAGGGTGTCGTCGTGGCGTTTCTGCCGTTATTCACCACAGCAGGCCATGACTAGGCCGTCACGGGCCACTACGCGACCGTGTGTCGCATCGAAAAACCGCATTTCAGGAGCCGAAATGTGCTGGTGAGACGCGGGTGGGGCGACAGTGGGGCGAAGTGGGGCTCGAATCGGACACGACTGGGACACAACTTCGGATACCAGCGGGATTTGACGCCCTCCCTGCCCCCCGAGCCTGCGATGGTGGCAGCGAACCTGCGCCCCCTAGCGATTGAGCCGCGACGGCGGGCCCTCAGCGCAGGCTCGAGCCCTCAGCGCAGGCTCGAGGCGTCATGCCAGGGACGGAGTGAGAAACCAGAAGCCCAGGATCACGCCGGCGACCGCCACAGGCCAGGTCTCGAAAAAGACCCGCACGGGCAGCGGCGCCTGCCGCAGCTCCATGAAGTCCAGAACCACGTACCTCACCTTGACCGCCGCTATGGCGAAGGTGCCGACGACGGCGACGGCCGGACTGAACAGGTTCTTGGACAGCCCCCACGTCGTCAGGCACGTCAGCACCATCAGGGCCAGCCACACCCGTGTGCTGCGCTCGCGCAAAACCGACATCAGGCCGCCTTCATCAGATACAGCAGCGGAAACAGCACGATCCACAACAGATCGACGAGGTGCCAGAACGAGGCCACCGACTCCGGGACCGCCCGGCGGGCACTGCTGAAGGCGGCCCGCTTAGCCCTGACCCACAGGAACGTCAGCAGCACGGTGCCCAGCAGTACGTGTGCCAGATGAATCCCGGTAAGGGTGAAGTACCACATGAAGAAGGGGTCGGTGCCCGGCGTGATGCCATGCGCGAACTTCTGGAAGTACTCGAACGATTTGGACACCACGAACATCAGACCGGTCAGCACTCCCCCGAGTAGATAGCGGGGAACTCGCGCGAGGAGGTCGCGCTTGATCGCCTGGACAGCCAACGCCACACACCAGGAACTGGTCAGCAATATCAGGGTGTCGAGGCCGCCCAGGTTCATGTTGAGCGTGTGCCGGGAGGCCTCAAACACCGCCGGATTCTTCAGCCGATCCTGCATGAAGGTGAGAAACAGGATCGCGAAGATGACCGAATCGGCGCCGATGAAAACCCAGATGCCCTCCACTCCGGGAAGGCGTCTGGGTTCCACGCGTTCAGCGGTATCGACGCTCATGCTGTGACGGTCAGGCCAGTCCGGCCGCCTCGTCCTCTGCCTTCAGCCGGGGAATCGCCTTGATGATGAAGTAAGACAGGCTGGGGATCCAGAAGAACCACGTGAAGAAGGCGATCCAGAAGCTGATCACGCCGTTGAAGGCCAACGGTCCGGTGGTGACGAACGGGATCGCGCTCACCGCGAAGAACGACGCGAATGTCACCCAGCCCCACCAACTTACAGCGTTGGGAACCAGCTTCTTCTCCCGCTTGTCCCGCATGAACGTGATGCTGATCGCGGCGATCTGCAACGAGGTGACAAAGTACGCCAGATCGAACAGCAGCCAGCCCATCCAGTACAGCATGTGCATGACGCTCGCCGGCAGGTACGCCGCCTCGTGCGCGGCGGTCAGCCAAATCGCCAACGTCACCATGACCGGCGCGCAGGTGATGGTTCCGCCCATCATCTCGATCTTGGACAACAGGCCGCCGGGCCCGTCGATGCGTTCCATCACGCGGGCCACTGCCACGCTCCATGACATGTAGAAAGCCGTCATCGTGACGCAGATGCTCAAGGCAATCAACAGCGGAAGCCTCAGCTCTTGAAAGTGCGCCTTGACCTCCTCCGGGGTTGCGCTGGGCGGGAACGGCGGCATGTTGTGAGCCACAATCCCCCAGAGGACGAAGACGGCGAACAGAAACGCGGGGCCAGTCCACGCCAGGACCTTCCAGGCCGTGTAATCGGTTCGCGGCTCGGACACGCCGCGCGCCGCGGCGGTCGGGGCGGGCGGAGAATATGTTGCCATTGGACCTGCTCCTCAACGGGGTGCATCACGCTTACAAAGTCGCCACCATCGTCACCCGCGAGAGCCCTGCCGCGCTTCACCCGAATGAGCTAACTTTTCCTACCCATTTGGAGGCATTCGGCGACTGACCAGGCACAACCGACGAACCATGCCTTGGCTTTTGGTCAGTCCATTCGTATGATTGGACCTCTATCCCGTATCCCGCAGACTACGAACATTCGCGAGGTGACCATGGCGGCGCCAGAACGGCTCGGCTCACAGAAGTTCGCACTCTGGTGCAATTGGATCTTCGTTGCACTCACCGCGATCGGCTGGCTCGGTATCGCCCACTTCTACCTCCCCGCACGCGCCGACTTGGGACTCGAGGCCACCAAGGTGTGGTTCAGCCAGACGCATCACTGGGGGACCATCGTCGGTTGCAGCCTCTTCTACATCGCCGCGGGAATACTCACGCCGGGCTCCATCGCGTTCGGCATCATGCTGGCCAAGATCGAGGGACGTTGGCCGGTCTGGTCTTTCACCACGGCCGTCTGCGGGGTGTTCATCTCGTTGATCGTCTTCCTCAACGCCTGCGCGTGGATCGTGTCCGCCTACCGAAAGGAAAGCGGAGCGGACGTCATCCAGGCTTTTTACGACTGGGCCTGGTTCGCTTTCCTGCTCGGCTGGATCTACCTGGCCGTGGAGATGGCGGCGACCGGCGTCGTGGAACTGATGGATCATCGCGACCGGCCGATGATTCCCCGCTGGCTCACCTGGCTGACGTTCGCGGGAGCCGTGACGCTGTTCTTCGCGGCGGGTCCGGCGTTCATGAAGAGCGGACCGTTCGCCTACCACGGGTTGCTCGCCTTCTATCTGCCGGTTGCCATCTGGGGCGCCTACCTCAGCCTGACGACGTGGTACATGCTCAAGGAACTCAAGCGGGCACCCGAGCCGCAGCCCGGCCAGGTGGCCGCCGCGAGCCTCACCGCGTGACGGTGTGCTTGTCGATTCAGGAAGGACACCAATGCATTTAGAGCTTTCCAGCGAGCAGGAGCTATTCATTGCCTCGCTGCGCGAGTGGTTGGGCGACCGTGCCGACTCGGCGACGGTTCGCGGATGGCTGGACACCGGCGACGCGACGGCCTTCGAAAGGAACTTCGTCGACGAGGGCTGGGGCGGCGTCGGTTTCGACGAAGACCTCGGCGGCCAGGGTGGCGGCCTGCTGGAACTGGCGCTCACCGCGCGAGAACTCGGGCGCGCGGCGGCACCCTCGGCCGGCTGGCTGCAGTCGGCGATCGTCACGCCGGCGCTGGCCGACGAACCGGCGCTGCTGCGTGCGGCGACGGAGTCCGGCGAGGTGACCGCGCTCGCGGTGCGCGCGGACCGAATCCCGGCGCCGGTGACGTCGGTGGACGGCGGCACGGGCCGGTTGCGCGGGCAGGTTCCTTGCGTGCTGGGCGCCCACCGGTCGCGGCAGCTGCTGGTGCCCATCCCCGACGGCGAAGCCACCTCGCTGTGGCTGGTGGACAGCGCCGACCCGGGGGTCCAGATCCGCCCCCGCGCCCTCCTCGACCGTTCGCGCGACGTCGCCGACATCGTCTTCGGCGATGCCACCGGGCGCCGGCTTGACGTCGACGGTTCCGCCGCTATCGCCGAAATCGCCACCAGGGCAGCTGTTCTCGTCGCCGCCGATGCGCTGGGCGCTTCCGAGCGGATGCTGCAGCTGGCCGTTGACTACAGCAAACAGCGCCGGCAATTCGGCACGCCGATCGGGTCCTTCCAGGCCGTAAAGCACGCCGCGGCGCAGATGCTGGTCACGGTGGAATCGTCGATGTCCGTCGTCTGCTACGCGGCGCAGTCCGCCCAGGAAGGGCTGCCCGAACGCGCCACCCATGCCGCCGTGGCCAAGGCCCAGGTCACCCGCGGGGCCGCCGAAATCGCAGACAGCGCACTGACTTTGCACGGCGCCGTCGGCTACACGTGGGAACACGACCTGCAGCTGTTCTACAAGCGGGCCAAACTCGACCGGGTGCTGTTCGGCACCCCGGCAGCCTGGAACGAGAAAATCGCCGGCGTCCTGCCGCTTCTGCCCGCCCCCGCCTGATGGCGCGGGGCGGCCATGCCGGGCCTCCTGCGGCCTTCCCTTTTGGTCTGTCCATTAGTATGATTTGCACAAGCGTAAGTATCCGACAGTTCGTCGAGCGGAGATCGGTGTGGACTTCCAACTGAGCGAGGATCAGCAGACGATCCGCGCCGCCGTGGCCGAGCTGGCCGGCAAGTTCGACGACCAGTACTGGATGGCCAAAGACCAGCAACACGAATTCCCCACGGAGTTCTACGACGCGTTCGCCGACGGCGGCTGGCTGGGCATCACCACGCCGGAGGAATACGGCGGCCACGGGTTCGGCATCACCGAGGCCTCGATCCTGCTGGAGGAGGTCGCCGCCAGCGGCGCCGGCATGAACGGCGCGAGCTCCATGCACATGTCGATCTTCGGCATGCACCCGGTGATCGTGCACGGCTCCGACGACCTCAAGGCCCGCAACCTGCCCCGCATCGTCACCGGCGATCTGCACGTGTGCTTCGGGGTGACCGAACCGGGCGCGGGGCTGGACACCACCAAGATCACCACGTTCGCCCGCCGCGACGGCGATCGCTACGTGGTCAACGGCCGCAAGGTGTGGATCTCCAAAGCGCTGGAATCCGAGAAGATCCTGCTGCTCACCCGGACCACCAAGTTCGACGACGCCAAGCGCAAGACGGACGGCATGACGCTGTTCTTCACCGACCTGGACCGCGACAAGGTGGAGATCCGCCCCATCCCGAAGATGGGACGTAACGCGGTGTCCTCCAACGAGCTTTTCATCGACGGCCTCGAGATTCCGGTCGAGGACCGCGTCGGCGAGGAAGGCCAGGGCTTCCGCTACATCCTCGACGGCCTGAACCCCGAGCGCTGCCTGATCGCCGCCGAAGCACTCGGCATGGGCCGGGCCGCGCTGCGCGCCGCCGTGCGGTACGGCAACGACCGGGAGGTCTTCGGCCGACCGATCGGAATGAACCAGGGCATCCAGTTTCCGCTGGCGGATTCGCTGGCCCGCCTCGACGCCGCCGAGCTGATGCTGCGCAAGGCGACGTGGCTGTACGACAACGGCGAACCCTGTGGCCGCGAAGCCAATACGGCCAAGTATCTGTGCGCCGACGCCGGATTCACCGCGGCCGACCGGGCACTGCAGACCCACGGCGGCATGGGTTACTCCGAGGAATACCACGTGGCCCGCTACTTCCGCGAAGCCAGGCTGACCCGCATCGCCCCGATCAGCCAGGAGATGGTGCTCAACTACCTGGGCGAGCACGTGCTGGGCCTGCCGAGGAGCTACTGATGACCGCGAATCGTGACGTGTTCCGCCTCGACGGCCGGTCGGCGCTGGTCACCGGGGCGGGCGGCGGCGTCGGAGAGGCGATCGCCCGGGCGTTCTCCGCGGCCGGGGCCGCGGTCCTGGTCACCGACATCGACAAGGACGCCGCCGTCGCGACCGCGGAATCCATCGTGGCCGGTGGTGGCACCGCGGCGCCATTCGTCCTGGACGTCAGAGATTCGGCCGCCGCGGCCGAAGCCGCCGCAGCCGCAGCGGAACTCGGCGACGGCGCGCTGCACATCCTGGTCAACAACGCGGGCGCGATCGCGCCGGCCATGTTTGCCGACCTGTCGGAGGAGAACTTCCGCCGCATCGTCGACATCCATCTGCTGGGCAGCTTCGTGTGCAGCCAGGCCGCGCTGCCGCACCTGCCCACCGACGGCACCGGCCGCATCATCAACGTCACCTCCGCCGCGGGCCTCACCGGGACCATCGGACAGGCCAACTACGGCGCCGCCAAGGCCGGGATCATCGGGCTGACCAAGTCATTGGCGCGCGAACTGGCCCGCAAAGCCATCACCGTCAACGCCGTCGCGCCGCTGGCCGCCACCGCCATGACCGAGAACATCCGCAGCAACGAGAAGCTTGCCGCCAAGACACTCGCCCGGATCCCATTGGGTCGCTGGGCCTTTCCCGACGAGATTGCGCCGGTGTTCGTGTTCCTCGCCTCCGACGCCGCGTCCTATATCACCGGCCAGGTGCTGCCGGTCGACGGCGGGACGGTGATCTGATGGGCCGCACCGTAACCGGACCGTTCGCCGTGACCGGCCGTGTCGTGTACATCGTGGAGGCGGTGCGCACCCCCACCGGCCGTTCGCATCCCGAGCGCGGCTGGTACCGCGATACCCACCCCAACGCGATACTCGGCGCCTGCTACACCGAATTAGTCGGGCGCACCGGCATCGATCCCGCGATGGTCGAGGATCTGGTGATCGGTTGCACCGCACCGTTCGGCGAACAGTCCCGCAACATCGCACGCAACGCGTGGCTGCAGGCGGGCTACCCGGCGGAGGTGCCCGCCACCACGCTGGACCGGCGCTGCGGGTCCGCGCAGACCGCGCTTGCCATGGGCGCGGCCCTGGTGGCCTCCGGCACGCATGACGTCGTGATCGCCGGGGGCGTGGAACACATGGGACACGTGCCCATCGACTCACCGGGCAAGATCTCCGAACTGTACGGAGACCCGTGGCCGGCCGCGTTGCGCGAGCGGTACGGCTTTGTGCACCAAGGCGAAAGCGCCGAACTGATCGCCGACCGCTGGCACATAGACCGTGTCGACATGGACGCATTCGCCGCGCAGTCGCACCAGAGTGCCGCCAAGGCCATCGCCGACGGCCGGTTCCTCGCCGAGATGGTGCCACTGGTGCTCGACGGCGAGACCCGGCTTTCCGATCAGTGTGTGCGCCCCGAGACCACAGTGGAGACCCTGGCCAACCTCAAGCCGGTGTTCCGCAAGCAGAACGGTCGGATCACGGCGGGGTCCTCCTCGCCCATCAGCGACGGCGCTGCCGCGGTGCTGCTGTGCTCCGGGGCCGCCGTACGACGCCTCGGGCTGCGACCACGGGCCCGCATCGTCGACCAGACCACCGTCGGGGTCGATCCGGTGATCATGCTGACCGGGCCCATCCCCGCCACCCGGAAGCTATTGCAGCGCAACGCTATCACCGTGGACGACATCGACCTGTTCGAGGTCAACGAGGCGTTCTCGTCGGTGGTGCTGGCCTGGCAGCGCGAGCTGAACCCGGCCGCCGACCGTGTCAACGTCAACGGCGGCGCGATCGCGCTGGGCCACGCGGTGGGCGCCACCGGCGCCCGGCTGACCGCCACCCTGGTCGCCGAATTGGAGCGGCGCGAGGCCGACCTCGGCCTGATCACGATGTGCTGCGGGGGAGGTCTGGGGACGGCGACACTGATCCAGCGGGTGTCGACGTGATCGATTTCGGCAAGTTCCTGTCCCGGGGTGACGGCGTCTGGTGGGGCCAGGCCGCCGCGGAGCCGCGTCCCCTCGTCGACGCCCTGATCCGGCAGAATCCCAAGATCGGCCCGATTCGGGCCTTCACCGGGCTGAGCTGGAACGACCAACTGGCCATCACGATGCCGGGCCGGATGTCCATGGTGTCCTACGGCGGGCTCGGCGAGCTCCGCGAATTGAGCCGCTCCGGACGCCTGGACGTGGTGCCGTGCCACTACTCGGCGCTACCGCGGATGTTCGCCGAGCGCCGGCTGCCGTGCGACGTGGGCCTGCTCCAGGTGTCCCCGCCCGACCGGGACGGCACGTGCTCACTGGGCATCGGCGTCGACTACGTGGCCGACGCGATCGACCACACGCCGGTGCTGATCGCCGAGATCAACGCGCGGATGCCGGAAACCGTTGGTAGTCCGCGAATCCCGATCGACCGGTTCGCCGCGACCATCACCACCGACCGGCCGCTGGCCGAAGATCCCACCCGCGCGCCGGGAGCCACCGAGCGGCGCATCGCCGCGCATGTCGTCGACCTGATCGACGACGGCGACACCGTGCAGCTGGGGGTCGGTTCGCTGGGGACCGCGATACTGGATGCGCTGGCCGAGCACGAGGACCTCGGGTTCCATACGGGCATGGTCACCGACGGCATGCTGCGGCTGGTCGACAAAGGGGTGGCGACCGGACGCCGCAAGGAGATCGACCCGGGCCTGATCGTGGCCGGCACGGCGCTGGGGTCGGCCGAACTGTACAACCGGTTGTCCGAGCTGCCTGCCAGGTTCCTGCCGACCAGTTATACCCATAGCCCGCAGGTGCTTTCGCAGCTGCGATCGCTGGTTTCGGTGAACTTCGCCGTTGAGGTCGACCTGAGCGGCCAGGTCGGCGCGGAGGTCAGCCACGGCGTGTACGTCGGCGCCGTCGGCGGCCAGGTCGACTTCACCCGCGCCGCCGCGCTCACCGGCAAACGGTCCATCATCGCGCTGCGGGCCACGTCCGGCGGCAGGTCCACCATCAAGGCCGCCCTCGAGGGCGGGGTGGTCACCACCGCGCGCTCCGACGTCGACACCGTAGTCACCGAATATGGCGTCGCCCAGCTGCGCGGCTGCAGCCTGCGGGAACGAGCGCGACGATTGATCGAGATCGCCGACCCCAGGTTCCGTGATCAGATCGAGCAGGAAGGGAGCACACTGTGAGCGGACTGCCCGCGCATGTCGATATCCGCGAGGTCGGCCCCAGGGACGGGTTCCAGAACGAGCCGGAGACGATCGCCACGGCCGACAAGATCGACCTGATCAACCGGTTGGGCCGCACGGGGTTGCGGCGCATCGAGGTGGCCAGCTTCGTGCGACCCGACGTGATCCCCCAGCTGTCCGACGGCGTCGAGGTGCTGCGTGGCGTCGAGGTGCCCGAGCACGTGTCGCTGATGGTGCTGGTCCCCAACAGCAAGGGACTCGACAACGCGCTGAAGGTGCGGGAAACCTTCTCGGAGGTGGCGATCTTCGTCAGCGCGTCGGAGACCCACAACAAGAAGAACGTGAACCGCACCATCGCCGAATCCATGGCAGACAACGAGATCATCACCAAGCGCATCGTCGCCGAGGATCTGCGCTGCGCCGCCGTCATCGCCACCTCCTACGGCTGCCCGTTCGAGGGAAAGGTGCCGATGAAGCGGGTGCTCGACCTGGCCGAGCAGTTCGCAGCCGCGGGCGCCACCGAGGTCGGCTTCGGCGATACCACCGGGATGGCCAACCCCGCCTACGTCGGCGAATTCTTCGCCGCGGCCATCGAGCGGCTGCCCGGGGTCGAGGTAACCGCCCACTTCCACAACACCCGCGGCCAGGGCCTGGCCAACGCGTACGCCGCGCTGCAGGCCGGCTGCACCAGCTTCGAGTCCAGCTTCGGCGAACTCGGCGGTTGCCCGGTGCCGGCGGGGTCCACCGGAAACATCGCTTCCGAGGATTTGATCAGCATGTTCGAGGAGATGGGTGTCGCCACGGGAGTGGCGCTGCCGGCCCTGATCGATGCGGCCCGCGCCGCGCAGGATGTGCTGGGCCGCAAGCTGACCAGTCATTCCATCGTCGCGGGGCCGATCGACTGGACACCGAACCCGCACGCACCGTCCTGCCACTAGCTCCACCACCCACCACTGCAAGGAGACACACCTATGAGCCACCGCGTCGCATTCGTCACCGGCGGAGCCCAGGGGATCGGCGAAGGCATCTCGGAGACGCTGGGCGCCAGCGGTTTCCGGGTCGCTGTCGCCGACCTGAACCTCGAAGCGGCGGAAGCCACCGCTAAGCGCATCGCGGCAGCGGGCGGTGAGGCCATCGCCGTCCACGTCGACGTCACCAGCACCGAATCGGTTCGCGGCGCGGTGCAGACCGTCGCCGCCGAACTCGGCGACATCGAGATCGTGGTGAACAACGCCGGCTGGGACGACTTCATGCCGTTCCTCAAGACCTCGGAAGAGTTCTGGGACAAGATCATCGACATCAACTTCAAGGGAGCGCTGCGTGTCATCCACACCGTCGTGCCCGGCATGGTGGAACGCGGCTTCGGCCGGGTGATCAACATCGGTTCTGATGCCGGGCGCGTCGGCTCGTCACTGGAGGCGGTCTACTCCGGCGCCAAGGGCGGCATCATCGCGTTCACCAAGACCCTCGCCCGAGAGGTGGCGACCAAGGGCGTCACCGCAAACGTCGTGTGCCCCGGCCCCACCGACACACCCGCGCTGCGCAAGTTCGCCGACAGCTCGGGCCAGGAGGCCGACAAGGTGATCGGCGGGATGACCCGCTCGGTGCCCATGAAGCGGCTGGGCCGGCCCTCCGACATCGCCGCCGCCGTCGCCTTTTTCGCGTCGGACGCCGCGGAGTACATCACCGGCCAGACCCTGTCCGTCAGCGGCGGACTGACCATGGCCTGACCCAATCCCCAGAGAGCAAAGGAGATCTCGTGGCGAACCCACAAACTCGACAGGCCGTGGCGTGGAACCGGGACGGCGCAGTCGTCGAGATCGTGCTGGACAGCCGCCCGGCCAACGCACTTGGGCTGGAGATCATCACCGGTGTGCACCAGGCGCTCGACTACGTCGAGGCGGTCGGCGCCAAGGTCGTCGTCGTGGCGTCGGCGGTGGACGGCTTCTTCGCCGCCGGCGCCGACATCAAGCACATGTCCACGGTCGACGCGGCATCGTTTCGTGAGTACGGCGATACGCTGCGCGGTGCCGTCGAACGCCTCGCTGCCCTGCCACTGATCTCGGTGGCCGCCATCGACGGGCTGGCCCTGGGCGGCGGCCTCGAATTGGCGATGGCGTGCACACTGCGGGTCGCCTCCGCTCGGTCGCGGCTGGGCCTCCCTGAGGTCAAACTCGGCCTGATCCCCGGCGCCGGGGGCACCCAGCGCCTCCCCCGCCTGATCGGCCGGGGCCGGGCGCTGGACCTCATGCTCACCGGCCGTCAGGTCGCGGCGGACGAGGCGTTGTCGATCGGCCTCATCGATCGCCTCGCCGGAGGGGACACCCCGGTCCGCGTGGCGGCGCGCCAGTTGGCCAACGAGTTGGCAGCGCTGTCGACGCCCGCACAGATGGCCGTGGTGCGAACCGTCGACGCGGCCTACGACCGCCCCCTGGCCGACGGCTTGGGTTTCGAAGTCGAGCAGATACAGCACCTATTCGAGCAGGGCGAGGCGATCGAGGGACTCAGCGCGTTCATCGACAAGCGCGCCCCGCAATTCGCTTGATCCACAGCACGATTGGAAAAAACCATGATCGACCTCGAGCAGGCTACCCAGACGCTGCGTGTCGAGTCCACGGCTGACGGCGTGGTGCAAATCACCCTCGACCGGCCGGATCGGTTCAACGCGATGACCGTGCTCATGTTCGACGAGCTGGGATCGCTGGCCCGTGCGATCAGCGATGACCGCGACGTCCGCGTCGTGCTGATCACCGGCGCCGGCAAGGCGTTCTGCGCCGGCTACGACCTCGACGAGGCCGAGGAACTGGCGTCGCTGTCGGCGCTGGGGATGCTGGACCGCCAGGAGCGCGCCGCCCGGGCGTTGAGCGCGGTGCGGGCCATCCCGGTTCCGGTGATTGCGGCGGTCAACGGCCCCGCCGCCGGCGGGGGCATGTCGCTGTCGCTGATGGCAGATATCCGGCTGGGGTCGCCCGCGGCGAAGTTCAACGCCGCGTTCGTGCGGATCGGCCTGTCAGCGGGCGATCTGGGTGCCTCCTGGCTGCTGCCGCGCCTGATCGGGCCGTCCGCGGCGGCGGAGATCGGCTTCACCGGACGCATCGTCGAAGCCGACGAGGCCGAACGGCTCGGTCTGCTCAACCGCGTTACCGGCGCCGACGACCTGCTGGAGCAGACGCTGGACCTGGCGCGACAAATCTGCGCGAACTCCCCCGGTGGGATCCGAATGTCGAAGCGGGCGCTGCAGGCGAATCTGGAAGTCGCGTCGTTTGCGGCGGCGCTCGAACTGGAAAACCGCGGGCAGGCGCTCCTCACGCGCTGTGACGACATGAGCGAGGCGCTGGCGGCCTTCAAAAGCAAGCGCGCACCGAACTTCTCGGGGCGATGACCATGAGCACGACGACCACCCGCTGGAACCGGGTGTCGCGGCGCGCGCTGCCCGACGTTCTCGACGAGTTGCGGACCGCCCACACCCTGGCATTCCACCAGCACGGACCCGACATCGTGGTGATGTCGGTGAACCGACCGGACCGCGGCAACTCGCAGACCGTCGAGATGTTCGGCGAAATCGCCTGGGCCACTGCCGTCTTACGCAACGCGCCGCTGCGGGCGCTGATCATCACCGGGGCGGGGGGCAAGACATTCTGCACCGGCTTCGACCTCGCCGAGGTCGACGTGCTCACGCGGATGTCGGTGTCCGAGTTCACCGATCTGGTCGAGACGGCGGCCGCCGGGTCCACCGGGTTGCGCGCGCTGCCCTATCCGGTGATCGCCGCGGTGAGCGGGCCCGCCGCCGGCGGCGGCCTGTCCCTCGCGCTGGCGGCCGACATCCGGATCGCCGACCAGACCGCGAGTTTCAGCGCAGGATTCGTGCGGATCGGGCTGTCCATCGGAGAGCTGGGCACGTCGTGGAACCTGGTCCGGATCATCGGTCCCGGCCGCGCCGCCGAGCTGGCATTCACCGGGCGCACCGTGCGGGCCGCGGAGGCGGCGCGGATCGGCCTGGCCGACCGACTCAGCGACAAGCCCGCGCTCGACGCGGCGATCGAGTTGGCCGAAGCCATCGGGTGCAATCCGGACAGCGCCATCCGCTCCACCAAGAACGCCTTGGTCCGCGGGATGGAGAACAACTCCTTCCAGTCGGCCCTGGAGACGGAGAACCGGGGGCAGGCGCTCGCCGTGCAAGTGCCCGAGGCCCGCCGCGCCCTCGTCGGGTTGCGCACCGAGGCACGTTGACCCGCAACGGTTCCCGCCGTCACCGCGTCCCTCCGGTCAGGGAGGAAATTCCTCTGATTGGGGGACGCGAAACGGCGCGTGATCGCATACGGTGACCCCGTGCCGCCGATCGATCACGAATTGAACCTCACCACGCAAGCGATCCTGACCGACCTCAGCTGGGGGCTGACCGCAGCGCTGCTGGTGATCGCGATACGGATGGGTGTGCGCGAACGCACGCCCGTGTATGCGCTGATGGTGCTGGCGGCGTTGATCGGAGCGTTCGCCGAGCCGCTCTACGACGTGGCGATGATGCTGTACTTCTACTCCACGACCGGCATGTGGACGCATTTCACCGCTTTCGACATCCCGCAACCGATCTGGACCCATAGTGGATATGCGGTGCTGTACGCGGCCCCGGCTATCTACATCTCGCGTCAGATCGCACGCGGCAGGATCACACGGCGCGGGCTCTTCGCCTGGGCCGGCATCTCATTTCTCGAATCGGCCACGTTCGAGATCATCGGGATCAACGGCGGCCTGTACAGCTACTGGGGTCCTCATGTGTTTCGTACCTTCCAGTACCCGTTGGTGATCGGCGTTCTGGAAGCCGCGCAAGTGATCTGTTTCGCCGCGGCCGCATCGCAACTACGTGCCCGCTGCACTAATCCGTGGCAGCTGCTGGGCGTGCTGGTGCTGTTCCCGTGCACCTTCTTCGGCGTCAACTTCGGCGCGGGCTGGCCCACCATCGTCGCCGTTCATCTTGCGCACACCTCGAAACCGCTGATCGCGGCAGCAACGGCGACAAGTATCGGCCTCGCGGTGGCGCTCGTGCGCATCGCCGCGTCGGTCCTGCCGCCGGAGTCGCCCACCACGTCGGAACCCACGGGCGGAAGTCTGGTCAACACGCGCTAGTCCCCCGCTAGCCAGCGGCCGTGCCGTTGGGCCGAAGCGCTATCGCGGCGGCATGGCCGGCGGCGGGTACACGCCGCGCAGGATCCACGGGAACCAGTTGACGGCGTATTCGATCTCGTCGCTCGCGTCGTAGTCGGGGGCGGGGTCGAGCGGAACGTTCTCCTGCAGAACCACAACGGGAGGCGGGCCGTTTTGCGGCCCGACCGCGGCGCTGCGGGCCGGAGCCTCCGAGTGCCCGTAGACCGCCACCACGACCGTGCGGTCCACGCTGCTTTCCGACCACACTCCGATCTGGTTGTGTGCACAGTCGGACATGATCGCGAGATACGCGGGGTTGGAATGCCACTGGTTCATCAGCTCGACGCCACTGATCGCCAGCGCGGGATTGATCGCGACGGTCTCGGCCACACCGCCGCGGAAGCCGGCGGCGTTGGCCCGGCCCTGCGGGTCGGACCCGTCAGAACCGATGTCGCCGTCGAGGTTTCGGTTGTTGAGGACATCGAGGGTGTGCCATTGCGCGGCCAGTTGCAGCTGCGGGTTGATCCTGACGTCGTTGGCGCAGCCGGCCTGATGCTGAATCGTGAACACGTTGGCGACCACGCTGTCATTGAGCCGCTTGTTGTCAGCGTTCGCGGCGGGCATGCCCACCGCGGCGCCGGCCGCCACCACGAGCAACGCCGCCACGATGAACTCTCGATTTCCCATGTCAGTTTCCCTTTCCGTCGGGTCCGTCAGCCGCCGGCGCCCGGGGGCCGGTAGTTCGCGGCGGAGTTCCGCAGCTGCCAGATCAGCTCGGGACAGAGCTCGTTGATGGCCTGCGAGATCAGGTACGACGCCTGGAATTCGTCGGAGGTGTCGAAGTCGGCCTTCACCCCACGCATGACCTGTGCATAGGTTCGGCCCGCAGACACCTTGTCGCAGAGTGCATGCCCGTAGTCCAAGGCGGCCTCGGCGCTGGCGAAGTGGTAGCCCGGACGCATCGTCACGTTGACCAGGTAGGCCACCGTGTCCGCACTCGCGCACGGGACGGTCCCGAAGAGTGCCGCGCACGCGAAAGCTGCGCTCGCGAGCAACCTTTCCCACATCCGAGAGGGGTAGCGGTGCATTTTCACGGGCTCAGACCGGGTCGAACTGCGAGATCAGCCACCGCCCGCCGACCCTGTCGAGGCCGACCCGAACGCTCGACGAGCTACTCGTCGGGGCGTCCTGGCCGACGATGATGGTCTGGTTGACGAACAGCAGGACGACGGCATGGTTCGGGCTCACGGACGTCGACGCGGCGGCCGGAACCGTGGCCACGGCGGAGATCTGCTTCTTCTTCGCCCCGGGGATCACGACATCGCGGGTCAGCGAGGTGTAGGCCTGCAGGAATGTGCCCGTCAGCCGGCCCCGCGCGGCGTCGAGGTCGGACTGTACGGTGTCCGGACGGTACGACAACAGCGCAATCGTGCCGTCGGTGGCCGCACGGACCGATTCTGTGCGCGCGGTCGCGGCGCCTCGCGCAGACTCGGCCTGCCACTTGAGGAAGCCCACGACCGGCGTGATCAGCAGTGCCAGGACGGGCAGCGCCACAAAGACGATCACCCGCCCGTAGCCGATGCGACGCCGGCGGCGCGACGGCCGGGCGTCCATGTGTCCGTCCGGCGCGATCGCCTCCGCGACGTCGTTGATGTCGACGTCGTCGTCGACGTCCTTGCGCTTACCGGCACGGCGTGCCGTCACCCGGATCATGACACGAACCCGACGTTGGAAACCTTGACCTGGTCGCCCACCTTGCGCACGGCGATCCGCATCCGCCAGGCCCGGGTAACCGGATCGGGTTCACCGGCATTGGACGTCTGCACGGCCACGGACACCAGAATTTGGGCGCCGTCGGCCGTCTCCGATTCCAGTCCGGCCTCCGTTATCCTGCCGACGGTGCTCGCCTTGGCTTGCTGCAGCACCTCGATGAACGGCTGGGACCGCTTGGCGAAGTCGTTGTAGAACTCCCCCGTCGCGCCGTCCAGGATGCGGTGCACGTCGGCCTCGGCGTGCTGCCAGTCGATGGTGGTCAAGTTCAGTGCACCCTGCCTGGCGACCTGGATGAACTGGTTTCGCTGTGCCTGGACCTGCTGAGCCTGGTGCAGCCGATACCCCCACCAGCCGCCCAGTGCCGCCAGGGCAACAATGAGGGCCACGCCGAACACCGCGGCCCGCCGCTGCGCCGACCGGGGTCGTCTGGTCTTGGCCGCGGGCGTGTCATCCGCGTCGTCGGCGGTGTCATCGTCGGCGTCGTCGGCCGCGGAATCGGGCGAGCCGTCCTCGATTTCGCCAACGTCGTCGCCAATGTCGTCGTCGAGGTCGTCGTCGAGATCCGGTACCGGATCACTTACTACGGTCATGCCGTCCTCCGTCCTGTTCGTGCGTTGTGAGCCGTTGCGCCGGAACCGTCACGGTGCCGGCGGCGGTAGCAGCATCGATTGCCACGTCCTGTCCTTCTGCGCCGCGTGCGCGAGATCGGAGCGGGTGTACTGGTGCCCGTCGGGTCCGATGTAGGTGCCGGTGGCCGGGTCGTACTGAGCCGCGGCGACCGGTGGCGGGGCCGGGCCCGGTGCGGGCGGTCCCGCGCCTGGCGGCGCCGCCCCGGGCGCCAACTGCGGGATGCCCTGGCCGGACAGCGTCGCGTTGGGGTCGCCCTTCCAGTTCCAGCCGTCGTTGAGCGGCACGTATTGCTGGTTGCTCTCGCACAGCTTGACCGTGGGTGCACGCTTGCCGGGCACGGTTTCGCACGGGATGTTCCGGGCCCCCCGCACGTTGAGCATCGAGTCCTGCGGCACCCGGCAGTACAGGTCGCCGGCGGGTCGTTGCGGGTAGTCCTCGAAGGTCGGAATCCGTTGCTGCTGGGCGGGCAGGAATCCGGTGGTGCACGGCGGCGGCAGGTTGAGGTTGAGATTGAAGCTCAGGTATTGGCCGTGGTAGGGCTGCTTGGTGTTCAGGTTGCCCAAGATGCCGGCCTGTTCGGCGCTGATAGACATCGGGAAAATCACCAGCAGCTGCTCGATGTCGTTCTGGTAGGTCAACGCGACCTGGCCGATGCTGACGAGGTTGGCCAGCAGGATGGGCAGCGTCGGCTGCACCCGATCGATCAGTTGACTCATCTCCGCGAACGCCGGACCTGCCTGCTCGACGGTTCCCGCGACCGCGCCGTCGTGCGTCTGCAACTCCCTGGTCACAGTGGCCAGATGTGATGCCCACCCCGCGATCTCGTCCGAAGTGCGGGTCTGCGAATTCAGCACCGGCCGCGACCGGTCGATCAATGCGAGCAATGGGTCCAGATTCTGGCGGGCATCGATCGCCAGGTTGGACGTCCCGGCTACCAGCCGGGACAGTTCCGGGCCGAGCCCACCGACCGCGGTGTAGGACTCGTCGATGACGGTCTGCAGGTTGTCGTGGGGAATCGCCTGCAACGCGGAGTTGGCGGCGCTCAGCAGGGTGTTGATGTTGGGCGGGACCGAGGTGTCGGCCCGGCGAATGACGTCCCCGTCCTTCAGCGGCGGCGAGGTGCCGTTGCGCGGCAGGAACTCGATGTACGACTCGCCGACCGCGGACTGGCTGTGCACCTCGGCCTTGAGGTCCGAGGGAATGCCGATACCGGATTTCAGTGACAACACCGCTTCGACGCCGGAATCGGTCAGATGCACGGATTGCACCTGGCCCACTTCGGTTCCGCGGTAGGTGACGTTGCCCGTGCCGTACAGGCCGCCGGATTCCGGCAATTCCACCCGCACGGTGTAGCGGCCGACGCCGAACAGCATCGCCGGAAGCTTCACGAAGTGCAGCGACATCACCAACAGCGCGATCAGCGCGATCACGCTGAAGATGGCCAGCTGGATCTTGACTCGACGGTGCAGATGCATCTAGGGCCCCTGATCCCAGCGGTACGGAATCGACAGCGGATTGCCGGGAGTGCCCCGGTAGCCGGAGGTGCACGGGCTGGGGAACTGCCCGATCGTGCGGCCCCACTGCAGCTCGAGCTGGGTGAGGTGGCATTCCCACCGGGTGCCGGTGAACAAGCCCTGGTCGATTCGGCTGAGGGTGAGGTCGATGATGGCCGTCAGGTTGGCGTAGTCACCGCGCTGGAAATTCTCGAAGGTTTCGTTGGGGAACGGGAAAGTCAGCAGCAGGCTCAGCGCCCTGGTCATGGCCGGTCCGGCGTTGGCCAGCGACTCCAGCACGGGGCCGAGCTCCCTCAACTCCTTGACCAGGTTCGCTTTGGTCTTGTTGACCGAGTCCACGGTCAGGGCGCTGAACTTGCCCAGCCGGTCGGCGGCCTCGACGAGGTTGGCCCGCTCGTTGCTGAGCACGGCGAGCGCGTCGGGGATGGTCGCCAGCGCCCGATCCACGACGGGCTGCTGCTCGGCGAACTTTCCGACCAGCCGGTTGAGGCTCTCGGTGGCCGCGATGATGTCACCGGACTGGTCGTTGAGATAGGTGGTGAATTTGTCGAGCTGCCCGATCAGGCTGCGCAGATCGCCCTCACGGCCACGGAACGCCGTGCTGAACGCCTCGGTGATGTCCTGCACCTGCCCAATTCCGCCGCCGTTGAGCACCAGAGACAGCGCCGCCAGTGTCTGCTCGGTGTTCGGGTACGCGCCGCCGTGCGACAACGGGATCAGCGAGCCGTCACGCAGTTTGCCCTGAGGCGCTTCGCTTTTCGGCAACTCCAGCTCGATGTGGTAGGAACCCAGCAGGCTGGTGGTGCCGATCTTGGCGGTCGCGTTGGCCGGCAGGGCGACATCGCTGTTGAGCCGCATGCTCACCAGCGCGTGCCAGCCTTGACGCTCGATCTTGGTCACGTGACCGACCGTGACGTCCGCGACGCGCACCCGGGAGTTGGGCTGGATGTTGTTGACGTCGGGCATCTGCGCCTGGATGGTGAACGCGCCCGCGCCGTTGCCCTGCGTGCCCGGCAGCGACAGCGAGTTCAGCCCGTGCCAACCGCAGCCGGACAGGGCTGCCGCGGCAAGCACCAGGATGACGAGGAGCACCGACCCACGGCGCCGGCCGACGGTCATGGGCCGGCCCCTGGTGGGAGCATCATTCCGCGCAGACCCGCCGCGGGACCGGCGGGCGCCGGGGGCGACGGACCGGGCGCGGCAGGCGGCGGACCGGGCGCGGCAGGCGGCGGCGGCCCGGGCACGGCCGGCGGCACGAAATCTGGCCGCATCCATTCCTCGCTGAAGGTGACCTCGTTGGGCCTGGCCTGTGGGCCGACGAACAGGTCCTCGCCCAACGGCGGGTAGTTGTATTGGCGGTTCTTGAAAATCGGCGCCATGTACTGCGCGCAGAGTTTCGCCGCTTGCTCGCCGCCCAGCCGGGAGGCGGCCTGCACCGCTCCGCACAGGAACGCGATCGGGTTGGCCATGTTGTTGCCGGCCAGCGCACCGGTCAGCGCGCCGTTGGACGGCTCGAAGATGTTGTTGAAGTCCTGCAACACCGTCGGGCCGATGTGCAGGGTCTGCTTGATGTCGTCGAGGCTGGCGACCAGCGCGTTGGTGATCGACGCGAGTTTGTCCGACGCGGTACCGACCGCCTCGCGGTTGTCGGCGGTGAAACTTCGCACGTCGGCGACGACCGCGTTGAGGGCTTCGACGGACTGACCGACCTTGTTCGGGTCATCGGCCAGCAGCGACGAGACGGCCGCCATGTTGCGGTTGAGCTGCTCGAGCAGGTCCGCGCTGTCATGCAAGGCCGACACCAGCGTCGAGAGGTCCCTGAAGGTGGCGAAGATGTCTTTGCTGTGGTCGCCGAGCGCGGATACGGTCTGCGACAGTTTGACGATCGTGTTGCGGATGGTGGGCCCCTGCCCGCGCAGGTTGTCGGCGGCGGTATTGATCAGGGAGCCCAGCGTGCTGACACCGCCCGGCTGGGTCGGCTTGAGCAGCTCGGTCACCCGTTGAAGCTGGATCCGCAGGTCATCCCACTCGATCGGGACGGCGGTGCGCTCCTGGGGGACGACGGCGCCGTCGCCCATCGTCGGGCCGCCGGCGTAGGGCGGCGTGAGTTGGATAGCGCGGCCGGTGACCAGCTGCGGCGACAGAATCGCGGCCTTGGCGTCGGCGGGCACCTTGTGCCTGCGGTCGAACCAGAACGTGATCTTGGCGCGCGAAGGCTGCGGCTCGATCTTGACGATCTTGCCCACCGGCACGCCCCGAATGCGTACGTCGTCCCCGGCGAACACGCCATTGCTGTTGTCGAAGTAGGCGGTCACGACGTTTCGCGCGGCGTGATCGCCGGCCCGCACCAGCGCGAACACCCCGGCGACGAGCACCACCACCAGGGTGGCCGCCAGCATGACGCGGCGTTGTCGAATTCCCGCGCTCACCCTCGGCCTCCAGGCTGCTGCGGAGACGGCACCTCACCGGGCGCCGGTACGAAGACCGGTGAGGGGGTCGGCTCGGGGGTGGACCGCACGCTCGGCGGTGCCACCGCGGGCGGTCCGGGAGGCGGCCCGCCCGGTGGCGGCGCCGGCGGCTCCGGCCGGTAGGGATAGCGCGGGTCGCCGGGGTTGCCGGTGATCGCGTCGGGCAGGTTCAACCGCGGCGGGCCGCCCTGACCGGTCCGCGGGTACGGCAACGGCAACGCCGGAGTCCCGGGCTGGCCGAGTTGCGGGTCGGTGAGCTGGGAGGGCAGCAGCGTGGCCGGGTCCAGCCCGAGGTCGGAGAAGGCGGCCCCGATGAACGGCTGCACGAACTGGCCCGGCAGCAGATTCACCACGTATGCCTTGAAGAACGGGCCCGACGACACCGATTCACCGAGCGACAACACATACGTGTTGATCAGCGGGATGGCCTGCTGGATGCGTTCCTTGCGTTGTTCGACGATCGCCAGCACCCCGTTGAGCTTGTCCAGCGCCGGACGCAGCTGCTGGCGGTTCTCGGCGATGAAACCCTGCAGTTGCCGCGACACCGCCGTGATGTTCGCCCAGATCTGATTCAGGGCGGCGCTCTGCGTGCGCAGCTGAGCCAGCAGCGCGTTGGTGTCGCGCACCAGGCCCACGATCTGGTCGGTGCGCTTGGCCAGCACTCCGGTCGCCTTGGCCGCGTTGCTGAGCAGGTTGCGCAGTTGCGCGTCGCGATCATCGAGGGTTTGCGCCAGCCGCGCCACACCCTGTAGCGCATTCCGCAGGTCCGGCGGAGTCGCCGCGAAGGTTTGCGCCAAGGTGTCCAGCGATCCCGACAGCTGCTGGGTGTTCAGGCCGCTGATGGTGGTGGCCAGATCACCCAGGGCTTCGGGTAGCTGGTACGGCGAGATGGTCCGCTCGATGGGGATCGGCCCGTTGAGGTGGCCGTCACCGCGGGGTAGGACGTCAAGAATCTTGCTGCCCAGCAGGCCCTTGGTCTTGATCGACGCCTCGGTGCGATCCCCGAGTCGAATGTTCTTGGCAACCTTGAACGTAACCAGGACGCCGGGCCCGTCAAGTTCGATGCTGGACACCTTGCCCACCGGATAACCGGAGACTTCGACGCTATTACCCGTCCGCAGTCCGCCGGCGTCGGCGAAGTAGGCGGAGACTTCCTTGCCCTGGTTGAAGAAGGGCAGCTTTTGATACTGCAGGGCGGCCACCACGATCGCGCAGACGGCCAGGATGCCCACGGTGCCGACGGTGAGCCGGTTGCGCTCGGAGAAGGCTTTCATTTCGGCGCGCACCGCCCCGTGGGCTGACCGGCCAGCTTGATGTAGACCGGCTGGCCGCCCTTGCCGTTGACCTTGAGCACGACGTCGCAGAAGTAGAAGGCGAAGTAGTCGCCATAGATGCCCTGGCGGACCAGCGCGTGATACTTGTCGGGCAGCGTGTTGAGCAGGTTGTCGAGGTAGTCGTGATCGGCTACCCCGAGGGCCGCCACGCGGTCCGTCTCGTGCACCACCTTCGAAAACGGCGCACGCGCCTGCGACAGCAGGTCGGCGACCGAGCCGGCGGCGGCGTTGGTGTAGGCGACCGCGTTGGAGATGTCGGTCTTGCGTTCCGCCAGCCCGCGAATCAACTGCGAGAGCGAGACGACCGCCTTGTCCAGCCGGTCCGTCTGCCCGCCCAGCGAACCCAGCACCACATTGAGGTTGGTGATCACCTGTCCGATCAGCTGGTCCCGGTCGGCCAGGGTGTTGGTCACTGCGGCGGCCTGGCTGAGAAACGACGCGATAGTGGGACCCTGGCCCTGAAACGCCTGCAGCAACTGTCCACTCAGCGCGTTGACCTGCTCGGGGTTCAGGGCACGAAACAGCGGCTTGAAACCGCCGATCAGCGCATCCAAATCGAGCGCGGGTTGGGTGCGTGCCAACGGAATCGTCTGGCCCGCACCGAGGACCCGCAGTCCCCCGGTGCCCTCCTCGAGCGCCAGGTAGCGGTCGCCGAACAGGTTGTCGTAGCGGATCACCGCCCGGGTTCCTTCCGTGAGGGTGACGGTGTCGTCGGCGGTGAACTCGACCCGCACGGTCGCATCGGGGTTAATGGAGATGGTCTTGACTTTGCCGACCTCAACCCCGGCGATGCGGACCAGCTTGCCCTCCCGCAGGTTGGACACGTTGCTGAATACGGCGCTGTAGGTCTTGCCTTCACCGAAGCGGAGCTGCCCGAAAATGGCGACCAGTGCGAACGCGGCCAGCAGGCAAACCGCCAGGAAGACGCCGAGGCGCATCACGACGCCCCTCAGGTTTTCCCGCATCGCATCTTCTCCTGCTCGCTTGGATCGTCGTGGGTCACGGTGCCGGCGGCCCAGGTTCGGCGGGTGGCGGCGCGGCGGGCTCGCCGCCTGGCGGTGCGGCCGGGGGCACCCCTGGCCACAGCGGCACCCCGCCGGGCCCGTAGAGCGCGGCCCCGAACGGCGGTGCCCCGGGGTACGGGACCGGCCCGATCGCGGGCCCCGGGATGCACTGGCGGATCGAGGGCGGCTGGGGCAGGCCGCGGGTCACCGGGAAATAATCCGCCCAGCAGGGTTGCCCGATGCCGGGGTTGGGCCGGATGTCCAGCCCGGTCCCCCAACCCGTATTGGTGACGAGCTCGCGCACCGGGAAGTTCTTGCTGGCGTCCGGCAGCGATCCACAGCCCGGTTTCCCTCCGGGTCCGCCCTTGGCCGCCACGAGGGGCAGGTTGTCGGGAAAGACGTAAGGATCGTTGCCCAACAAGAGCGCAACGTCGAGCTGCAGAGTGCGGCCGTCGGCGCCGCCCCACGCCGCGTAGCCCCCGTTGTCCAGGTACCACTTGGTTCCCTGCAGAAAGCAGGTGTATTCCGGGCTGTACTTGTGCAGCAGGTTCGTCGTGGGCTCCAGCGTGTTGACCGCGCCGACGAGGTTGTCCCTGCTGGTGCCGAGCAGATTGGTCCCGGCGTTGGCGAAGCCGATGGCGTTGAGCAGCAACGAATCCAGCGTTTTCGAATGATTCACCACCGTGGTGCTGGTGGTGCTCGCGGCGTTGAGGATCGACAGGATGTCGCGGGCGGCCGCGTCATAGGTGTCGTTGAAGCTCTTGAAGGCGCGCCAGTCGGTGCGGATGGTTTCGCTGCGCGCGTTGAGCGCCTGCAGGACTTCATTGAGGCCGGTGGTCGCCTCACCCATGCGTTGACCTTGGCCGCGTACGCCGTCGGCCACCGCGGTCAGCACCGCGTTCAACTTGACCGGATCGATCATCTTCAGCAGGTCGACGACGTTTTGGAAGACGGTGTTGATCTCCGTGCTGACATTCCTCGAACGCAGTACCGTGCCCGCGGCCAGCCTTGCGCGACTCGGCTGCTCCGGATAGATGAGTTCGACGAACTTGGCGCCGAACGCGGTGGTGGCACTGATTTGCGCTTCCACATTGGCCGGGATGTAGCGGATCTGGTCGGGGTCGATCTCGAGCGTCAGACCGGCCCTGTTGCGGGCATCGCTGATCGAGCCCACCCGGCCGACCTGCACGCCACGCATCTCGACCTTGGCCCCGGACTCCATCACCAGGCCGGCACGATCCGCGGTAAGGGTCACCGGCACAAAGGATCTGAAGGTGCCGGCGAATGCTGTCGTCGTGACGAACAAGAACACGAGAACCGCCACCAACAGGATCACCGTCCACCAGGCGGTGGGGATTCGGTGTTGTCCGGAGCCGCGTTTCATATCGCTAGCCCGCCAGATGGAAGTTGCCGGACTGGCCGTAGACGGCGAGGGTGATCATCACGATCTCGACGGCCGCGACCACCATCGAGGTACGCACCGCCCGGCCGACCGCTTCACCCACCCCGGCCGGCCCGCCGTGCGCCGTGTAGCCGTAATAGGTGTGCACCAGCATCACCACGATCGTGATCGCCACCACCTGATAGAACGACCAGATGATGTCGCGCGGACTCAGGAATGTATTGAAGTAGTGGTCGTAGACGCCCGAGCCCTGACCGTAGATCGCGGTTGTGCCGGCGCGAGATGCCAAGAATGCCATCATGATTGCGACGCAGTAGAGCGGTATCACCACGACGATGCCGGCCACGACGCGGGTGGACGCCAGGTAACTGACG
Source organism: Mycobacterium sp. NGS68 (assembly GCF_059812195.1). Taxonomy (NCBI): domain Bacteria; kingdom Bacillati; phylum Actinomycetota; class Actinomycetes; order Mycobacteriales; family Mycobacteriaceae; genus Mycobacterium; species Mycobacterium sp. NGS68. The sequence goes on along the minus strand of NZ_JCALCE010000003.1, from coordinate 184,706 downwards.
CTGCGAATGCCGATCACCTCGAGCGCGTCGATCTCCTCGTTGATGCGCATCGCCCCCATCTGGGCGGTCGCACCCGCGCCGATGGTGGCCGACAATGCGACGGACGCGGTTCCGGGGACGATGAGCCGAACGTTGAAATACGCCGAGGCAAACCCGGTTAGTGCCTCGATGCCGACCGAGGCCAACTGGTTGTAGCCCTGAACGGCCACCAGGGCGCCGGTCGTCATGGTCAGGAAGCCGACGATCACGACGGTGCCGCCGATCATCGCCAGTGCCGCTGCGCCCAAACCCATCTGGGCGATCAGTCGCAACAGCTCGCCGCGGTAGTTGACCACCGCGTCGGGAATCGAACCGAGTGTGCCGGCGTAGAACCGCATTTGGGAGCCCACGCGATTCCACTCGTGTCCGGCCGCGTCTGCCATGCGCCGCAGACGTGGGTGCAGGCTGGCGGGAAGGCTCGCGGTGTGCGTCATCGGTTCACCTCACGTCACCGTGAACTGGATGCCGACGGCCGTCACGATGACGTTGATCGCGAACAGCACCATGAAGGTGAACACCACGGTCTCGTTGACCGCGTTGCCAACGCCGGCGGGGCCGCCGCCGACCGAGATGCCCATGTAGCAGGCGATAAGGCCCGCGGCCATCCCGAACAGCGTTGCCTTGACCAGGGACACGATGACGTCGGCCAGGCCGGTCAGCGTCGTCAGGCCGGTCACGAACGCGCCCGCCGAGACGTGCTGAACATAGACGGTGAAGAAGAAGGCACCGCTCAGTCCCACCACCGTCACCGCCGATTCCAGCGCCAACGCCACCGTGGTGGCCGCCAGCACCCGCGGCACCACCAGCGCCTGGATGGGATTGATGCCCATGACGCGCAGCGCGTCGAGCTCCTCCCGAATCGTGCGCGCACCCAGGTCCGCACACATCGCGGTGGAACCCGCGCCGGAGACCACCAGCACCGTGACGATCGGGGCGATCTGGTTCACGGTGCCTATTGCCGCGCCGGTGCCGGAAAAATCCCCGGCGCCGATCTCAGTCAGCAGAATGTTGAAAATGAACGTGAGGATCACCGAATACGGCAGTGTCATCATCACCGCCGGCAGCATCGACACCCGCGCCACGAACCAGCTTTGAAGCAGGTACTCGCGCCATGCCAGCGGCGGCTTGAACATGAGCACGAAGGTGTCCAGCGACATCGCGAAGAGGCCCCCGACCGCTCGGACGGGTTTGGTGAGCGCATACGTGGTCACGATCGGCGCCCCCGGCACGCACAGGCCTCTGGCATGGTCGAACGCTATCGGGGCACGCACCGCGGTGACTGCTCCACCAAGAGGGATAATGAGTACCTCAAGAGGGTCATTTCGGCTGCGAACGACGCCTACCGCGTGTTTGCTGTGCACGTGGGAAATGTGCCGTGAGCACTGATTGCGATGCCCTTGTCCAAAGCGTTTGGCGCCGCTCAAGTTTCGCGTCTCATGCAGATCACGGTGCCGAATACGTTGCCAGGGAGCGTATTTGCGGTGACGGCAGCATAGGCGAAGACGTAAGCCCCAAGCAGTCGCAATTGCTGCCGGTGGCCGTCGCGCGGCCTACCGGCATGTCACGGGCGGCGCGGTAGGCTGCTCAACCAGCGGCGAATCGAAGGAGGCTGCGCGTGGCACGTCGCGAGCAGGCGCTCCGGTCGTCGCGGGCGGAGCGTGTGGCCGCCGATCTGGAACACGAGATCCTCAGCGCCCGCCTGCCGGTGGGTGCACATTTGGGACGCCGCTCGGAGATCATGGACCGGTTCGGCATCAGTCCGACGGTGATGAATGAAACGCTGCGAATCCTGCGCGACCGGGATCTGGTCACGGTCCGGCCCGGGCCGGGCGGTGGGATCACCGTGGCGAGCGCGCCGCCACAGGTCCGGGTCGGGGCCCTGGATCTGTGGTTTCAGCCGTCCACCCCGCACCCGCTGGACCTGTTTGAAGCCCGGCTCTACCTCGAGTTCGGCCTGACGAAGGCGGCGTTCGAACGCGCTACGGCTGACGACATCACCGCGATGCGGGCCGCCATGGTTACGCTGCGAGCCAGCACCGATGCGGCGCAGTTCTTCGACGCGGTGCTCGCGTTTCACGGTGTCGTCGCAGCCGCTGCCCACATCCCCGTGCTCGAGGGCATGCACCAGCTCGTCGTGACCAGTATCAAGGCCGTCCTGACCCGGGTGGTCTTCGTCCCCGAGCACCAGTCCCTGTTGGCGAGCAGCCTCGACGTCCACGACGACATCGTCGCCGCCATCGCGCTGCACGATCAGGCGTCCTTCGTCGACGCCATCAACCGTCACGATCGAGACCTGATCCGCATCGAAGACCCCGACCGCACGCCCAACACTCCGCAGCATCCCTGACCCGGCTCTGGCCGGTCCACGCGTTCTTGGAGCGGCGTTGACCGACGCCCGGGAGAATTATGCATACACATCTTGAATTATGCATCCACAATAACTTACCCTCGGTGCAACGCCGTCTCACCGTCACGCGGAGCCATCATCATCAACGCGCAGCCACCCGCCCGCCCCGCCCTGATCGACGGCCTCGTCGATGTCCACACGCACGCCGTCGACGTCGCGCTACCGGACCTGAGCCGCGCCTACCCGGACGACGAGTGGCCCAGCCTGGAGCGCATCGGTGACACGGCGGCACACCTGCTGTTCGGCGGGCAGCGCTACCGGCGTATCGATCACCGGTGCTGGTCCCCGGAGGCCCGGCTCGCGGACATGGACCGGACGGGCGTTGGGATGCAGGTGCTTTCGCCGATCCCGGTCACTTTCTGCTATCGCGCTTCGGCCGCCGGCGCGGCCGAACTGGCGACCGCGCAGAACGAGTTCTTCGCGCGGATCACCCGCGAGCACCCGACCCGCTTCGCCGCGTTGGGCGCCGTCGCCCTGCAGGACCCCGATCGCGCCGTCGAGGAGATGCGCCGGTGCATGCGCGACCCGGGATTCTGCGGCGTCGAGATCGGCTGCCGGGCAGGTGATCTCGAACTCACCGACCCGGCGCTGGACCGGTTCTTCGCCGTCGCACACGAACTCGACGCGCTGATCCTGGTTCATCCCAGCGACCAGGACATACCGCCGCGGGTAACGGGGCTCGGACTGGGCTTCGGCGCTGGGATGCCGATCGAGACTGCGCTCGCGGCCGCGGCGCTGCTGGCCGGCGGTGCGCTCGCGCGCCGCCCGCAAACGCGAATCTGCCTGGCGCACGGCGGAGGTGCCCTCCCCGCGCTGATCGGCCGGCTCGACAAGTCAGCCGTGCTGGGCGGCATGCGCACCGACTCACCCGAGCTGCCAAGCCGGCTGGCCCGACGGCTGTGGTGCGACTGTCTGACATACAGCCGACCGGCCCTGGCCGCGTCGGTGCAGGTCTTCGGCCGTGACCACGTCGTGTTCGGGTCCGACTACCCCTTCGCGGCGATGCCCGAACCGCTGGACGACATCGTCGCGGACCTACCCGAGGACCTGCGCCGCAGGATCTGCCGCACCAATTTCTCAGGAGCATCATGGCGCACCACAAAGCCCGTTTCCTAGGCCTCGGCCTCACCCACTACCCGCTGCTGGCCGGCACCGACGAGCACATGGCGGACCTGTTGCGCTGGACGCTGGCCGATCCGGACATTCCCGACGAGGCCAAGGACCCGGCCAACTGGTCGGCGTCGATGCGTGCCGAGTGGGGCCCCGACGGCGGCGTGGCAACCGCCGCGCATCACCGTAATCTACTGGTGGAAAACCTTTCTCGATGCCGCGAGGCCCTCGACGAGTTCCGCCCGGACGTCGTGGTGGTATGGGGCGACGACCAGTACGAGAACTTCCGTGAAGAGGTCGTCCCGCCGTTCTGCGTGCTCGCCTACGGCGACGTGCCCGTCCGCCCCTTCGAGCTGATGACCCGCCGTGGCAGCCCGAATGCCTGGGGACTGCCCGACGACACCACCATCACCCTGCACGGCGACGCAGCAGGCGCCCGCCGGTTGGCCAACGATCTGATCGGCCGCGGATTCGACATCGCCTACTCCTACCAGAAGCGCAGCGAGGCACCGTTTCCGCACGCCATCGTCAACACCCAGCTGTTCCTCGACTATCCCGACGCCGGCGCACGCTTCGACTACCGGCTGATCCCCATCACCGTCAACTGCTACGGGCAGCATGCGATCGCCCGGCGCGGCGGCCTGGCGCGCTTCGCCGACATCGCGCACGAACGCCTCGATCCGGTCGGGCCGACGCCCGCGCGCTGCTTCGCCCTCGGCGGCGCTGTCGCACAAGCGTTCCGCGACACCGACCTGCGTGTCGCGCTGGTGGCGTCGTCCAGCTGGTCGCATGCCTTTCTCACCGACAAGACCTGGCACATCACCCCCGACACCGACGCCGACCGGCGGCTGTATCGGCTCTTCTTGGACCGCGACTACGCGACGTGGCAGGCCACCCCCAGCCGCGACATCGTCGACTCCGGCCAGCACGAGATGCTGAACTGGTTCTGCCTCACCGGTGCGGTCGACGAACTCGGCCTGGATCTGGACTGGTCGGAGCTCGTCACCACGGATGTCTTCAACTCCAACAAGTGCTTCGCCGTATTCAAGGAAGGATCCCCGCGATGACGACATCGACCGCGCCCGAAATCGACTTGGCGACCAGAACACTCGATGCGAACGGCATCCGCACCAGCTACCTCGAGGCCGGCGCGGGCGACCCCGTCCTGATGCTGCACGGCTCCGGGCCCGGCGTGTCCGCGCTGGCCAACTGGCAGCGCAACATACCGGCGCTGGCGCAACGGTTCCACGTGCTCGCCCCGGACATCGTCGGCTTCGGCGGCACGGAACGCCGCGAGACGATCACCTACTCGCTGCGCACCTGGGCGGACCATGTGTGGGCCTTCCTGGACGCGCATGGCATCGAGAGAACCGCGATCGTCGGCAACTCGCTGGGCGGCCGCATCGCGCTGCAACTGGCCACCGACTCCCCCGAACGCATCAGCAGGATGGTGCTGATGGGCACTCCCGGGGTCGGCATGACACCCACCGAAGGCCTTGCCGCGCTGCGCGCCTACGAGCCATCACTCGAGGCGATGGGCCGCCTGCTGCGCGACTACTTCGCCGTCGACCCGGCCATGATCACCGACGAACTCGTCGAAATCCGCTATCGGGCAAGCATCGCCGAGGGCGCCTACGACGCGTACCGGGCCATGTTCTTCGACCCTCGGCACGCCGGATCCAGGCTGGATATCACCGAGGACGAGGTGCGCGCCATCGCCACGCCGACGCTGCTCGTGCACGGCCGCGAAGACAGAGTGGTGCCGCTACAGGCCTCGGTCACGATGCTCGGTCTGCTGCCGCGCGCCGACCTTCACGTGTTCAGCGCCTGCGGGCACTGGACCCAGATCGAGCGCGCGGACGAATTCTCCGCCCTGGTCGCCGACTACCTGGCCCGCTCATGAGCACCGACCTGGAACCGGGCCCGGTAGCGGCGACCCAAGGCGCGAGCGGGATGCCGATGGTCGTCGAAGAACCAGCGGCCCAGCGGTTTCGGGTGCACCGCTCGGCGATGACGTCCCCCGAGGTGCACCGGGCCGAGGTCGAGCGAATCTTTGCCAAGTCGTGGCTCTATGTCGGCCACGAATCGGAGATCCCGAACCCGGGCGACTTCGTCCGCCGGCCCGTCGGCGGACGGCCGATATTCATGGTCCGCGGCGCGAAGACCGGCAACGTCAACGTCTTCCATAACACCTGCACGCATCGCGGCGCCTTGGTGTGTCGTCAGGACTCGGGCAATTCCAAGGTTTTCCAGTGCTTCTACCACGCGTGGACGTTCGATTCCGAGGGCCGGCTCAAGGGGGTGCCGGACCGCGATGCCTATGCCGGCGGGCTCAACTTCGACGAGCTGGGCCTCAGACGGGTCGCGCGGGTGGAATCCTACCGGGGCTTCGTCTTTGCCAGCTTCGACCCCGCCATCGTCGACCTGCCGACCTATCTGGCCGGCGCCAAAGACTACATCGATCTTGTCGTGGACGGCTGCGGCGGCTCGGTCGAGATAGTCCGCGGCACAAACCAATACGGATTTGCCGCTAACTGGAAGCTGCTGGTGGAGAACAGCTTCGACGGCTATCACGCCGAGTCGACGCACGACACCTACTTCAAGTACCTGGTGTCGATCGGGACCGACCTGCGCGGAGGCGTCAGCGGCAAGGCCCTCGACCTGGGCAACGGACACGCCGTGATCGAATACAGCTCACCGTGGGGGCGTCCGGTCGCCAAGTGGGAGCCGCTGTTCGGCGAGCACGCCCGCACCGAAATCGACCGGATGCGTGCGGATCTGGTGTCCCGGCATGGCGAGCGTCGGGCACACGCGATGACCGAGGTGAACCGCAACATGCTGATCTACCCGAACCTGATCATCAACGACATCATGTCGGTGACGGTGCGCACCTTCTATCCGCCCGCACCCGACTCGGTCGATGTCACCGCGTGGGCCCTGGGTCCCGTCGGCGAGCTGGCCTCCCTGCGCCGGCGCCGTCTCGACAGCTTCCTGACCTTCCTGGGCCCCGGCGGCTTCGCCACCCCCGACGACCTCGAAGCGCTGGAGTCCTGCCAGCAGGGTTTCGCCAGCGGCGGTGTGGAATGGAACGACATCTCGCGCGGCATGGGTCGCCCACCGATGGCCAACGACGAAGAACAGATGCGGGTATTCTGGCGAAACTGGCAGCGGCAGATGGGTTCCGCCGCGGACCTGGCGAGTGTCCAGTGACCGCCGCTGACCGGTGCGCGTCGCCGCAGCAGGCCTCCCTGCGTCACGCGGTCGAAGAATTTCTCTACGCCGAGGCCGCACTGCTCGACACGTGGGCACTCGACGAATGGCTGGCACTTTTCGACGACGACGCCAAGTACGAGGTGCCGTGCAACGACGCACCCGACGGCGATCCCGCCCACGACCTGATGCTCATCGACGACGACCACGTGCGACTGACGGCGCGGGTGGCCCGGCTCGGCAGCCGCCGCGCCCACCGCGAGTACCCGCACTCGCGAACCAACCACCAGGTGTTCAACGTGCGGGTAAGCGGGATCGCCGACGAAATCTCGGTGGTGGCGTCGTTTACGGTGTGGCGGTTTCGGGCGGGGCGGTCCAGCACATACGTCGGCCGGTACCGTTACCGGCTGCGCCATCGCGACGGCGGCTTCCGCATCGCCGTCAAGCGCGTGGAACTGGACATGACCGACCTGCGTTCGGTCGGCGACGTAGCGATCATCCTGTGAACGGCGCACTGCGCGGGCGCACCGCGATCGTCACCGGCGCCGCCTCGGGCATCGGCCTGGGCATAACCAAGCGGCTCATCGCCGACGGCGCGGCGGTTTTCGTCGCGGTCCGCGACAAGGAAGACCTGCCGCTTGTGGCTGACCGTGCGGACATCGCCGGCGGCTTCGTCGGTGAACTCCATCAGCCCGGCGCGGCCGACGATCTGACCGCCGCGTCCGTCGAAACCCTCGGCCACGTCGACGTTCTGGTCAACAACGCCGGCGGCGGCGTGATCCGGCCCACCCTCGAGCACACGGAGGAGACGCTGCGGGCCACCGTCGACAACAATCTGTGGACCACGATCTACTGCGTGCGGGCAATCCTGCCGCACATGGTGTCCCGGGCCCACGGCCGGATCGTCAACATCGGCGCCGACTCGGTGCGCACCGGCCTCGTCGATCACGCGATGTACAACGCCGCGAAGGGCGGGGTGCACGCGATGGTCACCGGCATCGCCCGTGAATTCGCCGAATCCGGCATCACCGCCAACACCGTGGCGCCGTGCTACGTGCGCACACCGGAACTGACTGACTTGCTCGAATCCGGCCGAGCGCCAACGCGTCTGCGCCAGGTCGTCGAGCAGGCGACGACGATCGTCCCGATGGGACGCCCAGGCGATCCCGCCGAGGTCGCCGCGGCGGTCGCCTTCCTCGCCGGCGACGACAGCCGATTCATCACCGGGCAAACGATCTACGTGAACGGCGGCGCCAGCATGGCCTGATGGACCGGCGGCCTGAAGACCTCGCGCACCGGATAACCCCGCAAAACCTCCCGTTAGGGGGACGAACACCCTCGGCAGCGGTATTAGCGTAGGTGCCGCGCCGAAGCCCGCCCGTTGAAAGGACGCTTGCCATGACCGCCGCGACCACCGACCTCGCCGGTTACCCGGCACGCTATTTCGCCGCATGGAACCAGCGCGACCTGCCCACCGCGCTGGCCGCGATCTCACCGGTGGTGCGCTGGGAGGACCCGTCGCTGCCCGAGCCGATCACCGACCATCAACAGGCCGGCGGCTTCTTCACCGCCGCTTGGACGGGCTTCCCCGATCTGGCCTTTCACGCCGTCGGCCAGCCGCTCGTCGACGACGCCAATCGCCGCGTGTCGCAGGAGTGGCGGATGATCGGCACCCACACCGGCGAAGGATTCCCACCGGGGGTCGCACCTACCGGGCGACGGTTCGACGTTCCCGGGCTGGACGTGTGGCAGGTGGACGACGACGGTCGCGCGGTCTCCGTGCACGCCTACTGGAACGTCGGCACGCTGCTGGCCCAACTCGGCCTGGCCTGAACCAGGCAGCCTCATACTCCGACCTTCTGAATCCGCGACGTCGGTCGCCGCGTTTCCTGCGCCGGGTATTGCTCCACCCACAGCCCCGAGGTATGGTCTGACCATTATCATGGATAACGAAACGCATTCGGCGGTCACCTCCGGGATCCGTTCCTTACCCGACATGGCCCGGACCTGGTCGGCGAAGAGACCACGCAAGGCCGCACTGATCGACGCCTGTCGGGTCATCACCTACGCCCAACTCGACGACCGGTCGAACCGGATCGCCAACGCCCTGGTCGCCACAGGCATACTGCGCGGCTCGAATGTTGGCTTCCTGGGCAAGAACTCCGCGGCGTTCTTCGAGATCTGGGTCGGCCTCAATAAGGCGGGGTGTGCGCTTGCACCGCTGAACTGGCGCTGCGCGCCGGCAGAGATCGCCCAAGTTGTACAGGACGGCCGCATCGAACTCATCTTCGTCGGACGAGACTTCAGCGATCTGACACAGCAACTACGCGATGCGTCAGAGATCGACATGGCTGTCATCTTCGAAGACGAGATAGACCAGTGGTTTTCGCGTGCATCCGGCGTCGACCCCGCCATCGCCCTTCCCGACGGAGATACTTCCCTGCTGGCCTACACGTCGGGCACCACGGCCGCACCGAAGGGGGTGCCCGTCTCGCACGGCGCGTTGATGGAGTGGTTCTCCGCAGCGGCCGCGGAGCCGGCGGTGGACTGGACCTCGGATGACATCGGCCTGATGGTCATGCCGAACTTCCATCTCGCCGGGACCCTGGTGTCCTTACCCGCGCTGTATCACGGTGCGGCCTTGGTGATCCTGCCCGCTTTCGAGCCCGCGGCGTTCGTCGCCGCTGTAGCCGCGCTGCGGCCGACCGTGACCTGCTTGGTGCCCACGGCGATCCAGATGTTGCTGGACTACACGGTGGGACAACCCGGCGACTTTTCGTCGTTGCGCCGGATCCTCTATGCCGGTTCGCCAATCGGTCAGCACATCTTGAACCGAGCACTCGAGGTGTTTGATTGTGATTTCGTTCAGTTCTACGGAACCACCGAGACCTTCATCATCACCGTGCTCGCGCCCGGCCAACACCGGACGAGTGATCCCGAGCTACTGAAGTCTTGTGGAAAGCCAATGCCGACAGTCGACCTCCGGATCGTGAACACCGACGGACACACCCTGCCCTGCGGCGTGCCTGGCGAAGTTCTGGTGCGCTCACCATGGATGTTCAACGGTTACTGGAACAGGCCCGACGAGACCGCCGCCGCTATCGTCGAAGGCTGGTATCACACAGGCGATCTTGGTACTCGCGACGAACACGGCAACATCTTCCTGGTCGACCGCGCCAAAGACATGATCGTCAGTGGTGGCGAGAACGTCTACTCAGCCGAGGTCGAACGCGCGTTGGCGGCACACCCGTCGGTCGAATCGGTCGCCGTGATCGGTGTCCCCGACGAGAGATGGGGAGAACGCGTCGTGGCCTTCGTCGTGCCCCGCCCGAATGCATCGATCGACATCTCGGAGCTGGTAGCGCACTGTCGGCGCCTGATAGCCGGATACAAGGTTCCCAAGGAGATTCACCTAGCCGATGCGCTGCCACAGACCGCCAGCGGAAAGGTGCAAAAGGCGCTGCTGCGCCAGCGGATTCAGCCGACGCTGGGCCGGCACCGCGGGCAATCACACCTCCCGACAAGTTGAAGGAGTCATTCGTGGGCTATTCGTCAATCTTCATCAAGGATCTCTTCGCAGGTCAGACGATAGTGATCACCGGCGCGGGAAGCGGGATCGGCCGATGCACCGCGCACGAACTGGCGGCGCTGGGAGCCGAGGTGGCGATCATCGGCCGCAACCTCGAGAAGCTGAAGGCGGTGCGGGACGAGATCCGCTCCGACGGCGGACGGATCTCGATTCACGCGGCAGACATCCGCGATGAGGCCGCCGTCGGCAATGCCGTCGACGCCATCCTCGCCGAGCACGGCCGCATCGACGGCCTGTTCAACAATGCCGGCGGCCAATACCGGGCAGCTTTGGAAACCATCAGCACCAAGGGTTTCGAGGCGGTCGTGCGCAACAACCTGACGGGTGGCTTCATCGTCATGCGCGAGATCTACACAAGATTTATGAAGCAGCACGGGGGTGCCATCGTCAACATGATTGCCGACATTTGGAACGGCTGGCCGCATTTCGCGCATTCTGCTGCCGCGCGCGGCGGGATGCTGTCACTGAGTGAATCGGCCGCCACCGAATGGGCCGCCGCGGGTGTTCGGGTGAACACCATCGCGCCCGGTTCCATCGCGTCGAGCGGGCTCGACACCTACGACAGCAAGGACACCGACTTCATCCGCAACCAGGTTGCCCGTGAAATCCCCTTGCAGCGCTTCGGAACCGAGGCGGAAGTGTCTGCGGCGGTCGTCTTCCTGCTGTCCCCCGCCGCGGCTTTCATCACCGGCACCTGCATTCGCGTCGACGGTGGAGCGCCGAACGCCAAACCCGGATGGTGGGAGTTGCAGCCGGTCGAGCACAACGCCCCCTTCGACGCCTTCCACCGCTCCGCGCTGCCGGCGATCCTCGATACCAAACCGAACTAGTCAACCCCTCCGACGGAAAGGTCACTCATGGCAGACAAAGTGCTCTACGACAAGCGTGGCGAAGTCGCCTATGTCACCCTCAACCGCCCAGAGGTCAAGAACGCCATCGACTTCGAATCCCACGAACTGCTGTGCGACATCTGGCGTGACTTCCGCGACGACCCGTCGCTTCGAGTCGCGGTTATCACCGGAGCCGGTGATGCGTTCACCGCTGGCGCGGACCTGAAAACCCATGCACCCGAATGGCAGACCGTCGGTCCGATGGTCGGGCGCGAGCGCCTCGAGGATGGCTTGTGCGGGATCACCCGGGGACCGCTTTCACGTATCACCAAACCCATCGTCGCGGCGATCAATGGCTGGTGCGTCGGACACGGCGTCGAGCTCGCCATGGCCTGCGACATCCGCATTGCCTCCGACCGCGCGCAGTTCGGCACCTTTGAGGTGCGGCGCGGAATGCATCCGGCCGACGGCGGAATCGTGCGCCTGGTCAATACCTGCGGCGTCGGGGTGGCCCTGGAATTGCTGCTCACCGGTGAGCCGATCTCGGCCACCAGGGCGCTGACCGCCAACATGGTGTCCCGCGTGGTGCCACACGACGAACTGCTGGAGGAGACCGACGCTGTGGTGCAACGGATCCTGCGATGCGACCAATCGGCCATCGAATCGGCCAAGGAGACGGTGCTGGAAATCATCGGGCGTCCGCTTCATGACCAGCTGCGCGTCGAAGCGATGTGGGGTTACGCGCTGTGTGGCGGCAACTCAACCGTGCAGGCGCGATCACAGCAATTCTTCGACAAGACCGATCGGGGCCGAAACGGCGTCACCGCCACGCCACTGTGAGCACCGCGCACCAGCCGCCGAACGGCTCACCCGCACGCGACGGCCGCACCGTCCTCGGCCTCGCCCGCGCGCACATATCCCTTCCGGGATACCGATAGTTCACCTTTGGGATCTGCCCGTCCCGGGCGAACGCTGCGAACATTCTGCTGGTAGTCAGACGAGCAGCATGGGAGTGGTCGGGAAATGGGCTTTTTCAAAGACGACGATGAGCTTGACGCCTACATCGGGGGTGTCTTTCGGGATGCGGGCGAGCACCCGGATTCAGGACCGAAGCTGCGCGCGGCCAACATCGTCATGCGGGTGATCTACACCGACCCGGACTGCGAGATGACCATGGTCTTTCGCGACGACTACCAGGTGATCCGCGGGCCCAGTGATCAGAAGGCAGACGTCACCCTGCTGATGCGGGGCGACACCGCCGACCAGTTCTGGCGCGGCGAGTACAACTTGGCGATCGGGTTGGCCAAGGGCCAGGTCAAGGCCAAGGGGCCGGTAAACAAGATCCTCAAGTTGGTGCCGCTGACCAAGCCGCTGTTCCCGATGTACCGCCAGAAGGTCGCCACGAAGGACGCCCAGAGTCATGCCTGACGCGATGCGGGCCGGGATCGGCAGGCCTGGCATGACAACGACGGAATTGCAACATCATTCGATGCGGATCGGCGGAACCGACGTCGATTCGCCGCGCCGCATGACGATCGTCGACCCCAGCACCGGTGCTCCGGTCGCGACCGTAGCCCACGGTGACGCCACCCATATGGATGCCGCCGTGGCCGCCGCCAAAGCGAGTTTCGAGGCCGGCGTCTGGCGCACCAAGACGCCCCAGGAACGCGCCGCGATCATGCGGCGCATCGCCGCCGCCGCGAACGATGTCGCCGAGGACCTCGTCGAACTGGAGCTGTCGGCCAACGGCGCAACGGTCCGGCAGGCGACCGGGTTCCACATCGGTTATGCACTAGCGCATTTCGCCTACTTCGCCGACTTGGCCGAGACCTATGCCTGGCAGCGCCCGGCTCCCATCGTCAACTTCCCGGCGCTGAGCCAATCGGTGGTGCATCGCGAACCCATCGGAGTGGTCGGGGCGATCACCCCGTGGAACTTTCCCCTGCTGCTGACCCTCTGGAAGGTCGGCCCGGCGCTGGCCGCCGGCAACAGCGTAGTGGTCAAGCCGGACGAGCACACCCCGCTGTCCATCCTGGAGTTCGCCCGCATCGCAGAGCAGAACGGTCTGCCGCCCGGGGTGCTCAACGTGGTACCCGGCGACGGAGCCGAAGCCGGTGCCCGACTGGCCTGCCACCCCGACGTCGGCAAGATCGCCTTCACCGGATCGACCGCGATCGGGCGGGAGATCATGAAGCTGGCTTCCGGCACTGTCAAGCAAGTCACCTTGGAACTCGGGGGCAAGGGTCCCTCGATCGTGCTCGACGACGCCGACCTGGAGATGGCTGCCGACGGCATCCTCTATGGCTGCTTCGTCTACTCGGGTCAGGTTTGCGAATCCGGTACCCGGGCCCTCGTTCCCGCAGGAATCTACGACGAGTTCGTGGCCCGCCTGGTGCAGCGCGCGAAGACGATCGTCGTCGGCCCTACCCGTGACTGGGACACCGATATGGGTCCGGTCATCGACGCCGGGCAGCAGCGCCGCATCCTGGCTTACATCCGGGACGCGGCGGCGGAGGGCGCCACCGTCGTACTCGGTGGAGAAGCGTTGCAGCAGGACGGATTCTGGCTTCAACCGACAATCTTGAGCGGGGTACGCAATGACATGCGCATCGCTCAGGAGGAGGTGTTCGGACCGGTCCTCGTGGTGATCCCCTACAGCGGTGATGACGAAGCGATCGCCATCGCCAACGATTCCGAATATGGCCTGGCGGCCAGCATCTGGAGCACCGACAACGCCCGGGCGCTGGCGCTGGCCGAGGGAATCCAGTGCGGCAGCGTCTGGATCAACGACGCTCACCAAATCAATTGCCAGACACCCTTCGGGGGCTACAAGCAGAGCGGGCTCGGCCGCGAACTGGGCCCGGACGCACTGGATTCCTACACCGAAGTCAAGACCGTACACCTGGACCTGTCCGGCGGACGCAGCGCCAAGCCCTACGACATTCTGTTGAGCCACGCCGATTAGCCATGGAGACAACATGACGACAGACAACGAACTCTTCTGCGCAGACCTGGCGTTCGACGACGACGACACCGTTGACGTCCCGCCCGTCAACGACGCGGCCGCAAAGCGTGCCTACGATCCACTCAACGTTTCCTGCGACGCCTTCTGGGACCTGGACCTACCGGAACGCGATCCCGTATTCGCCCAGCTGCGTCGGGATCGGCCGGTGAGCTGGCAGCCGCCGATCGAGACCGCGGTCTCTCCGGACCCCGACGATCTGGGCTTCTGGGCCGTGGTTCGGCACAAGGACATCATTGAGGTCAGTCAGCACAACGACGTATTCGTATCCCGATACGGCGTGATGTTCGACATGCTGCCACCGGTGTTCCTCGAGATGGCGATGTCGTTCTTGGCGATGGACAACCCGCAGCACCACAAGGTGCGACGATTGGTCAGTTCCGCATTCACGCCGCGCCAGGTGCGCCGGATCGAGTCCGACATCGCCCGCCGCGCGCAATCGATCGTCGGTGCGGCCGCGCAAAAGGCCCGCGACGGCGCCGATGTCGATTTTGTCGAGGACATTTCCAAACATCTTCCCGTCGAAATGTTCGGCGACATGTTCGGTGTCCCGGAGGAGTTGCGGGCAGAAGTCGCGCACGCCGCGGATGAGACGCAAGCATGGGCCGATCCGGTGCTGCTGGCCGGGCGTGACCCCGCGGAGGTCCAGGTCGAGGCCGCGCTGCGCATTCACGATGTCACCGAGGAACTGGTGGATCTGCGGCGGCGACGGCCCGCCGACGACCTGCTGACCAGCCTGGTGCAGGCCGAAGTCGATGGCGAGAAACTATCGGACTTCGAGATCGGCGCCACCATGGTGCTGTGTTCCGTGGCGGCCACCGACACCACGCGCCATACGTCTAGCTTTGCAGCCAAGGCGCTCAACGATTTTCCTGACCAGCGCCAGTGGCTCTGGGAGGATTTCGAGGGCCGGATCGGAACGGCGGTCGAGGAGTTTCTGCGTTGGGGTTCGGTGGTGCAGAACTTTCGGCGCACCTGCGTGATTCCCTATGAACTCGGCGGTCAGCAGATCCTGCCCGGCGACAAGGTCGTGCTGATGTACTCGTCGGGCAACCGTGATGAGACCGTGTTCACGGATCCCGGCAGGTTCGATCTCGGTCGTGCACCGAATCCGCACATTGCTTTCGGCGGCGGGGGCATCCACTTCTGCCTGGGCAGCCAGCTGGCCAAGGCGATGCTGCGGTCGCTGTTTCGCGAACTGCATTCGCAAATGCCCGACTTCCGCACCGGCGAACCGAAGTTGGTGCGGACCAACTTCATTCGCGGGGTGACCAGCATGCCGTTCGATCCTTCACCGGGCCGATGAGCACCTGTCGCATCGTTTTCGCGGTGGATCGCTGCGCCGGGATCGGTCTCTGTGAATTATCCGCGCCTACCGTGTTTGCCCTGAACGACGACGGCAATATGCAGCTGCTGCGCAACGTGGTCGACGAGGCGCACAGGGCCGAGGTCGAAGACGCGGTGGCGAACTGTCCGACGCAGTCGCTGACCATCCTCGAGTGATTGCCGTCATCCGGACTCGGATTGGTACAGCTGGGAGACCGCCTCCACTCGATTCTCAGCGCCCAGCTTGCGCAAGATGTGTTTGACGTGCTGCTTCACGGTTCCCTCAGAGATGAACAGCTGGCTGGCAATGGCGGGATTGGTCCGCCCAAGTGCCATATGCTGCAGAATCTCGGCCTCACGTGCGGTCAACACATCCCGTATCGAACGCGCCACCCGGATAGTCGTTCGCGACGGCGCCAAATTCGCACTGCTTTCGTCGGCTGAGGCGTCCAAGGTGAACGTGTGAGCGCCCTGGGCGGTCTCACCGCAGTCGTTTGCCGCCAGGCGCAGCGCCGACCCGATGGACTCCAACCGTTCCACCGCACGCGCCCGGCTGAACGCCAGCTGCAGGCCGCGGGCAAACGATGCCAACGCCTCACAATCGGCAGCGTCAGTGTCACGGCCTTGCAGATAACGGTCGGCATGCAGGAGTCCGACGACCTGGTTGCCGGCGATGACGGGTGCGGCGGCGTAGGAGGTCGACCGCGAAGCATCCGCAATCGGCCGGTGCACCCGCAACTCATGTTGGACGTCAGTAACGTTCATCGCTTCCTTGCGGCGTGCGATCTCCGTCTCGAACAGACCAGGCACCAGTGGCTGCGGCTGCTCCTGTCCAATCCGGTTGATTTCGTGCGCCCATTGCGGATTGCCGGTCACGTACACCGATTGCGATATCCACAAGCCGTCGACGATTCGAGAAAAGATCGCCCGATCGAAGCCGAGTTCGGCGACCAACTGCGGGGCCAGGTCCATCAGATCCGGAAGAGCGCACGGCGCCGCCTCCAACCTGGCCAGCGCATCCCGGATCCGGCGCGATACGGCACATGCCTCCTGCAGCGATCCGTCGGCGCTGGTCAGTGCGCGCAGTGTCGCGAGCAGCTCGGCAGCGGCGGGTTGGTCGCTGAGCGCGTCGGCGATGGCCGACCAAGCATCGTCAACGATCGCCCGGGCATCGGCGACCCGTGGTTGCCAGCACGGATCGTCCGGATCTGCGATCGACCGCAGTCCATCGAGGACCGCATGCAGCCGTGCGTCCGCCTCGTGGCGTGACGGCGCTGCGGCGCGGCCCGTTGGGTGATCCACACCATAACTGTAGGCGAGGCCGCAACCCCCGTTGCGGGTTTGACGGCCGCGCGAGGACGGTGCGTCCGCTATCGCGATCCACCGACGGTGCAGCCGGCCGCAGCCGCGCAGCGGACCCCGGCGCGCAGAAACGACGCGACGAACTCCGGATCACGGAAGTAGGGGTCCCCGCCCGCCGTCTCGGCCCGCCGGCGGCCGTATTCGTAGAGTGCCGCAAGCTTGAACTGCGCCATGGCCGAATACCATTCGATGTTGCCGGGCGCAGTCCCGCTCCGCCGGCAGTAGCGGTCAAGCAGCTCGGCGCGGCTGGGATAACCCGGCTCCAGCACAGCCACACCCATGGCCGCCGTCGGCGTCAGCTCGTCACCGGGGGCCGGATACGACGACAGGAAATAGCCCAGGTCGAACAGGGGGTCGCCGATCGTCGCAAGCTCCCAGTCCAGCACGGCGGCGACCCGCCCAGAGGCGCTGATCATCAGGTTGCCCAGCCGAAAATCGTTGTGCACCAGAGACGCGGCGGATTCTGCCGGAGTGTGCCGGACGAGCCAGTCCGCCAACCGCTCGAACGCGGCGGGCAGCCGGCCGCCGGCGTCTTGGACAAGTGCCCGCACGCGGCGCAGGTGGCGCGCGTTGAAGCCGTCGGGCTTACCGAAGTCGGCCAATCCGATTGCGGCCCAGTCGACCGCGTGCAGGTCGGCCAGCGTGTCGATCGCCGACTCGGCGATCTGGCGTCTGACAGCCGGATCGTTCAGCGGCTCGGGTGTCACCTCGGTGATGACGACGGCATCGACGAACTCGGTCACCACCACTGGGACGTCCAGGATCTCCCCCGGCTCGGCCACCGCGAGGACCCGCGGTACCGGTACCGGAGTGGATGCGAGCGCGGTCAGCAGGCGGGCCTCCCGCACGACGTCGTGAGCGCCGGTCGGCAGCGGCGGAGGTGGCGGTCGGCGGACCACAACCCTGCGATCGCCGTCGGACACCACATAGGTCAGGTTGGAATGACCGTCCCCGACGGCGTGAGCGCGCACCGTCGGCCCGCATTCCGCACGGTCCGCCAGGAAGCGGCCCAGCCGAGCCAACTCGCCCGGCGACCACTCCCACGTCACCGCCAGCTCCCCGACTCGACCAGGTGCTCTAGATAGGAACCGACCCAGTGCGTTTCGAACTGGCCCGCGCCCGGCTCACCGTCGATCGTGGCGCGGCACGCGGCTTCCCGGATGACGGTGAGCATCGGGTCGTGGCTGGGCAGCTCGACCACCCCGAACGCTTCGAGTTCGACGCGTGTGCGCCCACCGGCGACATCGATCAACGTGGCCTGCAGGCGTTGTTGGCGCATCTGGCCGTCGTATTCAGCGTGATGATCGATGCTGCGCACCGCGACGGCGACACCGTCGCGCGCGACATATCCACCAAACCCCCACTCACCCTTCGCTATCCAGATCCAGCCGTTGACGGCGACTCCGGCGGGCGTGTACGCGACGAACCACTTCCAGTGCTGCGGCACGCCCCAGTCGCGCACTCCCCACGAGTGGTCCCGGTGCCCGGGGCAGTCCAACTCGACGCGGCGATCGCCCGCGTGGACGAAGCCCCGAACCCGCCCGCTCTGCTCGAACCGATTCTCGGCGAACCATCGCGGCAGCCCGTCCGGGTTCGCGTGATAGCTGAAGGCGTCGTGTAACCCGCTGAATTCGAACTCGATGGCCACGTCGTCACGGCGGTAGCCGAGGACACACGATTGCAGCGGCTCCGGCTGTCGCAATGTCAGTCCGTCGAATTCGAAACGGTCCAGGTCGGCATCGTCGGCAATCCGTCCCGAATTCACGTGCAGCGCCAGCGGATCGGGTTGAGCCCCCCACACGACGACGTTGTAGCCCGCGCGACCGCGCTCGGTGAGGTAGAGGTAGACCTGCACGCCCAAGTCCTCTTCCGGCACGACCATTTCCCAGAACAGGCTGTCGCGCATCCGCTTGCCCGGTGCGGGGCGGTGGCGCAAATCGTCGGCTGCGCCGAGAGTCGCCACGATATTGCCGACAGTCATGTCCTCACTCTTCTCCGGGAAACCGCGCAATCGCGCTGGCGGCCAAGGCCATTGGATGGCCACGACGCCACGGCTCACAACTGTGGCGTCGCCGCCAGACGCTCATAATATAATGGTCAGACCAAAAATTCAAGACGCGGAACACGAGCGCCGGGAGCGCCGAAATTGGCTTGACTATTCGGTCTGACCATTTTAATGTTTGTCTGTGTCACTGGTCTTGCTTCCACGGGTTCGCGGGCGCCGCCAACCGGGCGGACCCTCATGATGGACGTCGAGTCGCTGACCTACCGCTGCGCGGACGACCGGGAACTCGTCGGCTATCGCTGGCTGCCTCAGGATGGCGGCCCGCCCGCGGGCGTCGTCGCGCTGGTGCACGGCATGGGCGAGCACATCCGCCGATACGACCACGTTGCCGACGCACTCACCTCGCACGGGTTCGTGGTTTACGGTCACGACCACCGCGGACACGGCGCATCGCTGGGGCCCACCGATGAGCCCGGTCGCCTGGGACCCAATGGGTGGCCGGCGCTGGTCGAAGACCTGGCTCTCGTGATCGCGCGGGCGCGCTCCGACTACCCCGGCCGGCCGGTGGCTCTGCTCGCGCACAGCATGGGTTCGTTTGCCGCTCAGCAATTTCTGCTCGATCACGGCACCGATGTGGATGGGGTCGCCCTTACCGGAACCGCGGCGGTGGACCTTCTGGAACCGGCCCTGGACCTGTCCGCCGAGCTGGAGCTGTCGGCCTTCAATGCCGGATTCGCGCCGGCACGGACGGACTTCGACTGGCTCTCCCGTGACGAGTCGATCGTCGACGCCTACATCGCCGACCCGTTGTGCGGCTTCGGCCTCGACACCGACTCGCTGACAGGGATGTTCGCCGGCGCGCGCCGAGCGGCCGACCCGGCGCAGGTGGCACGCCTCCCCCGCACTCTGCCGATGTACCTCGCGGTGGGATCGCAGGACCCGGTCAATGCCGGGCTCACGCTGCTGTGGGCGCTGGTGGACCGCTACCGGGCCGCCGGCCTCGACGACATCACGGTGCGCGTCTACGAACAGGCCCGCCACGAGATCCTCAACGAGACCAACCGCGGCGAGGTGATCGACGACCTGGTGCGGTGGCTGCAGCGCGTGTCGGCGCCCGGCGTGGTTCACGCCACCGAAACTCCATTGCAAGCCAAAACCGTAAGGACACAACGATGACCGATGACCGCCCCGGGACGCCCGCGCCCAAGAACCTGGACGCATCGACAGCGCTGATAGTCGGCGGGACGGCCGGCATCGGACTGGCGTCGGCGCGCGCCCTGGCGGATGCCGGGGTGCCGCGGATCGTGATCGTCGGCCGCAATGCCGAACGCGGCGAGCTTGCCGCGAAGTCGGTGGGCGAACTCGGCGCGGCCGCACACTTTCTGCCAGGTGACGCAACCGATCCCGCTTCCGCGGCCGCCGTCGCGGCAGAGGCCGAGCGAATCCTGTCGGGCATCGACATCCTGATGTGCACCACCGCCGCCGATGTCCGGCCCGAACTGTTCGTCAACATCCCCGCCGCCGAAATCGGCCGCATCATCACCCAACTGGCCCTGCCTTCGATGCATATGGCGAGCGCCGTGCTGCCGGGCATGCGTGAGCGGCGCGGCGGGGTGATCGTGAACGTGGCGTCGGATGCGGCCAAGACTGCCACCCCCGGCGAGGCGGTCATCGGTGCCGCGAAGGCCGCGATCGTGATGTTCACCCGGACGATCGCCATCGAGGAGAAGCGCTACGGCATCCGCGCCAACGCGCTGACCCCGTCGCTGGTCCACGGCACCGCATCGACCGAGCGCATCACCGCCGACGGGTTCAGCGGCAAACTGTTCGCCCGGGCCGCGCAGCAGGCTCAGCTCGGCGTGCCGACTGCCGACGATATCGCCGCTCTGACGGTGTTCCTGTGCGGGGCGGGAGCGGCACGCCTTACGGGACAGGCGATCAGCGTCAACGGCGGCATCTCCGCGGCGTAGCCGCCTTTACCGGGCCTTAGAAATACCTGGGGAACGGCGTCCAGTCCGGTGGCCGCTTCTGCAGAAACGCGTCGCGGCCCTCGACCGCCTCGTCGGTCATGTACGCCAGGCGGGTTGCCTCGCCGGCGAACAACTGCTGGCCCACCAGCCCGTCGTCGAGCAGGTTGAACGCATACTTCAACATTCGCTGGGCCTGAGGCGATTTCGCGTTGATTTCGGCCGCCCACTGCAGGCCCACCGCTTCGAGTTCGGCGTGGTCGACGACCTCGTTGACCGCCCCCATGCGATGCATCTGCTCCGCCGTGTAGGGCCGCCCCAAGAAGAAGATCTCGCGGGCGAATTTCTGACCCACCTGACGGGCCAGATACGCACTGCCGTAACTCCCGTCGAAGCTTCCGACGTCGGCGTCGGTCTGCTTGAAACGGGCATGTTCGCGGCTGGCCAAGGTGAGGTCACAGGTCGAGTGGAGGCTGTGCCCGCCACCCGCGGCCCACCCGTTGACCAGGCAGACGACCACCTTGGGCATGAACCGGATCAGTCGCTGCACCTCGAGGATGTGCAGCCGTCCGCCGCGTGCCGCATCGACCGTGTCCGCGGTGTCGCCGGAGGCGTACTGGTAACCGCTGCGGCCACGAATGCGCTGGTCACCACCTGAGCAGAACGCCCAACCACCATCCTTGGGCGATGGCCCGTTCCCGGTCAGCAGGACGACCCCGACATCGGGCGACATCCGCGCGTGATCGAGCGCACGATACAACTCGTCGACGGAGTGCGGGCGGAACGCGTTGCGGACCTCGGGCCGGTTGAAGGCCACCCGTACGGTGGGTTGGGTGACGTGGCGGTGATAGGTGATGTCGGTCAGGTCGGCGAATCCATCCACCAACCGCCATGCCGATGGATCAAAGGGATTGTCGCTCATGGCGTCCGGTGGTGGCGCCGCCTTGACGCGGTTTTGGCCTCGTCCATGTAGAGGGCGATGGCCTCCGAGCGGTTGATGGCGCCGACCTTGCGCAGGATCCGTTTCACATGAGTCTTGACGGTTTCGACGGTGATGACCAGTTGGTCCGCGATCTCGGCGTTGGAGGCGCCCATCACCAACCGTTCGAATACTTGGCGTTCCCGGTGCGACAAGGTGGCCGCCAAGTCGGAGTCCGCCGCAATGTTCGGCGTCTCGACGGGAGTGTCGTATTCGACATCGAAAGTTATCGCCGCCGCCGCGATCCGGTCCGCTTCCTCGGTGAGCCGCGCCGCCGCCCGGGCAATCGAGGTCCGTTGTTGCTGCACGCGTTCGGTATTCAGCATTCTTTCGTGCAGCAGCGAATATGCCGACGCGAACGAGTCGAGCACGTCGACATCGCCGTCGGACACCCCGTCCTCGCCGTGCCGGCCGACGTGAATCAACGCGACCACCCGCGATTTCGCGATGACGGGGGCGACGAGGTAGTGCACCGAGCCGAGCAACTCGCGGTAGCCGGCCGACGCGGGCAGATCGGAGTCGTTGGTGCGGGTGGTGTCACGCAGGCGAATGCAGGCACGCTCGGCCGCACATTCACGACGCGGAATCGCGGTGGGCCCGCCGTGCGCGGATTCCTCGACGACGAAGCCGTCGTCTTCGACATAGGAGAGCAGGGCGCTGTCGAATCCGAGCACGTCGCACAGTTCCGTACAGGCTTGGCGGCCAAGCCCCTGCATCGATCCGGCCTTCTTCATGCGACGGACACCGGCGGTCAGCGACCGCACCACGTCGACATGGTCACCGGCCCTCAACTGACGCGCTTCGACCTGCGCCTGCAGGAAGTCCGTCAGGAGACCGCGTTCGCCCCGCGGCTCGGAATCGCCACGGGCGTCGGGCTTTCGGCTGACCAGCCGCTCCGTGGTGGCGGCCGACATGGCGATCGCCTCGTCCAGGGTCGTCGCGTCGCCGGATCGGGGAATGCCGAACTCGGCACACAGATCCGTGTCGAGTTGGTTGAGCCGGGCCACCATCGCCCGAGTGCTCATCGTGACGCTCCCGCGTTGGTGCCGGCGATGCCGGCATAGGTCGCGACGGCGGCGGCCCGGCTGGACGTATTAAGCTTCTTGGCGATGTGTTTCAGGTGCGACTTCACCGTTCCTTCGGAGATCACCAGGCTGCGGGCGATCTGGCCGTTGGTGGCCCCAGTCGCGACGTGCGACATGATCTCGTGCTCGCGAGACGTCAATTCTGCGGCCCCGGGTTGGTCGCGATGACGGTAGGCGTCGTGTCGCGGTCGCGACGGCCCGTCCGGCAATGCCCACAGCGGCGATCGGCCCGACCGGCCGAGTAGGTCGTCGACGTTGGCGCACAGGGTGTCGACTTCGACCCGCTGCTGGGCGGCCTTCTCTTCGAGTGCCGCGGTCTCGAACGCGACGGACAGGCACTCGGCGAAAGCCTCCAGTTGCTCCAGATGCTCCATAGTGACGATTCCGTGGGGCTCCGGACGGTCGGTGTGGATGATTCCGATCACCCTGCCCTGGACGGTGATTGGCGCGCCGATATAGCCGAAGCACCCCGAGGCCTCCATGATCTCCCGGAAAACACGTTTGTCGTCGCGCGGCGACGGCGCGAACACGCCGCACCGCTTGCGGACGAGTTCCGTCTCCAACGGAGCCTCCGCCAGCTGGATCTGGCGGTCCGATATGTACTCGAGGAGAGAGCGGGAATGGGGATCGGCCGCCTCGTCTTCGATATACAGGTGTCGCGGCAGCCACAGCGAACCACGGACGGTGGAGATCATGGTCCGCGCGAACGCGAACTCCCGGCTCAGCACGGCCGCGGCGGCCTGGATCATCTTGTGGGGCGGCAGGCCCCGGAGGTATCCCAGCGCGTGGCGGATCTCGGACATGGTCCTGACCCGGCGGGCGAGATCGTGGTCGAGGAGCTCGCACTGCAATCGCAGAACCGACACCAGAATTTCAGCGGTTGCGGCCCAGTCCTCCGTCGGATCGGAGGGCAGCGCGATCCGTTGCTCGAGCCGCTCCCGCAGGCGGGCCAACTGGTGTCCGAGCGCGGCCGGCGTGAATTCGGGGGGCGGCACTTTGAGATGCTCCGCGGCCGCAGCAACGGTTGCCTCCGCGCGGGCGACCACCTCGCGATCCTCGGCTATCGAGGCTATGAGCACTCGTGAGTCCATCTCCACTCCTCCACCCATTCGGGAGCGTCCACCAGAATCGGTCATACCATTGAACCAAACTATAGATCAGATGTAAGGCACGCCACAATGGGGTCGATGAAAGTCGGCGATCACACGGGAACGGGAGGATCTCGAATCTGGGGGCGGCCACGGCAGGGCCACGCGGGCGTCAAGCGCCTGCGGCACGAATTCCGTTGCCCGACAGCAAAATACCTCGACGGGTCACAACCAGCGAGCGATCTGCTGGTGGACGGCCTCGTCGGTGCCGACGACTTCTTGGGTGATGACACGGGCCGGCGAAAACCTTGTCGCAACCCATCGGCCGGCGATGACGTCCACCCGCAGTAGGCAACCGTCTTGAGCCATCACATGCCCTGTTGCGTGCGGCCGGATCATGACGCTCTCCTCGGGAATAGCCCTGTTCACTAGATGCAATCACCGCAGGTCAACGAGGTCAGCACCCCAAAGGGGATGACTTGCTCGTCCAAAAGGGGGATACGCGCGCCGGCGATCGCCCGATATTCCCCCTTCGGGGGACCAAATACGTCTCCTTTGGGTGCTGACCACCACTGACCTGCGGTGATTGCATGTGGCATCGCAATTACAACCGCCCAGAAAGTGAGCCAACAGTGTTCGCAAGCATCGCCACGTTGATCGGAATGTTGATGATGGTCCTGTTCCCCGTGCTTATCCCGGCGGTGATCACGGCAGTTCACGCCGCGGTCGGCTGGCGCCGCAACAGGACGCTCGTGACGGCCGGGGCGGGGGCCGGATAGCGCCCGCCGAGCAGTGACGTTCCTTGCGCAGCCTAATGGGCCAATGGTCTAATGGTCAGGCCACAGGAGGTCTTTCTTGCACGCTGTGATCATGGAAGAGTTCGGCCCCGCCGCCGTCTTGCGGCCGGGCGAGTTCCCCAATCCGACGGCGCGGCCGGGCTGGGTGACCGTGGCGTTGCGCGCCAGCGCGCTCAACTGGCACGACGTCCTGGTCCGCCAGGGCCGCTACCGCTCGCCGCTGCCGCACGTCATCGGCGCCGACGGCGCCGGTGTGCGCACCGACAACGGCGAGCAGGTGGTGCTGCTGCCGTCGCTGAACTGGGGCGACGGCGACGACGCGCCCGCCAGCGGCTGGGAGATCCTGGGCGACTACACCGCCGGCACCTACGCCGAACTCGTCAGCGTGCCCGCCGAGTGCGTCGCCCCCAAGCCCGCCGGCTTCAGCTGGGCGGAAGCCGCGGCCCTGCCGCTGGTCGGCCTCACTACATACCGGGCCCTTTTTGTCCGAGGGCGGCTTCGGGCCGGCGAATCGATGCTCGTCATCGGCGCGGGCGGCGGCATCGCCACGATGGCGATCGCACTTGCCGTCGCCGCCGGCGCCCGCATCACGGTCACGTCGTCGTCGGTCGAGACGATCGAACGCGCCGTGGCCGCCGGAGCGTACGCCGGTGTACTGCACGGCGAGTCGGACTGGCCCGAGCAGGCCCGGGCGGCGTCACCGCGCGGCCGCGGATTCGACCTCGTCCTGGACCCGGTCGGCCGGTGGGGCGAGTCGGTGCGCGCCCTGCGGCCGGGTGGCCGGCTGGTGGTGTTGGGCGCCAACGCCGCACAGACCGCCCAACTGGACATCCGCAGCTTCTATTTCGGCCAGTTCGATCTGCTCGGCACAACCATGGGCAGCGGCAGGGATTTCGCCGGCCTGCTCAACATGCTGGATCGGTGCTCGGTGCGCGCTCCGGCGATCGACCGGGTGTTCGCGCTGGACGAGGCGGCGCAAGCGCACGAATACCTCGAGCGCGGACGCGTCTTCGGCAAATGCGTGCTGACACACGAATAGGAGGCGCCGTGAACCACTCCCCCGAACTGGTGACCTACCGCCTCGAGGAGGCCGCCCCGACCGACCCTGACGACGGTCCGGCGCTGGCCGCCTACCTGACACTGGATGACCCCGAGCGGCGCAACGCTCTGTCCGACGCCCTGCTCGATCAACTCGAAGCCCTGCTGCGGCGCGCGGCGTCGGACCCGCAGGTGAGGGTCATCGTGCTGACGTCGTCACATCCGCGGGTCTTCTCCTCGGGCGGCAACCTCGACGCCTTCGCCGACGATCGCGCGACCATCGCCAAGTACGCCGGCCTGGCCCGTTTCCCCGCCCTGTTCCGGACGCTGACGGGCATCGGGAAACCGGTCGTCTGCGCCGCCAACGGCGACGTGCTGGCCGGCGCGCTGGGCCTCGCGCTGGCGTGCGACCTCGTCATCGCCAAGGCCTCGGTCCGGCTGGGCTGCCCCGAGATCAACGTCGGCGCCTTTCCATTCATGATCTCGGCGTTGATCTTTCGCGCGACGGGCCGTCTGGTCGCCAACGAACTGATGATGACCGGCCGGCTGATCACCGCTACCGAGGCGGCCGCCGCCGGGTTGGTGAACAAGGTCGTTCCCGACGGGGAGTTCGACGACGTCCTGCGCCAATGGGTTGCAGACATCGCCGCCAAATCGCCGCTGTTGCTCGGCATGGGCAAGCGGGCGCTCGCGGCGACCCGTGACCTGTCGCTGGACGCGGCGCTGGACTACCTGCAGGCGCAGCTCGCCTTGGCCTTCACCACCGAAGACCTGGCCGAAGGGGTGCGGGCCTTCAAGGAGAAGCGGGCCCCCCGGTGGCGCAATGCGTGAAGATTTCGCCGTCCGGAGTTATTGCCCTTTTCGGTCTGACCATTATATGATTCGGAGGGTTACGCCTCCTCGCCCCTGCCGCAGGGCGGATCCCCAGAACCGAGGAACTGCGCGATGAAACCGAGTCCGCACACGGTCCGTTACGGCCCGCAAGAAATCGACGAGTACTACCGCGCGGGGCTGTGGAGCACCGACACCTTCCACGACTTGCTCCTCCGGCGCGTCCAAGAAAGCCCCGACAAGGTTTTCGCCACCGACGGAATCCGGTCGCTGACCTATCGGCAACTGTTCGACTCCGGGCAGCGGTTGGCCGTCGGACTGCACCGCCGCGGGTTTCGGCGCGGCGACACCGCCGCCGTGCAGCTGCCCAACTGGGTGGAGTTCATCCAAGTTCTGACCGCGTTGTCGCGGCTCGGCGTCGTCATGGTCCCGATCATGCCGATCTACCGGCGCGAAGACGTCAGCTACGTGCTGTCCAACTCCGGCGCGCGGGCCGTGTTCACGCCGGCGAACTTCGGCAAGTTCGGCTACCTGGACATGTATCGCGCTCTGCGCGAAGAGCATCCGGAGCTCACGATCGTCGTCGCCCGGCCCGAAGGCGCCGCCGACGACGTGCTCACCCTGGAACAGCTGGAAGCCGGCATCGACGATGACGGAGCGCGCGCGGAACTGGGCGCACCGCCCGACGCGGACGATCCGTTCGTCATCGTCTACACCTCCGGGACCACCTCGCGGTCCAAGGGGTGCGTGCACACGTTCAACACCTACTGCGCGGGCTCGCGCGCACTGATCGCCCCATTCGGCTACACGTCGGACGACGTCCAGTTCGGCCCCTCCCCCGTCGCCCACACCACCGGTCTGGTCACCAGCGTGCTGCTGCCCCTGCTGACCGGAGCATCGACGCACCTGATGGCCAAGTGGGATCCGGCCAGCGGGATCGAGGAGATCCGGCGCTTCGGCTGCACCGCGGCCGTCACCGCCCCTACCTTTTTGCACACGTTGCTGTCCGAATACGACGCCGAACGCCACGACCTGTCCTCGTTGCGCATGTGGACCTGCGCCGGCGCGCCCATCCCTGCCGCGGTCGTCGAGCGCGCCGCCGCGAAGCTGCCCAACGTCAAGGTTCTCAGCCTTTATGGGCGCAGCGAAAACCTGGTTACCACAACCTGTTCGGTCACCGACGACGTGTCCCGCGCCCTGACCTCCGACGGCACCGCGGTCCCCGGGTCAGAGGTCAGGATCGTCGGCCCGGACGGCACCGAAGTGCCGCGGGGTGTCGAGGGCGACATCGCCTACCGCGGTCCCGCTCACATGATCGAGTATTTGGCCAACCCCGCCGAGACCGAAGCCCTCTTCACCGACAGCGGCTTCTCCAAGTCCGGCGACCTGGGCACGATGACTGACGACGGATATGTGCGGGTTACCGGCCGGACCAAGGACATCGTCATTCGCGGCGGCATGAACATCAGCGTCCGGGAGATCGAAGACCATCTGGCCCATCATCCGCAGCTGCACGCCTCGTCCGTCGTGGGTATGCCCGACGAGCGCCTCGGCGAGAAGGTGTGCTGCTTCGTGGTCGCCGCGCCCGGCCGCACCCCCCCGACCGTCGACGACATCCGCGAGTTTCTGCTGGAGAAGGGCATGCCGATCCAGAAGACACCCGAACGCGTCGTCGTCGTCGACTCCCTGCCGATGACAGCCACCGGAAAGGTACTCAAGCACGAGTTGCGCAAAGACATCGAACGCCGCGTCCAGGAGGAATCCGCTCAGGCGCACGAAGTGGCGGTCACCCCCTGATGGAGCTGAAAGACAGTGCCGCGGAAGCCCAATTCCGCGCCGAGGCCCGCGCCTGGCTGCGGGACACGCTGCCCCAACTCGGCGGACCCGAACCCGCGCGCCTCGAAGACAAACTCGACTACTGGCGCAACTGGCAACGGCGGCTCTACGACGCCGGGTACGCCGGCCTGTCCTGGCCGAAGCAGTACGGCGGGGGTGGGGCGGATGCCAAGCTGCGGGCGGTCTTCAACGAGGAACTCGATCGCGCGGGCGCCCCCGAGCGGCTGAACATCATCGGCGAGGACTTTGCCGGGCCCACGATCATCGAGTTCGGCACGCCCGCCCAGCAGCAGCGCTACCTCCCCGCGATCCTCGACGGAGACGAGATCTGGTGCCAGCTGTTCTCCGAACCGGAAGCGGGTTCGGACCTGGCGTCGTTGCGGACTACGGCCACCAAGGTGGACGGCGGATGGCGAATCCAGGGCCAGAAGATTTGGACCAGCCGCGCCCAACTGGCCGCCCACGCGATCCTGCTCGCCCGCACCGGCGGCGGACCACGCCATCGCGGGATCACCTATTTCCTGTTGGCCATGGACAGCCCCGGTGTCGAGGTCCGTCCCCTGGCGCACATGCTGGGCGAATCCGAATTCAACGAGGTATTCCTCGACGCGGTGTTCATACCCGATGACCACGTCGTCGGGGAGGTCGACGGCGGCTGGCGGGTCGCGATGGGCACGCTGGCCTTTGAGCGGGTCGCCATCGCCACCGGCCGGGTCAACACGACCGGCGCCGTCAACGACCTGATCCGCCAAATCGCGGGCTGCACAACAGATGACGGGACCCCGTTGGGTGCCGACGCGCTGGTGCGACAACGGATCGCCGACCTCTACGGGCGGGCCCTGATGCACTACCTGATCGGGCAGCGGGTCATCACCGGCGCCGCCGGCGACGGGCCACCGGGCCCGGTCACCTCGATCGGGAAGCTGTTCTTCTGTCCGCTGGTGGAGGACATCGCCGATTTCGGGTTGGAGCTCGACGAGATGGGCGGACAGTTCGCGCTCGACGAGAAGGGGTCCACGGATCCGTCCGCGTCGCAGCGGTGGCTGCGGCTGGCGTATCAGGCGCGCGGCACCGCCATCGCCGGCGGCTCGACATTCATTCAGCGCAACATCGTCGCCGAGCGCATCCTCGGCATGCCCAAGAGCTGAGGAGGCTGGTGACGATGGACAAGGTCGTGGGGACGGCCGCCGACGCTGTCGCCGACGTGGCCGACGGGTCGTCGCTGGCGGTCGGCGGGTTCGGGCTGTGCGGCATCCCCCAGGCGCTGATCGAGGCGCTGCTCGAACTCGGGGCCCGCGACCTCGAGACGGTGTCGAACAACCTGGGCGTGGACGGGATCGGTCTGGGAGTGTTGTTGCAACACAAGCGCATCCGCCGGACGGTCAACTCCTACGTCGGGGAGAACAAGGAATTCGCCCGCCAATACCTCGCCGGTGAGCTGGAGCTGGAGCTGACCCCGCAGGGCACGCTGGCCGAACGGCTGCGCGCGGGCGGGGCCGGGATCCCCGCGTTCTACACGCCCGCGGGGGTCGGGACCCAGGTGGCCGACGGCGGCCTGGCGTGGCGGTATCACGCGGACGGGACGGTGGCGGTTGCCTCGCCGCCGAAGGAAACCCGCGAATTCGACGGGGTCACTTACGTTCTCGAGCGAGCCATCCGCACCGACTTCGCCCTGGTGCACGCCTTCAAAGGCGACCGGCACGGCAACCTCGTCTACCACGCGGCGGCCGCCAACTTCAACCCGGACTGCGCCGTGGCGGGCCGGGTCACCATCGCGCAGGTGGAGCATCTGGTCGAACCAGGCGAGATCGACCCCGCGCAGGTGCACACCCCCGGGATCTTCGTGCAGCGGGTGGTGCATGTGCCCAACCCGGCCAAGCAGATCGAAAAGGAGACGGTGCGGCGATGAGGTGGGGGCATGTCCCGCTTGCGGGGGAGAGTGGCGCCAGATGACTTGGACTCGAGACGAGTTGGCCGCGCGGGTGGCCGCCGAACTGCACGACGGGCAGTACGTCAACCTCGGCATCGGGTTGCCCACCCTGATCCCGAGCCACATCCCGGCCGACATCACGGTCGTCTTGCATTCGGAGAACGGAATTCTCGGCGTGGGGCCCTACCCGCGGCGCGAGGACCTCGACGCCGACCTGATCAACGCCGGCAAAGAGACGGTCACCACGTTGCCGGGCGCGGCGTTCTTCTGCTCGTCGTCCTCGTTCGGGGTGATTCGCGGCGGACATCTGGACATCGCGGTGCTGGGTGCGATGCAGGTTTCGGCCGCGGGCGACCTGGCCAACTGGACGGTCCCCGGCAAGATGATCAAGGGCATGGGCGGGGCGATGGACCTGGTGCACGGCGTGGAGAAGGTCTTCGTGATGATGGAGCACACCGCGAAGGACGGCAGCGCGAAGATCGTTGAGCACTGCACGCTGCCCCTGACCGGCAAGCGCTGCGTCAAGCGCATCTTCACCGATCTCGCCGTCATCGACGTCACCGACGACGGTCTGCGCCTGATCGAGACCGCACCCGGCGTCAGCATCGACGAGGTCGTGGCGAAAACCGAACCGCCGCTTGTACTTCCCGCCGCGCCGCTCAGTCGTTGACGGTGATCTCGTTACGCTCGTCGACGGCCAGCGCGGCCTTCGCGTAGCTGTGCACGTGGCGCTGCATGCGCCGACTGGCCGCCTCGGCGTCGCGGTTGCGGATCGCTGTCGTGATCGACCGGTGCGCGCGCAGGGTGACACTTCGCACGTTGTCGTCGACGAACGACGCATTCTCCGTCCCGGCGTAGATCGCCTGCGACAGGGCCGTCATGAAGCCGATCAACAGTTCGTTGTGGCTGGCTTTGGCCACCCCCACGTGCCAATCGAGATTGGCCTGCAGGAACGCCGACAGGTCCGCGTCGGGATTCGCGATGTCGGTGTTGGCGCGATCCAGCACCGCCAGGTCTTCGTCGGTGCGTTTGCGCGCGGCCAGCTCGGCGCAGAACGGCTCCAACGCCTCGCGCGTCTCCATCAGGTCGGCCAGCTTGATCTGCTGACCCCTGATCAGCAGGCTCACCGAGCTCGCCATCGACTTGGTCGTCGGGCGCTGCACGATCGCGCCGCCGGCCCGGCCCGTCCGTACCCGGACCAGGTTTTGGACCTCCAGGATCCGCAACGCCTCGCGCACTGTCGCGCGGCTCATCTGCGTCTGCTTCACGAGTTCGCGCTCCGCGGGAAGTGCGAAACCCTCCGCCAGTTCACCGCTGAGTATCCGCTCACGCAGCTCGCGCGCCAGCACGTCGGACGCCTTGGGGACATCCACGGGCTTGAGTAAGACATTCGAACGTGTTGGAGCCGACTCCGTCTCCATCACCCCTCCGTCCAGCCACGCTTTTGGTGTAAAGGCTTAATGGTAAGGCCTATTCTACGGTTATCCTATTATCCGCGGCCAGACACGGCGGACTAGAAAACCATTCGGGCTATGAGTTCGGCCACGGCGGCCGGCTTCGCCGAGCCGTCGAGCTCCACCGTATGACGCACGGTCAGGTCGACGGTGCCCTCGTTCACCTTCTCGGCGCCCACCAGCTCGGACCGGACCCGCACCCGTGCGCCGGCCGGAACGGGCGCCAGGAACCGTACCCTGTTGAGTCCATAGTTGATGCCCATTTTCGCGTTCTCTACCCGGTAATTGGCCTTGCTCAGCGCCGGAATCAGGGACAGCGTCAGGAAGCCGTGCGCGATCGTGGACTGATACGGCGTCTCGGTCCGGGCCCGCTCGACATCGACGTGAATCCACTGATGATCGCCGGTGGCGTCGGCGAATGCCTCGATGCGGTCCTGATCGACGGTCACCCACTCCGACACGCCGAAGTCAGCGCCGACGGCGTCGACGGCTTCCTCGATCGAGGAGATTATTCGCGCACCATCTGTCGCCATGGCCGGCTAGACCGACCGGTCGGACTTGGCCGCGGCCGAGGCGGCCTTGCTGAGTTCGCGCGCCTGCGTCCAATCGTCGTCGCTCATCGCCGACAGGCCGGCGAACGTGTTGGGCCCGGCGAGCCGCTGGGCCCCGTCCATCGCGATCGTTTCACCGGTCAGGTAGTCACAGGCGTCGGAGAACGCGAAGATCGTCAAGTTGGCCAATTCGTCGATGGTGCCCGCCCGGCCCAACGGAATCTGATCGGACTGGGTCGCCCCGACCGCGCTCTTCTGTGTCGGATTGAGCATCTCCCACGCGTAGTCGGTCGGAATCGGCCCGGGCGCAAGCGCGTTGAGACGAATTCCGTAGCGGCCCCACTCGACGGCCAACGACATCGTCATCGCATGTACCGCGGCCTTCGCCATCGCCGAAGGCACGACGAAGGCCGAGCCGCTCCACACCCAGGTGGTCAGGTTCGACAACACCGATCCGCGCAGGCCCTCGTCGATCCAGCGCCTGCCGACGGCCAGAGTCGTGTTGAACGAGCCCGTCATCACCGTCGAGGTGACGGCGTCGAACGCGCGCGGGCTCAAACTCGCCGTAGGCGCAATGAAATTCGCGGCGGCATTGTTCAACAACCCGGTCAGCGGGCCGTGCCGATTCCAGATCTCAGCGACGGCGTCGTTGACCGCGTCGAAGTCTCGAACGTTGACCGGCTGATAGTGGACGCTGCCGGGCCGGCCGACGGAAATCTCCGCGGCCGCCTCTGCGAGAACCGTCTCCCGCCGCCCCCACAGGTGTACCCGGGCGCCGTGGGCGACCAGGCGGGAAGCCACTCCGCGGCCCAGGCCGGTGCCGCCTCCCGTGATCAGGATGCGCTTGCCGTCCAGCACCTTCGAATCGAATATGCGTGTCATAGTCCCAGACTCTTGCCGATGATGTCGCGCTGAATCTCGTTGGCGCCGCCGTAAATCGGTGGGGCCAGCGCCTTGCGCACCTGGGCTTCCATTCCGAATTCGACGGTGTACCCGTTGCCGCCCATCAGCTGCACACCTTCCAGGGCAGCGGTTTTGGCCACCTCGGTGCATTTGAGCTTGGCGATCGAGCCCTCCCGCGCAAGCTGATGCTCCTGTCCGGCATCGATCTGAGCCGCCACCTGGTAGACGTATGCGCGGCAGCATTCGATCTCGGCGACCAGGTCCGCAAGCCGGTGCCGCACGGCCTGAAAGCTACCGACCGTGCGGCCGAACGCTTCGCGGCTGCCCACGTAGGCGATGGTGTCCTGCAGCGAGCGGCGCGCCGCACCCAGCGACATCGCCGCGATGATGAGCCGTTCGACGTTCAGCCCGCGCATCAGCCGGTGCCAGGCGTCGCCGATCCCGCCGACGACGTTGGCGACGGGAACGGCGACGTCGGTGAAATAGACGTCGTTGACGGTGTGACCGTCCATGGTCTGGATCGCTTTAATGTCCAGTCCGGGCGTCGAAGTCGACAGGTACAACAACGTCAGGCCGTGGTGTTTCCCCACATTGGGGTCGGTGCGGGTGAGTACCAGCAGGTGATCGGCCAGATGCGCTGCCGTGATCCACGTCTTTTGGCCGTTGACGATGAACCGGTCGCCGTCGCGGACCGCGCGGGTTCGGACGGCACCGAGGTCGGAGCCGGCGCCGGGTTCGGACAACGCGATCGCCTCGAACCGCCCCGCACACAGATTCCCCAGTACCTCGGCTTTCTGCGGCTCCGCACCGTGCCGCAGATAGGTCTGGGCGGCGGTCAGGCCGGTGCCGTAGGCATGGATGGGCGCCTGACCGCGCGCCGTCTCCTCGAGGAAGATGCACTCTTCGACCATGCCCGCGCCGCCGCCGCCGTATTGCGCGGGTATCGACACGCCCAGCCAGCCGAGGCCTGCGAGTCGCCGCAACAGGTCCGGGCTGTTCGATAGCCGCCCACCCTCGGTCAGTTGCGCGCGTTGCTCGGCGGTGCCACAGGTCTCGGCGCAGAAATTCTCGATGGCGCTGGCGAACTCGCGCTGTTCCGCCGTGAACATCCCGCTCGGCGACATGGCTCAGTTGCCCCGGTACGCCGCGAATTCCGGGCTGCGCTTTTCGTTGAACGCGGTGATCCCCTCCTGCGCTTCGGGTGTCTCGCCGAACATCTTCAGCGTCGAGTAGGCCATCTGGCCGACAGACGCGAACTGCTCGGTGTCGGTGTTGAACGATTGCTTGAGGACCTTCAACGAGGTCGGCGACAGCAGCAGGATTTCGTCGGCCCAGGCGCGTACCTCGGACTTGAGCTGGTCGGCCGGTACCACCTTGTTGACCAGACCCCAGTCGTAGGCCTGCTGTGCGGAATACCGGCGGCACAGGAACCAGATCTCGCGCGCCCGCTTCTCACCGACCACGCGCGCCAGGTAGCCGGTGCCGAAGCCGGCGTCGAATGAGCCGACCCGAGGACCGTTCTGGCCGAACACCGCGGTTTCGGCGGCGACCGTCAAGTCGCACAAGACATGCAGGACATGGCCGCCGCCGATCGCGAACCCGTTGACGGCGGCGATCACCGGCTTTGGCACGTCACGGATGACCCGGTGCAGCGTGTCCACCTCGAACAGGCCGGTTTCCGACGGCCCGTAGTCGCCGGTCTCGGCGCGCTGCTTCTGGTCGCCCCCGGTGCAGAAGGCCTTCTCGCCAGCACCGGTCAAACAGATCACGCCGACTTCCGCACTCCCCCAAGCCATTTTGAACGCCCGGATCAACTCGTCGAGAGTACGAGCCCGAAACGCGTTGTACCGCTCGGGTCGATTGATCGTGATCCAGGCCAGACCACTGTCGACCTCGTAGGTGATGTCAGTGAAGTCGGTCATCGGGCTGCCTCTCCTCGTTGAAAGCGGATGAACGTTGAAACCATGATTTATGGTCTTACCATATTACCAATAACTCGGTGGGGTGGCTACACCCCCGGGCAAGCACACCCGGTCACGCCGGACTGAAATCCCTGCGCATTTGCGCTAGTTCGCCGATCGACCGCTGCAGGTCGTCCAGCTCGGCGACGAGGGCCGCCCGGCCCGCCAAGACCGCAGAGGTGTCGGGAGCATCCAACAGTCCGCGGTGCCGCGCGAGCTTCAACGCCGTGGCGAACATCTCCCCGGAGACCGATTCCTCGGTGATGCGGTGCTGCAGTGACCACTGCCGGGCCAGGCGCAGACACCGCTCTAGCAGCATCTGCTCGTCGACTTTGCGTCCCGCACCGAGGCCGACCAGCTCCTCGGCCATCACCCGGTAGGCGTCGATGAACGGCCTGAGTACGAGATGCGCTACCAGCAAATCATTTTCGTGCAGAGCCCGCACGGCCTCTTCGATGTCGAGCGGCGCCGCTGGGTCGATGCCGTGTCCGGTCATGATCGCGAACTCGTCCCACAGCTCGTCCGCGAAGCCCTCGCGTCCGGCGAAGAAGAAGTCGAACTTGAGCAGCTCGCGCACCTGCAACGCCTTCTCCCAACCGGTGCGCTTGGTGGCTCCCGGAGTTCGCACGATGTCCAGCAAGGCCAGTTCCGCGATCGCCCGCATCACCAGCACGTGCACCGCGCTGTTGCGGTAGACCGCGACGATCAGGTGCTGGTCGGCGCCGATCCCCCACACCGTCGCCGGCCCCTCGGCGTAACACGTCAGCACGCCGGAGCCCACCAGGTCGTGCAACGTCTGCGACACCGTCGCCCGGTCGGTGAGATCGGCACCTCCGGCGACGGGCCAGCCGCGGGCGCGCAGGTAGCGGGCCAGCGGCGCGGCGGTGGCGCACACCTCGTCCAGTGTCAGGGCCCGGTCCTCGCCGAGCATCGCCACGCACACTGCCGCCGTTGCGGTCACCGGGGTGGCCTGGTTGAGCCGGTGGCAGATCTCCAAAGCGATGCGCTCCACCACCTGCCGATCGGACAGCCCCTCGGCGCGCAACGCAGCCATCCGCTCATACAGCGGCATCGGCGTCCCGAAATCAATGTAGATGCGCCCCAGGCGATGCCGTAGCCCGCGCGCATAGCTGAGCAACCAGCGCACGTTCTCCGGCTTCTTCGGAAGCCCCCGCGACTCCTCGGTCATCAATTTGACTTCGTGCAGCGGCAACTGGTCGAAGAGGATGGAGACGGGCACGGCCAGCGTCTGCTCGGACCGCACGGATTCCACCGCGTCGGTGACATACCGCAACAGCCCGTACCGCGGCGGACGCAATTTTCCACTGCGCGTCCGGCCGCCCTCGATCGACCACACCAGGTTGCGGCCGCTGGCCACCATCTGGCCGACGACCGCCCGCAGGGCCAGCCGGTACACCGGCAAGTCCCCCGTCGAGCGCCGCACCGGGATGAACCCGTTGCGCCGCGCCAACGTGCCCAGCGGGAAAAAGTTCAGGTTGGCGCCGCCCAGGCCGAACGTCGGCGAAATGCCCTCCCGCGCAAGGCGTGGCGGAAACGAGAACTGGTCCAGGTAGGACCGGTGGGAGATCAGGAAGATGAGGGCGTGGTCGCGATCCAGCGCCCGCAGGCGGGCCAGGTCGTCGTCGGCGGCGACGACCTGAAAACCGCGCACCATCCACGCGGAGATCGCGTGCCACGCGCGTACCACGCCGGGCACATGAGATGCCGCCATCTCGCGCACGAAGCCGGCCGCCTCGGCCCGCACGTCGTGCACATCGCGGCCCGACTGCAACGCCAACTGTGCTGTGGCCCCGAGGAACCCCTCCGAACTCAGCAGCGCATCGGCCTCGCCATCGGGCTGCGCGGCGGCGGAACCGCGATGGAATAACCGGGCGAGCCGATCCACCGCCGCCGTCATGACCGTGCCTCGGCGATGGACTCCGACCACTTCTTCCCGGCCGCGACACCGGGCCAGTCGTCGAGCGTAGCCACGTACAACTGGCGCATCCGCGACACCCAGATGCCGATATCGGCGCGCGTCCAATTCGAAGTCGGAAGCGGTTCGTGCACAACGACTTCGATGGTGCCTTCCTGGGCGACCTTCGCGTTGCGCCACATGATTTCGCCTGCATTGCGGATGACGATCGGCACGATCGGCACGCCGGCGTCCCGGGCGAGGTGAAAGCCGCCCTTCTTGAATTCTCCGACGCGGGGGCTCAGCGATCGGGTGCCTTCGGGCGCCATGACGATCGAAACACCGGCCCGCAGCTTCGCGACGGCGGGCTGCATCGCCGAGATGGCCTTGGACGTGTTCGAGCGGTCCACGAATGCCACGTCGGCCAACTCGAGGAGCTGCCCCAGCACCGGAATCTGTTTCACCTCCGCCTTCGCCACGACGCTGAAGCCCCGCCGGACAACCCGCGAGGTCACCATCGCGTCGATCAGCGTGCTCTGGTGATTGATGAAGAACACCGCGGGCCGATGCGCGGTGTTCCGCTCACCGAGGACGTCGATCCGGATGTTCCCCAATTGCCCACCCAGACGGCCGAACACGGAGGTGGCCATGTCTACCCCGCCGCGCCGGTCCAGGGTCAGTACCCCGGCGACCGCGCCCGCGCCCACCGCCGCGGCGAAGCCGCCGAACAACGCCGATGTGCGCGCCAGCGCCACCGGGTGCATCCGGCTTCGCTTGCCGGAAAACCGCACGACCCGCCAACCGCACTCGGCGGCTCGTCGGGCCAACTCCGGCGCCGGGTTGACCGGATGCGGAAACCCGACGCCGTCGAGGAACGGGACATCCTCCGCGCCGTTGGCATACGCATGGCTGCTTTTCAGGGGGATTCGGTGGCGCCTCGCGAATTCCCTTACCGCGGCCAGCTTGCCCTCGCCCCACGGCGGCCGCCCGACGATGCCGCCGGTGAGCACACCATGGTCGGCCTCGAGGTCCGTGCACAGGATGTGGTCGATGCCGAGTTCGCGCGCCATGGGCTGTGCCTGCATCCGCGTCGCCGAGGTGGCGATGACGACGGTGTGCCCGCGGTTCTGGTGGGCGCGCACCAACCGCCAGGCCCCATGGAAGAGCGCGCCGGCGATCTGCTGCGCGAACAACTGCTCCCCGAGCTCCATCAGGTCGTCCTCGGTGCGCCCCACCCAGCCCCGGATGCCCTGTAACAGAAGATCTTTGAAGTCCGGTTCGGCGAGCGTCCCGCCGAGCGCGGCACGCAGGGTACGGACGAACTCGTCGGGCCCGAGTTCGAAATTGCGCGCCCGGTGCGCGTAGAGCGCGCCAGCCGAGTAGCCCTGGATCAGGGTCCCGTCGAAGTCGAAGAACGCGGCGACCCTTTTACCGCCCGGGCCGGTCTTGATTTGCTCGATCAGCTCGTCGATCGTGATCACCGGCGGGGTGGTACCGGTCATCGGATCCTCACTTCGTTGCTGGTGATCCACAAGCCCGGCCCCGGCGCCACACGTCGCGTGCCGCGAGGGGGTGGGAGGAGGGAGCGGCGGGGCGCCGGGGCGGGTAACTTGTGGCCGTCACCAAGGCTGCGACCATCGCACCATGACGACCATCTCACTATGCGGAGTCGATCCGGCCCCGGCCAATAGTCTCGCGACGAAATACCCCTTCTGCGGGGTACAGAACTGCCCGATGTGGTGACGCGGCCGCACCTGAGACTCAGCCACACTCGCAACACCGGGCAATCCGGGCGTTCGCGCGTGGAGCAGGACGCTGACAGAAAAGGGGCAGCAGATGCAGATCTCAGCCGCCGTCGTGCCGGAGGTGGGCGCGCCGTTCACCCTGGCCGAGGTCGACCTTCAAGAGCCGGCGCCGGACGAGGTCGTGGTGCAGATCGCCGGCGTCGGCGTGTGCCACACGGACATCGCGGTCAAGGAAGGACACCTGCCGTTTCCGTTGCCGGGCGTCCTTGGCCACGAGGGCAGCGGGACCGTGGTCAGGATCGGCGCCGGCGTCACGACGGTCGCCGTCGGCGATCCCGTGGCGGTCAGCTTCAACAGCTGCGGCAATTGCCCCCGCTGCACGATGGGGGAGCCCGCGTACTGCTTCGACTTCCTCGGATACAACTTCGGTGGAGCGCGCCCCGACGGGTCCACCGGGTTGGCTTCCGCCGGAGCAAAACTCGCGGGCAACTTTTTCGGTCAGTCGTCCCTGGCCACCCACGCGTTGGCGCACGAGCGCAACGTGGTCAAGCTGCCCGCGGATGTACCGATCGAACTGGTGGGGCCACTCGGCTGCGGCATCCAGACCGGTGCGGGTGCCGTGTTCAACTCCCTCGACGTTCGGACCGGATCGACGGTGGTGGTCGCCGGTGCGGGCGCGGTGGGTCTGTCCGCGGTAATGGCCGCAGCGGTGCGCGACGCGTCGACGATCATCGCGGTCGATCTGCACCAGAGCCGGCGGGAACTGGCCCTGGAACTCGGCGCCACCCACACCATCGACCCGCAGGCCGGCCCGGTTGACGAGCAGATCCGTGAAATCGTGCCAGCGGGCGCAGATTACGCCATCGACACTACCGCGGTGACCCCCGTCGTCGAACAGCTGCTGTCATCGCTGGGGGTACGTGGCATGCTCGGGTTGATCGGCGTGCCGGCCGACCCGCAGGCCATCTTCTCTGTCGGGCTGTTCCAGCCGCCCCTGCTCGGACTGACGATCCGGGGCATCGTCGAAGGCGACGCCGATCCGCAGACCTTCATTCCCTACCTGCTCGATCTGTACCGCAGCGGCAAATTCCCCTTCGACAAGCTGATCACCACGATGCCGCTGGAGAAGATCAACGAGGCCGTCGACGCGCAACTTCGCGGCGAGGTCCTCAAGGTCGTACTGACGCCCTGACGCGGGATCGCAAACGACTGCTATGGCGAACAACCCACGCCGACGGGCGACGACCGTGACCACCGCGCTGGTGGCCACCGGTGCGGTGACCGCGGGAGCCGCACGCGCACAACGCAACCGGGCCGCGCCGCGCGCGGCGATCTCCGGCCTGGAGCTGACTCCCGGCCACCGCGCCGGCACGGGAACGCCCTTGCTGTTGCTGCACGGGATCGGCGCGATCTGGCGGGCGTGGTCACCCGTCCTGCCGCATCTGGAACCTCATCATGAGGTCATCGCGCCGACGCTGCATGGGCACGCCGGCGGGCCGCCCCTGGATCCGCATGTCGCGCCGTCGGTTCGGGCCCTGGTCGACGCCGTCGAGGAGGAACTCGACCGGCAGGGCCTGGACGAGGTCCATATCGCGGGCAACTCCCTCGGCGGGTGGATCGGCATCGAGCTGGCCCGAAGGGGGCGGGCCAGATCCCTGGTTCTGCTCAGCCCCGCCGGGGCCTGGCGGTCACCGCGCCGCCTGCGGGTGACCGCGCACGGCGTCAGGTTCTCCCTGGGCGCGCTGGCCCGGCACTCCGCGCAGGCGGAAGCGCTCGTCCAACGCCGGGTGCTGCGCTGGGCGATGCTCGCCGGTCAGGTCGCCCACCCTCACCGGGTGCCGCCGGAAACGTTGGTGACGTATGTCCAGGCCGCCGGGCTCTCGCCCGTCGTCGAACCGCTGTTGCGGGTGCTGCACCGGTCCCCCGTCGAACCACTGCCCGCCGACCGGGCCTACCCGGTGCGGCTGGTCTGGGCCGAGCGGGATCTTGTCCTGCCGTTCAAGCATTTCGGCTCGCCGATGCTCGACCGGCTACCAGGGGCCGAGCTGATCCGACTCGACGGCGTGGGCCATGTTCCGATGTCCGACGCCCCGGCTCGCGTCGCCGAACTGATCCTGGAAGTAACCCGTGCCGCCGACAATGCGCGCGACGCGGGCGATGCGGGCAACGCGGCACCACCGGCACAGGGAGGCGCTCACGATGTCCCGCGATGACGCTGACGAGCTGGCGTCCTGGGGCGGCGGGCAAGACCTCAGCGCCTGGGAAGCCCTGATGTGGCGCACCGATGGCGACCATCGCACGCGTTCGACGGGAGTCATGGTCGAGTTGCTCGACACCGAGCCGGACTGGGATCGCTTGGTGGCTGCCCATGAGCGCTTCACCCGACGGGTCCCGCGGCTGCGGGAACGCGTCGTCGAGCCGGTGCTGTCGCTCGTGGCACCGGCCTGGTCGCCCGACCCGCATTTCGACCTGGAGTACCACCTGCAGCGCGTACAGCTGCCCGGCACCGGGTCGATGGCCGAACTGCACCTGCTGGCCGCCCAATTCGCGGCCCGCCCACTCGATCCCGAGCGACCGCCGTGGGAGGCCCTGCTGGTCCTCGGCCTCACCGGCGGCCGGGCCGCCTACCTGTTCAAGCCGCATCACAGTCTGAGCGACGGGATCGGCCTGCTGCAATTGCTCGACCTCACGCACGGTCACAGCCGCGAGCCGGGGCCTTCCGACGACCGGCCGCTGCCGCCGCCGCGCCGGACTGAATCACCCGAAGGACTGCTGATAAACCGATTGGCCGGTAAGGCGCTCAACGCGCCCGCAGGGGTACTGCGGGAAGCGGCGAGCGCCGCCGGCCGGTTCGCGAGCGACCCCATCGGCGCCGCCGGCGACGCGGTCAAATTCGCGATGTCGTTGCGGCGGGTACTGAGTCCGCCGGACGCGCCGCACTCCCCCGCCCTGGCCGGCGGCGGATCCGGATATCGGTTGGACACCTTTGACGTGGCGCTCGACGACCTCAAAGCCGCGGCCCGGGCGGCCGGCGGATCGGTGAACGACGCATTTCTGGCCGGCCTGCTCGGCGGAGTCCGGCGCTATCACGAAAAGTTTTCCGTCACGGTCGATTCCATACCGGTCGCGATCCCGGTCAGCCTGCGCACCGACGCAGATCCCATGGGCGCCAACAAGTTCGCCGGTGCGCGCTTCGTGGCGCCGGTCGGCGAGCCGGATCCCCGGGCGCGCATCGCCACCATCCACCGCTTCGTCGCCGACGCTCGCATGGAGCCCGCGCTGGGGTTCCTCGACCTGCTGGCGCCGGTGCTGAGCCGCCTCCCGGAACTGGTGCTCACCCGCATTGCGGGCCAGATGACCGGCCTTTCGGACCTGCAGGCCTCTAACCTCGGGGCGATCGCCCGCCCGCTGTACCTGGCCGGCGCGCGCGTGACGCGCATCTACCCGATGGGACCGCGCCCCGGTATCCCGGCCATGGTGGCGATGGTCACCTACGAAAGAACCTGTTGCATCGCAGTCAACTTCGATCCCGAGGCCATCGACGACCCCGAGGCGTTCGCAACCTGCCTACGCGAGGGTATCGACGAGGTAGTCGCAATCGGACGCGACAACTGAGGTGTGGCCTCCCGCCACGACAGCAACCGACAACCATCTGAAAGGGACAGAGTCATGAAATTCGATGACGT
Organism: Mycobacterium sp. NGS68; assembly: GCF_059812195.1. Classification (NCBI taxonomy): domain Bacteria; kingdom Bacillati; phylum Actinomycetota; class Actinomycetes; order Mycobacteriales; family Mycobacteriaceae; genus Mycobacterium; species Mycobacterium sp. NGS68. The sequence goes on along the minus strand of NZ_JCALCE010000003.1, from coordinate 142,040 downwards.
CGTCGACATCCTCGACCAATCGGTCGGCGGGCCCGATGCCGACGTTGCCTCGCACGGTCCGTTCTGGCGGGAAGTCTCGCGTGACACCTTTGTCGCGATGAGAGTAGGCGGCCGGCCGCTCGTCATCCTGGGTGACGGCGCGAACTCCAACCTGGTGCTGTCGCTGCGCGGTCAGGCGCCGTTCGGTTCGGACCTCGACGACCCACCGGTCGGCGCCGTGACCCCGAGCATGCCGGCCTATCTCGATCCGGTGCCGGCGGATCAAATCAGCGCCATCGAGCAGTGGATCGACGCGGGATGTCCGGGGGATTGACCCCCGATTACCCCCAAAGTGGGACCGATGACCCCCCTTCGTGGTGACGCAGAAAAACCCGCCTGCCACAAGACTTGAGTCACCTGCGAAAGGGGACCACAGTGACCACCACCCCGGAAACCGAGACACCTATCCTGCCTGGGGAAATCGCCCAGCAGATCGTGCTTCCCGAGGGCCATTCCGATCTCACCCGGCTGCACGAGGCCTACAAATGGCTACGCGACAACATGCCGCTGGCCAAGGCCGTCGTGGACGGTTACGACCCGATCTGGCTGGTCAGCAAGCACGCCGACATTCAGGAACTGGAGAGTGTGTCGGAGGTCTTCACCGCCGGGGGCGGCACCGACACCCCCGGCACGCACAACCCGATCCTGCAGAACACGGCCGGTGACGAGTTCACCAAGCAGCTCCTCGGCGGCAGCCTGCGCATCCTCGACGCGCTGCCCTACATCGACCCGCCCGAACACACCCAGGCCAAGAACATGGCGTTCGGCTATTTCAAGCCACCCTCGGTCAAGAAGATGGAAGACCAGATCCGCGGGCTCGCCCGGGAATCCGTGGACAAGCTCAAGCAGCTTTCTGCCCGCGGTGAGATCGACCTGGTCGACGACTGGGCGCTGGGCTTCCCTCTGCACGTGATCATGACGCTGGTGGGGGTGCCGCCTGAGGACGAGCCGCGGATGATGGCCCTGACCCAGGAGTTCTTCGGCACCGCCGATCCCGAGCACCAGCGCGAGGACGTCGAGCCGCTCAGCCCGGAGGCGATGGCCCAGCAGTGGGCGGCCACCATCCAGGACTTCTTCGGCTATTTCGACGTTCTGGCCGAAGACCGCCGGGCCAACCCGCGCGACGACCTGGCCACGGTGGTTGCCTGCGCCAAACTTCCCGACGGTGAGTACTGGCCCAAATCCTTTGTCTACGGCTGGTATACGGCCATCTTCACCGCCGGTCACGACACCACCTCGGCGACGCTGGCCGGCACCCTGCAGCAGCTGGCCCTGCATCCCGACATCCTGGCGCGGGTGAAGGCGGACCTGAGCCTGATACCCAACCTCATCCAGGAGGGTTTGCGGTACGTGGCACCGGTCAAGCACTTCATGCGCCGCGCCCTGACGGACTACACGCTGCACGGGCAGACGATCAAAGCCGGCGACCGCCTGATGCCCTTGTTCCAGTCGGGCTGCCGCGACGAGGACGTGTTCGACGACCCCGACAAGTTCGACATCGACCGCAAGCCCAACAACCATCTCGCATTCGGCTTCGGTGCGCACACCTGTGTCGGCCAGCACCTGGCGAAGCTCGAGCTGAACGTGATGTTCCAGGAACTGCTGCCCCGCCTGGAGTCCATCGAGGTGCTCGGGTCCGGCAGCGTGACGCAGACGAACTTCGTCGGCGGCCTCAAGCACCTGCCCGCGAAGCTCACCATTTCTTGAGCGGAAGATTAATGACCACAATCGATTACCCGCAGCTGTACATCGGCGGTACCTGGACCGCTCCCGCAGGACACGACACCATCGAGGTGCATTCCGCGACCACCGAGGATCAGATCGGATCGGTCCCCCGGGGCAGCAAGGCCGATATCGACGCCGCCGTCGCGGCAGCCAGATCGGCATTCGACTCCCCGGATGGCTGGGCCGGTTGGGAACCCAAGGAGCGCGCCGACGTCTTGGAGCGCTTCGCGGTGGAACTCGAAGCCCGCGGCGGGGAGACCGCGCGTCGCGTGTCGATGCAAAACGGGATGCCGATATGGCTCGCACAGCAATTCGAGGCCGGGTTCCCGCCGCTGCTACTGCGCTACTACAGCGACCTAATGACCAGCGCTCCGGCAGAGGAATCGCGGCCCGGCATGCTGGGCGGCACCTCGCTGGTGTCCAAGCAGCCCATCGGCGTCGTAGGCGCGATCGTGCCCTGGAATGTCCCGCAAGGGATTTCATTCCTGAAACTGGCGCCCGCGCTGGCGTCGGGGTGTTCCGTAGTGCTGAAACCGGCCGAGGAAACCGTGCTCGACGCGTTTCTGATGGCCGAGGCCGCGGCGGCGGCCGGCCTGCCGGAGGGTGTGCTCAACGTCGTTCCAGGTGACCGGGAGGTCGGCGCCTACCTCGTCGAGCACCCCGGTGTCGACAAGGTCTCGTTCACCGGCTCGACCGCGGCCGGCCGCTGGATCGCAGAGACATGTGGACGCCTGCTGCGCCCGGTGACCCTCGAACTTGGCGGCAAATCCGCGGCGATCGTGCTCGACGACGCCGATCTGGCCGCCTCCATGGAGCAGTTCTTCGGAGTCACCCTGCTCAACAACGGCCAGATCTGCTGGCTGAACACCCGGGTGCTGGCCCCGCGCAGCCGATACGCCGAAATCGTGGACACCATTACCGATCTGGCGCGCTCGTTGAAGGTGGGCGACCCGCTCGACCCGGAGACCAAGCTCGGTCCGTTAGTGTCCGAGCGGCAGCGCGAACGCGTCGAAAGTTACATCGCCAAAGGCAAAAGCGAAGGCGCCCGGATGACAACGGGCGGCGCGCGGCCCGCCGGATTTGACCGCGGCTGGTTCCTTGAGCCCACCATCTTCGCCGACCTGGACAACAACGCCACGGTGTCGCGCGAAGAAATCTTCGGCCCGGTGCTGTCCCTGATCCCCTACTCCGACGAGCAGGAAGCCGTGGCGATCGCCAACGACAGCGTCTACGGCCTCGGCGGCAGCGTTTGGTCATCGGATCCCGAACGCGCAGCCAACGTTGCCCGACGCGTTCGCTCCGGCACCGTCGGTGTCAACCACTACGTCAACGATCCGGTCGCTCCGTTCGGCGGAATCAAGCAGAGCGGAATGGGCCGCGAGCTCGGACCGGAGGGGCTGCATCCGTTCCAGGTGTCCAAAACCATCTACCTGCCTCCCCCGCCGGCGGGCTGATCGGGCGCACCACGCGGATCGGAGTGCCAACCATGTCAGCGGCCGCAGTCGCCATCCCCACCGCCAACGTTCACGAATTCGCCACCGATCTGGTCGTCCGGCACCGCAGCACGCCCGCCGACGGTGTGGTGGTGCTCGATCTCGCCCATCCAGAGAATGAGGACCTGCCGCGTTGGGGACCGGGCGCCCACATCGACTTGATCCTCGGCGACGGCCTGACGCGCCAGTATTCGCTGTGCGGCGACCCGCGCGAGTCGGGGGTCTGGCGCATCGGGGTGCTGCTCGATCCCAACTCGCGCGGCGGCTCGCGCTACGTTCACGACAACCTCACACAGGGCGCCGCGGTGCGCGTGCGTGGCCCGCGCAATCACTTTCCGTTGGTCGACGCGCCGCACTACCGCTTCATCGCCGGAGGGATCGGTATCACCCCGATCATGGCGATGATCGAGGCGGCCGAACGCGCGGGCCACGACTGGACACTGCTCTATGGTGGACGGACCCGGGCGTCGATGGCATTCTCCGAAGACCTCGTCCAGCGGTACCCCGACCGCGTCACGGTGTGGCCACAGGACGAGCGCGGACTGCTCGACCTGGAAACTCTGTTCAAGAACCCCGAAGACGACACGCTTGTGTACTGCTGCGGCCCCGAGGCGCTGCTGTCGGCGGTCGAGCAGCACAGCGCCCACTGGCCGCCGGGAATTCTGCACATCGAGCGGTTCGCCGCCAAGGCGCCGAGCGCCGAAACGGGCGCGGGGGCCGTCGAACGGTTCGAGGTCGTGTGCCAGCGCTCCGGGGTCAGTTTCGAGATAACCCCGGACCGGTCCATCCTGGAAGTCCTTGAGGAAGAGGGCGTCCCGATCCTGGGCAGCTGCTATGAGGGCGTCTGCGGGACCTGCGAAGCCCGGGTGCTCGAGGGCACTCCGGAACACCGCGACTCCGTGCTGTCTGAAGCCGAGCGCGCCGCCGGCGAAGTCATGTTGGTCTGTGTCTCACGCTCGTGCACCGAAAGGCTGGTGCTGGACCTGTGAAGAGCGTCAAGACCAACTACCCGAAGAAGTGCTGGTATGTCGCGGCCACCAGCGAGGAGGTCGCGCACGCGCCGTTGGGCCGGCGCCTGCTGGGCGAGGACGTTGTGCTGTGGCGCGCCGCCGGCGGCGGCGTCAGTGCATTCGTAAACCGGTGCGCACACCGGGCTTTTCCGTTGTCGCACAGCAGCATCGAGGGCGATCGGCTGGTGTGCGGCTATCACGGGTGCACCTACGACACCGACGGCAGGTGCGTCCACATCCCGTCACAGCCTCAAGTCCCCTCCGGGATGAAGGTGGGCGTCTTCCCCGTCCTCGAGCAACCGCCGTTCGTCTGGATCTGGCTGGGACCGCCCGGGGCCGCGGCCGGCAGCCAACCGCCGCGCACACCGTGGATCAACGACGCGGCCTGGGCAACCTTCGCCAGCAACTGGCGGATAAGCGCCAACTACATGATGGTTCACGAGCACTACCTGGACTTCAGCTACGCGCCCATACTCCATCGGCGCGACGTCCCCCCGGAGATCGCGAGCATGCCCGCGTTCAACGACGTCGAGGTCACGGAAACCACCGTGGCCTACACCCGGCACTTGCCGGAGGCACGCCTGACGGACTGGGAGGCCGATGCCACCGGACTCGACCGGGACCGCCGCTACAAGCGCCGCGAGAGCGGAACCTTCATCTCCCCCGCGATGCACCGCCAATTCTGGGAAATTTCCACCGGAGACGCACAGCCGTACACGACCACCCGCACGCATGCCCTCACGCCCGAGAACGAGACATCCACGCACGTGTTCATGCAGGCCTCACGCAACTACCACACCGGCCGCGACGAGGTGACCAACCGATTGAGGTCGTTTCTGGCCGGTGTCGGCGAACGCGACACCGCCATCCTGGAAATGGCGGCCAACCACTCCGGCTACGACCGATGGCGAGGCGGGGTCGAATTCCAGGCGGACGCGGCGGCGGTGCGTGCCCGGCGCATCGTCGGGGTGATGTTGGCCAAAGAAGCGGGTCAAGCCGCGCTGCGCCCCGGATTGGCACCAAACACCCGCAGCGACGCGCTGAGTCCGCGCCGTTCCGTGGCGCGAAGCTGAGCCTTCCGCGCTACTCGTCGAAGCGCCGGCGGAAGCGATCTTCCATCCGGCTGGTGAACGAGCCGCTGCCCTTATTGCGGCGCTGCCGCGACGCTCCGGGGGCCGACCCCGTGTCCGGCCGCCCCGACAACCGCGGGGCGGTGACGGCGAACACCACGCCGCCGAACATCACGATGAAACCGAAAACGCTGAGAATCGGGAAGCTCCCGATCATCGTGGCCTTGAACGCGACGCCGGAAACCAGCATCGCCAGGCCGACAACGAATAACGCCGACCCCTGCAGGCGCCGCCGCGCGCTCGGGGCGCGGAACCCGCCGCCACGCACACTCGACGCGAACTTGGGGTCCTCGGCATAGAGAGCGCTCTCGATCTGATCGAGCATTCGTTGCTCATGATCGGAGAGTGGCATTCGTCCCTCCTTGCCGACAGGCTGACACTCATCTATCGATAGCACGAAGCTGCCCCTTATGAGGGCAACTAACTTCGATGATACGAGGTGTATCTGTGCCGTACCACTGGTTCGCAGGCGATTCTATCCCGGTTGCGCCACAGCGCAGACGCGGGCGGGGACGGCTATCGGCACGACCGCCCGTCGATCGGTGACCGTCCCGTCAGATAATGACCGCGACGGTGGGCCCGATACTGGCCCATGAGCATCACCCGCATGAGGAGGGCAACGCGAGTTGGCGATATTCCTCATCGACCTGTCGCCGATCGACATGGAGCGCCGTCTGCACGACGCCCTGGGCGTCTACGTCGACGCGATGCGATACCCGCGGGGCACCGAGAACCAGCGCGCGGCGATGTGGCTGGAGCACCTGCGCCGACCCGGCTGGAAGGCGGTGGCCGCCATAGAAGTGGGCGCCGAGGCGTTCACGCCCGAACCGACACCGGACCTCGGGGACGCACCGTTGCTGGGCGTGGCCTACGGCTACCCGGGGGCGCCCGGTCAGTGGTGGCAGCAGCAGGTCGTCCTGGGCCTCGAGCGCGGCGGACGGCCCGCCCAGGAGATCACCCAGCTGATGACCAGCTATTTCGAGCTGACCGAACTGCACATCCATCCACGTTCCCAGGGGCACGGCCTCGGCGAGGCCCTGGCGCGGCGACTGCTCGCCAATCGCGGCGAACGCAATGTCCTACTCTCCACCCCGGAAACCAACGGTGAGGCCAATCGCGCCTGGCGGCTCTACCGGCGGCTGGGCTTCACGGACATCATCCGGCACTACCACTTCGCCGGCGACCCCCGCGCCTTCGCGATCCTGGGCCGCGCGCTGCCGCTTTAAGCCGCTCGGTGAGCGGCTCGACGCTCCACACCGGACGGTTCGACGACGACGTCGGGCGGGTCTGGCACGATGACCTGGTGCGCGTCAGGTCCACTTCGCCCGCGACCCGAGTTCGCCGGCGCCGCTTGCTGGTCTTCGCGATGCTGTTGGTGCTGGTCCCCTTGGCCACCGGTTGCCTGCGCGTCCGCGCCTCGATCACCATTTCCCCTGATGACCTGGTGTCCGGGGAGATCATCGCCGCCGCTAAACCCAAGAACCCCAAGGACACCGGGCCCCAGCTGGACAGCAATCTGCCGTTCAGCAACAAGGTCGCGGTCTCGAACTACGACAGCGACGGCTACGTGGGGTCGCAGGCGGTCTTCTCCGATCTGACCTTCGCCGAGGTTCCCCAGCTGGCGCACATGAACCACGACGCGGCGGGGGTAAACCTCTCGCTGCGCCGAAACGGCAACCTGGTGCTCCTGGAAGGCCGCGCCGACCTCACCTCGGTCACCGACCCGGACGCGGACGTCGAACTGACCGTCTCCTTTCCGGGCGTCGTGACCTCGACAAACGGAGATCGCATCGAGCCCGAAGTGGTGCAGTGGAAGCTCAAACCGGGCGTGGTGAGCACCATGAGCGCCCAGGCCCGCTACACCGACCCCAACACGCGGTCCTTCACCGGGGCGGGCGTATGGCTGGGCATCGCGTCGTTCGCCGTCGCAGGGGTCGTGGCGCTGCTGGCCTGGATCAGCCGGGACCGCTCCGAGCGGTTTTCCACACCGCGCGACCAGCACTCGGCCTAGACCCGCGCGCGGTCACCCCGAAGTCGGTATACACCGCTCTGCTGAAGTCACAGATGGCTAGCGTGACTTCGTGGCGCTCCTAGCCCCTCTAGCCCGCCTGGGCGGGCGACCAGTGGTCGAGCATCGCGGCGAACGTCTCGAAGGCCGGCCGTGACACCCCGTACGTCGCCTCGAAATGGATGCTCAGCGGAAAACCGAGCTCGCCCACGCCGTCGACCACGCGCTTGTACAGATCGAGCATCAGCCCGCGTTTCTCGGCGGGTTCGCTGCCGGCCAGACGTTTGACGAACGCCTGCTCCTCGGCCACCGCGGGGTTGCCCGGATCCTGGATCAGCCAGTTGATCAGCCCGACGCGGTCCTCGACCTTGGGCACGAAACCGAACGACAGCAGGATCTCCGGCCGATGGTCGGTGTTCTTGGCGAACTCGGTCAGAAAGCCCACGATGGCGTCGGAATACAACAGCTGGGTCATGCCGTAGGTGGCGCCCTGCTTGCATTTGAAGTCGAGCCTGCCGTGTTCGCCTTCGCGGGTCGGGATCACGATCACGCCGCGGTTGGCAACCAGGTCGCGATAGATCGACAGGGCATCGGTAGGCGCCACGCCGGATCCCTCACCGTCGTTCATCGTGCGCGGGACGCCGACGAAGACCACACCCTCCATGCCGGCCGCGGACAGGTCGGTGAGCCGCCCGCGCAACGATTCCTCGTCCATGAAGGCGGTGACCTGCGTGCACAGGCCGCGCATCCCGGGCAGTTGCGGCTTGATGATCGACCAGAACTCGAGCACATCCAGCTTGGCCTGCATTGGGACCGGCCGGTCGTCGTCCTCGGCGATCATCCCCGGGATCATCACGTGCCGAATCCGGCCGTCGAGCCCGGTGTCGGCCGAGAACTGCACCACTTTGCGCGCGTCTTCGGCCGCCCGCTCGTGGCCCGCGTCCACGTTCGGCGGCACCAGCTCGAGCGCGATGGTGTTCAGGGTCACAGGGCTCCCTTAGGTCGTTGGCGGGGTCGTCGGCGGCGGGCCCTTGCCCAACCCTGCGCCCCAACCCGACAGCATAAGGGCGGAGTCTGCGCGCTTGACGAATACACTTGTCGGGCCAGGTACCGGACGAGCACAGCCGAGCAGAAAGGGGCGCCGCGCTGAGCCTCAACGCATCGCAAGCAGCGGCAACCATCGAGCTGGCCGGCGCCATCACCGACCAATTGCGGCACTATCTGCGCACGCGCCGCGCCGGAGCCGCCTACCTGGGCAGCGACCACGGCGACCTGGTCGCCGCGCTGGAGGATTTCGTGCTGACGGGGGGCAAGCGGCTGCGGCCCGTCTTCGCCTACTGGGGCTGGCGCGCCGTGGCCACGACAGACCCCGATCCCGATGTGCTGCTGCTGTTTTCGGCGCTGGAGCTGCTGCACGCCTCGGCGCTGGTGCACGACGACGTGATCGACGCGTCGGCGACCCGACGTGGCAGGCCGACGACGCACATGCGCTTCGCATCGCTGCACCGCGACCGCGGCTGGCGCGGCTCGCCGCAGCAGTTCGGGATCTCGGCCGCGATCCTGGTCGGCGACCTGGCGCACGCCTGGGCCGACGACATAGTCCTGGCCGCCGCCCTGTCCCCCGACGCCCAACGTCGCGTCCAGCAGGTCTGGGCCGACATCCGCACGGAGGTGCTCGGCGGGCAGTACCTCGACATCGTCGGCGAGGCCTCGGCGTCCGAGTCGATCGAGGCGGCCATGACCGTGGCCACCTACAAGACCGCCTGCTACACCGTGACGCGACCGCTGCAACTGGGCGCGGCGGCCGCCGCCGACCGGCCCGACGTCGCGGCCGCCTTCGGCCGGTTCGGCACCGACCTGGGTGTGGCGTTTCAGCTGCGCGACGACGTGCTCGGCGTGTTCGGCGACCCCGCCATCACCGGCAAGCCGTCGGGTGACGACCTCAGATCCGGCAAGCGCACCGTGCTGGTGGCCGAGGCGATGGAATTGGCTGACAACTCGGACCCCGCGGCGGCGGAGCTGTTACGCAGTTCGATCGGCACCCGGCTGACGGACGCGCAGGTGGGCGAGCTGCGCGACGTGATCGAGGCGGTGGGCGCACTGGCCGCCGCGGAGCGCCGGATCGCCACGCTGACCGAGCGTGCGCTGGCGACCTTGGCGGCCGCGCCCGTGGACGAGTACGCCAAGGCGGGGCTGTCCGACCTGGCCAACATGGCCACGAACCGATCCGCCTGAGCCGATGAGCACCGAAACCGACACCTCGGCCGCGGATTCGTCGGCGTCGAAAAACTCTCCCGTTCAATACCTTTCACGCTTGCGCGGGTTCGCGGGGACGCCCGAGGCGGGGCCGGCCAAGCTGGGCCTGCTCGGCTCGCTGCTGATCACCGCGGGCGGGCTGGGCGCGGGCAGCACCCGCCAGCACGACCCGCTGCTGGAGTCGATCCACATGTCCTGGCTGCGCTTCGGCCACGGGCTCGTGTTGTCGTCCATTCTGCTGTGGACCGGCGTGGGACTGATGCTGATCGCCTGGGTGCGACTGGGCCGTCGGGTGCTGGCGGGAAAGACCACCGAGTTCGTGATGCGGGCGACCACCGCCTTCTGGCTGGCGCCCCTGCTGGTCTCGGTCCCCGTCTTCAGCCGCGACACCTACTCGTATCTGGCCCAGGGCGCCCTGTTGCGCGACGGGCTGGATCCGTATGCCGTGGGACCCGTCGGCAACCCGAACTCGCTGCTGGACGACGTGAGCCCGATCTGGACGATCACCACCGCGCCCTACGGCCCGGCGTTCATCCTGGTCGCCAAGTTCGTCACCATCCTCGTCGGCAACAACGTGGTGGCCGGCACGATGCTGCTGCGGCTATGCATGCTACCGGGCCTCGTCCTGCTGGTCTGGGCCACACCCCGGTTGGCCCGCCATCTCGGGGCGGACGGCCCGACCGCCCTGTGGATCTGCGTTCTCAATCCCCTGGTGCTCATCCATCTGATGGGCGGGGTGCACAACGAAATGCTGATGGTCGGCCTCATGACGGCCGGTATCGCGCTGACCTTCGCGGGCCGCAACGTCGCGGGAATGGCGGTGCTCACGATCGCGATCGCCGTCAAGGCGACCGCCGGCATCGCGTTACCCTTCCTGGTCTGGGTGTGGGCGCGCCACCTGCGGGAACGCCGCGGATACCGGCCGGTCGTGGCTTTCCTGGCGGCGACCGCTGCGTCGTTGCTGATCTTCGCCGCGGTGTTCGCCGTGCTGTCCGCCGCGGCCGGCGTCGGCCTGGGCTGGCTGACGGCGCTGGCCGGTTCGGTGAAGATCATCAACTGGCTGACGGTGCCGACCGCGGTGGCCAACGTCGCCCACGCCCTGTTCAGCGGATTCTTCGCCATCGACTTCTACAGCACGCTGCGCACGGCCCGGTTCGTCGGCATCGCGATCATCGGGGTCTCGCTGCCGCTGCTGTGGTGGCGGTTCCGGCGCGACGACCGGTCCGTCATGACCGGCATCGCGTGGTCGATGCTGATCGTGGTCTTGTTCGTGCCTGCCGCGCTGCCCTGGTACTACTCGTGGCCGCTGGCGATCGTCGCATCGCTGGCCCAATCGGGGCGCGCGATGGCCGTCATCGCCGGCGTTTCGGCGTGGGTGATGCTGATCTTCAAACCCGACGGCTCACACGGCATGTATTCGTGGGTGCATTTCCTGCTGGCCACCGCGTGCGCGCTGGCCGCCTGGTATGTGCTGAAGCGAACGCCCGACGCGCGAGTGACGGAGGCGGCCGGTACGCCCGCTGCTAATACGCCATAGCCTGGGCGCGCCGCACGACCTCCCGGGCCTGATGCGCGTGCAGGGCGTCGACGGGACGGGCGTTGGAGATGGCGTCGCGACTGCCGTCGCGGGTGACCGTCAGCGACGGGTCGGGAGTGAACAGCCAGCGCACGATCTCGGTGTCGCGGTAACCGCCGTCGTGCAGGATCGTCAACAGGCCCGGCAGGCTCTTGACCACGTGGCCGGAGGTCGTGAAGAACACCTGCGGCACCACCACGCCGCCGCCACGCCGTACCGCGACCAGATGACCTTCCCGCAGCTGCTGTTGCACCTTGCTGACCGGCACCCCGAGCAGCTGGGCCACTCTGTGCAGGTCGTAGGTTGGCTCGTCGGGATCCAATACGTCGTCGCCGGCCGGAATGCTGCCCACTTCGCCAGTCTAAGGCCTGGTATGCGGCCGGCGAGGCGGGATTTCGCGGCTACTTTCTCCACGCCCGACCGCCACCCCTACGATGACCCCGTGGCGCGAGCAGGCCCGGTGGACCCTCTGGAAGGCACGTACCTGGACGGTCGCTACCTCGTGCACGCCAAGATCGCCAGTGGCGGCACCTCGACGGTCTATCGCGGCGTCGACGTCCGCCTCGACCGGCCCGTCGCGGTGAAGGTGATGGACCCCCGCTATTCCGGCGACGATCAGTTCCTCACCCGCTTCCGACTCGAGGCCCGCACGGTCGCCAAGCTGAAGCACCCCGGGCTGGTCGCGGTGTACGACCAAGGTCTGGACGGCCGGCATCCGTTCCTGGTGATGGAGCTGATCGAGGGCGGCACCCTGCGCGAGCTGCTGAATGAACGCGGCCCGATGCCGCCGCACGCCGTGGCCGCCGTGCTACGCCCGGTGCTGGGCGGGCTGGCCACCGCACACCAGGCCGGACTGGTCCATCGCGACGTCAAGCCGGAAAACGTGCTGATCAGCGACGACGGCGAGGTAAAGATCGCCGATTTCGGCCTGGTCCGCGCCGTCGCGGCCGCGGGCATCACCTCCGCCAGCGTCATCCTGGGCACGGCGGCCTACCTGTCGCCGGAGCAGGTCCGCGACGGCAGCGCCGGGCTGCGCAGCGACGTGTACTCGGTCGGAATCCTCACGTACGAGCTGCTGACCGGGTGCACCCCGTTCACCGGCGACACGCCGCTGACGCTGGCCTACCAGCGCCTGGACCACGACGTGCCGCGGGCCAGCGCGGTGATCGACGGTGTGCCACTGGAATTCGACGAGCTGGTGGCCCGCGCGACCGCCCGCGACCCCGCCGACCGGTACGCCGACGCGCTCGAGATGGGCGCCGATCTGGAAGAGATCGCCGAGGAGCTCGCGCTGCCGGCTTTCCGGGTGCCCGCGCCGCGCAACTCCGCTCAGCATCGGTCGGCGGCGCTGCATCACAGCCGGATGGCCGCGCGGCGCGACGACCCGCCGCCGGTGCCGGCCGCGTCGTCACCGCCTGGGCCGCCCGTGGCGTCCGTGCCGTCGGTGCCGCCTGTGCCGCCTGTGCCGCCGCCGTCGGGCAAGCCGCACAGCACCCGCGCCCTGACCCGCGAGGACTGGCCCGAGCCACAACGCCCCACCGAGCCCGAGCTGGGGCCCGGTGACTACGAGTTCGACCCGCTGTCAGGCGAATTCGGCGGCATCGCGCTCAGCGAGTTCATCTGGGTGCGACAGCACGCCCGGCGCATGGTGCTGATCTGGGTGGCGATCGTCGTCGCGATCACCGGGCTGGTCGCGACGGCGGGCTGGACGATCGGCAGCAACCTGAGCGGGCTGCTCTAGGTAGCGCGAGCAGACGCAAAAGCCCCCAAAACGGGGGGCGTTTTGGGGTGCTTTTGTGTCTGCTCGCCAGGGTCAGTCGCGCAGCATCTCCGCGACCAGGAACGCCAACTCGAGGGACTGCTGGGTGTTCAGGCGCGGGTCGCACGCCGTCTCGTACCGGCCGGCCAGGTCGGCGTCCGAGATGTCCTGCGCGCCACCGAGGCATTCGGTGACGTTTTCGCCGGTGATCTCGACGTGGATGCCGCCCGGGTGAGTGCCCAGCGCGCGATGCACCTCGAAGAAGCCCTGCACCTCGTCGACGATGCGGTCGAAGTGCCGCGTCTTGTAGCCCGTCGACGACTCGTGGGTGTTGCCGTGCATCGGGTCGCACTGCCAGATCACCTGGTGGCCGGTGGCCTGGACCTTCTCGATGATCGGCGGGAGCACGTCGCGCACCTTGTTGTTGCCCAGCCGGCTCACCAGGGTCAGCCGGCCCGGCTTGTTCTGCGGGTCGAGCCGTTCGACGTACTCGACGGCGACCTCCGGGGTCATCGTCGGGCCGATTTTGACGCCGATCGGGTTGGCGATCACCTCGGCGAACGCGACGTGCGCGCCATCGAGCTGGCGGGTCCGCTCACCGATCCACACCGTGTGCGCCGACAGGTCGTACAGCTGCGGCTCACCGTCCAACGCGTCCGACAACCGCAGCATGGAGCGCTCGTAGTCCAACACCAGAGCCTCGTGGCTGGCGTAGATCTCGGCGGTTTGCAGGTTGCGGTCCTCCACCCCGCAGGCGCTCATGAACCGCAGCGCGCGGTCGATCTCGGCGGCCAGCGCCTCGTAGCGCGCCCCGGCGGGCGAGGTCCGGACGAACTCGCGGTTCCAGTCGTGCGCCAGATGCAGCGACGAGAAGCCCGACGACGTGAGCGCGCGCACCAGATTCATTGCGGCGCTGGCGTTCGCGTAGGCCCGCACCAGACGTGACGGGTCGTGCGCGCGCGCCGCGGCGTCCGGAGCGAAGCCGTTGATCATGTCGCCGCGGTAGGACTTCAGGCCCAGCGCGTCGATGTCGGCGGACCGCGGCTTGGCGTACTGGCCGGCGATGCGGGCCACCTTGACCACCGGCAGGCTGGCGCCGTAGGTGAGCACCACGGCCATCTGCAGCAGGGCGCGGATATTGCCCCGGATGTGCGGTTCGGTGTTGTCGGTGAAGGTCTCCGCGCAGTCGCCGCCCTGCAGCAGGAACGCCTCGCCCCTGGCGACCTGGGCCAGCTGCCCCTGCAGCCGAACGATTTCCGACGGCACGGTGACCGGCGGGACGCTTTCCAGCACCGTGCGCATCGCCGCGGCCTGGTCGGGGTCCCACGAGGGTTGTTGCGCCGCCGGCTGGGCCAGCGCGGCGTCCAGCCGGGCACGCAGGTCGGCCGGCAGCGGCGGCAGCGGCGGCAGCTGGTCGATCGGTATGTCGACTGTCCAGTTCATCGGTCCATGGTAGCCGGGGCTCGCGATCGCTGATCAGGGCGAACGAGCGGTGATGATCCGGTATCGCCGCAACTGATCCCGCGCGTCCACCAGGGCGTCATGGGCGTCGCGCGAGCGCGGCGGCATCCGCGGGCTCCCGCGGTCCTCCCACAGCTGCCGCAGATCCCGCGTGAAGCGGGGTATCGCCCGGGGTAGTTCGGGCATGGTGCCCCACAGCTGGCACAGCACGACGTGGTCGTATGCCCCCACCCAGGCCCACAGTTCGATCGGTTCGCCGCTCCCGACACGCAGGAACTCCTCCAAGTCCGCGCGGATCTGCCGCCGCGAGCGCCACAGCTGCGACGACGGCGGCGGCAGCTTGGGCAGCACGTTGGCGCGCACCCAGTTGCCGGCCCGCTCGGGGTCGAATTCGGTGGAGACCGCGTAGTACTCGCGGCCGTCCTCGGCGACCACCCCGATGGAGATCAGTTCGATGGTGCGGCCGTCCTCGATGAATTCGGTGTCATAGAAGTACCGCACGACCGCAGCCTAGTGGGCGAGCGACTCGGGCGAGCAGACACAAAAGCACCCGAAACCGGCCGTTTCAGGGTGCTTTTGTGTCTGCTCGCCAGGGAAAGTCCGCCTCGGGTGGCGGCGCGGCATGCACCTCGTGATCCAGCTGGGCGTCGACGGCCCGCTCGTCGGGCAGGCGCGGAGTGCCGGCGATCAAGCACTGCACCCACAGCTTGGCCTGCACCACCGGGCGGCGCCACCGGCGCTCCCGCTCAAGCGCGCGCCGCATCTTGTCCGGTCGGCTGGTGTAGCGCCACCGGGCCCACGGGGCGTGCGGCCGCGATAGCCGGACCGCGCCGATCACCAGCAGCACCACGATGAACATGCCCAGCAGGCCGGTCCACACCTTCCCCTTGATCAGCACCACCACGGCCAGCGGCAGCGTCAGCACCAGCCCGCCGATCACGCAGGCGTGCAGCACTTTCGAATCGCTGCCGTGCCAGATCGGGAAGAGGAACATCAGCGGGTGCAGACCAAGGATCAACAACCCGGCCACCGCGACGGCCGCGAACACGGCGTCCACCGAGGTGCGGCCGTCCTCCTCCCAGTACACGTCGGACAGGTGCAGGATCAGCGCGTATTCGTCGAGCACCAACGCGGCGCCGATGCCGAACAGGACCGCCGTAACGGTGAAATCGGATACCTGTCCGACCACGGACAGCGACACCATCGTCAGCCCGGAGATCATCACCAGGATCACCCCGAACGTGACGTGGTGGATGTGCAGCGAGCCGATGTGCACGTTCCGCGGCTGCCACCAGCGCGGCGGCACCCCGGAGTCGGCGCGGTGACGGATGAACCGCACGAACGACCGCGTGACGAAGAAGGTCAGGATGAAGGCGATCAGGCAGCACAGCAGCGGCAGGCGGCCGCGGTCGACGATGTCATGATGCAGCCAGCGGAGCACCCCAAAAAAGCTACGCCCACACCTCGACACGGGGTGGCAGCCGCGCTGGTCGGGCAATCACGTGCCAACTAACCATTAGGCTTAGCTGCGACATGAGTAACTGGCAGGCGCCCAGCACCGGGAACGTGGGCTCCCCTGGTAGCGGCGGCCGCGGGCGGGTGTTGGTGTTTTGCCTGCTCTGGCTGCTGGCCGCCGCGGCGCTGGGGTACGTGGCCTGGACGGCCCTGTTCGGACACATCCCGTACCGCATCGACATCGACGTTTATCAGATGGGCGGCCGAGCCTGGCTGGACGGACGTCCGCTATACAAGGGCGATGTGCTGTT
The DNA here is from genome assembly GCF_059812195.1 of Mycobacterium sp. NGS68. NCBI lineage: Bacteria > Bacillati > Actinomycetota > Actinomycetes > Mycobacteriales > Mycobacteriaceae > Mycobacterium > Mycobacterium sp. NGS68. The sequence goes on along the minus strand of NZ_JCALCE010000003.1, from coordinate 125,817 downwards.
CCCCACACCTATCGGCCTGAACCTGCCGTTCACCTATCCGCCGCTGGCGGCCATCGCGTTCTGCCCGTTCGCGTGGTTGCACATGCCGGCGGCCAGCGTCGCGATCACGGCGCTGACGCTGGTGTTGCTGATCGTCTCGACGATGATCGTGCTGACCCGCCTGGATGTCTGGGCCAGCCCGAAGCTGCTGCCCGGGCCCGCCTGGCTGCGCCGGTTGTGGCTGACGACGCTGATCGTGGCGGCCGCGACGCTGTGGGTCGAACCCGTCGCCTCGAACTTCGCCTTCGGCCAGATCAACGTCGTGCTGATGACGCTGGTGATCGCCGACTGCATGCCACGCCGCACGCCGTGGCCGCGCGGGCTGCTGCTGGGCCTGGGGATCGCGCTGAAACTCACGCCTGCGGTCTTCCTGCTGTACTTCCTGATGCGGCGCGACACCCGTTCGGCGCTGACCGCGCTGGCGTCCTTCGCCGGCGCGACGCTGGCCGGTTTCGCGCTGGCGTGGAGCGACTCGTGGGAGTACTGGACGCACACGATGCCCAACACCCAGCGGATCGGCGACGCGGCGTTGAACACCGACCAGAACATCGCGGGCGCCCTGGCCCGGCTGGGGCTCGGCGAGAACGAACGCTTCCTGCTGTGGGCGGGCGCGTGCGTGCTGGTGCTCGGCCTGACGGTGTGGGCCATGCAGCGCGTGCTGCGGGCCGGGGAGCCGGCGCTGGCGCTGATCTGCGTCGCCCTGTTCGGGCTGGTCGTTTCGCCGGTCTCGTGGTCACACCATTGGGTGTGGGTGCTGCCGACCCTGCTGGTGACGGGGATATTGGCGTGGCGGCGCCGCAATGCCGCGCTGGCGGTGCTCACCCTCGTCGGGCTGGCGTTGATGAGGTGGACGCCGATCGACCTGATGCCCCAACACCACGAGGCGAGCGCGAACTGGTGGCGTCAGCTGTTCGGGATGTCCTACGTGTGGTGGGCGTTGGCGGTCATCGTGGCCGCCGGCCTGACGGTCAGCGCCCGCAAGACGCCCCAGGAGGCGACGACACCCGGGCTCACGCCCGTCGTAGCGGCCGGTTGACCCGCCTCTAGCCCGCAGCCGTCTCGGGAATCCGCACGGCCTCGCTGCCATTTTCGGTGCTGCCCTTTTCGGTCGAGCCCGTGTCCTTCAGGGTCGCCGCGTAGATGTCGACGTACTCCTGGCCGGACAGGCCCATCAGTTCGTAGATCACCTCGTCGGTGACGGCGCGCTCGATGAAGCGGTTGCCGGCCAGGCCCTCGAAGCGGGAGAAGTCCATCGGCTTACCGAACCGGACGGTGACCCGCCCGAAGCGCCACATCTTGCTGCCGGGCGGGTTGACGACGTTGGTGCCGATCATCGCCACCGGGATCACCGGGACGCCCGATTCCAGCGCGAGCCGCGCCAGCCCGGTCTTGCCCTTGTAGAGCCGGCCGTCGGGCGAGCGGGTGCCCTCTGGATACATGCCGAGCAACTTGCCCTGCCCCAGCAGGCGCTGGGCGGTGTCCAGCGCGGCCTGGGCGGCGTCGGCGTCACTGCGGTCGATCGGCACCTGGCCGGCCACGGTGTAGAACCAGCGGGTGAACCAGCCCTTCAGGCCGGTGCCGGTGAAGTATTCGGCCTTCGCCAGGAACGTGATGCGGCGGCGCACGACGAGCGGGAGGTAGAAACTGTCCGCGACCGCGAGATGGTTACTCGCGAGTATCGCCGGTCCGGAATTCGGAACGTGTTCCAGGCCTTCGACTTTCGGCCGACCGAGCAGAGACAGTAACGGGCCCATGAAGATGTACTTGAATAGCCAGTACCACATGGCCCTCCCTCTCGCCCGCACCCGATGGTGTCCAACTGTACCCATGTGCGACGACAGGGACCACCTCGGAGCAGGGCCGGCTCACTCCTCGACGGTGACGTGGATTGGCTGGTAACGCGTCTTCACGGTGGGCTCGTGCGGCCCGCTCCCGTTGGTGGTGACGCCGCCGGACGGATCGTCGGGCGGCGGCCCGTCGGTTCGGTCGATGTCGTCGACTATGGCGCGAATCACGTCCAACAGCGCGACGCTGTGGTCGGCGATGACGGTCACCAGCGGGTGCTGTTCGCCGTTGACCAGCGCGGCGAGCGCACACACCGGGCACCACACCTGCTGGCACTTGCCGGGCTCTTTGCCGAGGCCGGCGGCGAGCGCGGCCGTAGACCGCACGGTCGGGTCGATCCTGTTCAGCAGCGCCTGCGCGAGCCTGCGCAGCTCCGGACCGATCTCGGGATGCGTCCCAGTCACTTCGGCCACACCTCCGGATCTGGTCGGAATCGAATTGTCAGCTCACTGCCCCGCAGATGTGCGTCCAGCACCGTACACCGCCGCAGAACAGACGCCAAACGAACTCTGCGCCGCAGTCCACCCGAACTGATGATCAGGTCGTCGTCGACGCGGCCCAGCGTCAGCGCCCCGGGATCGAGCTGGGGCAAGGCCACCCGCATGCGGTACACGGACTCAAGCCCCGACCCCGATTCCAAGTCCACAATAGGACGCAGCGGGCCCGGGGGTGCGCCTCCGCCACGCCGACGGGCGCCATCGAGCAGCTCACCCAGCGCCTTCGGGCCGATCGGCTCGCCGGCCAGATGCGGCGTCAGCACCAGCGCCACGTCACCGATGGTGGCGTCGAGTTCGGCCAGCACGGAACGCTGTTCGGAGATGCGTTCGGCGTACCAGTAGAACGCCGGGTGGTCGGGCAGATTGCGATACTCGTAGGACTCGTCGCGCACCAGCACCTGATTGACGATCAACTCCTCGACGCGAACCCCCATCAGCGCCAACGACCCCAGCGTCCGGGTCGCCTCGGCGGCCACCACCCGCTCGGGCGTCAACACCAGGTGCGCGCCCACCAGATCGCCGTCGGTCAGCAACTCGCCGAGCCCCTCGACGCTGGCGCTGATGCGCTCCAGCAGGTCGACGACGGCGGCCGTGCGGGCGTCGTCGGCGCCGACCGACAGCCTGCGGTGCCGCGGCCAGGCGCGCTCCACGTAGAGGGCGAACGTGGCGGGCAGGGTCAACATCCGCAGCGCGTCCGCGGTCGAGGCGCAGTCGACGACGATCCGGTCCCAGCGCCCGGCTATCGCGAGCTCACCCACGGCGTGCAGACCCAGCACCTCCTGGACGCCCGGCAGCGCCGAAAGTTCCTCGGGGGCAATGCTACTCAGATCGGACTCGGGAAATCGGCCGTCCAGCGCGTCCACCACGTCGCGCCACCGCGCCTCGAGCAGGGCCAGGGTGTCTAGCGCCAGGGCGTCCAGGAAGCCGCCCGCGTCGTTTCGCCCCGAATCGAGATCGGCCAGCACCCGCACGGGTTCGCCCGAACCGGTGGGCGGGACGGGGACGCCGAGCACGTCGCCCAGTGAGTGGGCCTGGTCGGTGGACACCAGCAGGACCCGTCGGCCCTCGCTCGCGTCACGGACGGCGGTGGCCGACGCCAGAGTGGACTTTCCTACGCCACCCTTGCCGACGAACAGACTGATCCGGGCCGGGGCGGGCGCATCGGATTCACTCAGCCCTCGACTCGTTTCTTCAGATCCTTCAAAGCGGTGTCGGTCAGTCTGCGCTCGGCCTTGCGTTTGAGCATTCCGATCATCGGGACGGCCAGATCGACGGCGAGCGCGTAGGTGACCTCAGTGCCAGAGTCCTTGGCCGCCAAGTGATACGAGCCTTCCAACGACTTCAGCAGCGAGCTGGAAACCAGGCTCCAGCTCAGCGACTTGCGGTCGTCCGGCCAGGTGTAGGACATGACCAGGGTGTCCTTGATGACGCCGGCGTCCATCACGAACCGGACGACCTTCGGGTAGCCGTCCTCGCCGCGCTGCTGCACTTCGGCCTCTTTGTACTCCGAAATCCAGTCGGGATAGGTGTCGATGTCGGCGATCACCTCCAGCACCGTGGCCGGATCGGCGTCGATGAAGATCTTCTGCGTCGTCTTTTCCGCCACCTGGCTACTTCCCTCTCTCCGCACGCGGGGGCGACCAGAGCCGAAACGGTACTGTCGTCCGCCAAACGCTGACCCGGTTAAACTACCGGAGAAACCCCGACGGGACGCGAGCGTTCGAGGGTTGTCTTCACCTCGAAAGCCATTTTTTTCCCGGCCACCCGGCGCTTATGCGTCATCTTGGCCAGGTTCATCTTGGCCAGCTCATAGGCCGCCGCACCCGACGGTTCGGCGTGCAGAAAATAGTGCAGCACCACCCCGTCCAGCGACGGCTCCAGCCAAACCTCCATGGTGCCGGTCAACGGGCCGCCGACCGACCACCGGATGCCCTTCTCGGCGCGGTCCTCGACGACTTCCAGACGTAGGTCGGGCCACCACCGGCGCCAGCTGGACCGGTCGGCGACCGCGGCACCGACGTGCGCGCCGTCGGCGGCGACAAACGTCTGGTCCGCGATCTGGATGCTGCTCACCGCTTCAGCTTTGCACACCGTTTCCGCGGCCCCGAACCGCGGGATTCCTTCGGCGGTCCCGGCTTCGCCTCGCCTCCGCCGGCCCCGGCGGCCAGCTCCCGCGAGCCTCGCCGAACCGCCGGATTAGGCTGGGCGTCAGCAAGCCGGCACTCGGCAACATCACACGAGGTCAAGCGAGGTTATGCAGTGCGTGAGTTAAGTGTCCCTGCCAGCTTTTCTGTCGAGGAGCACGACAACGTCGCGGCGATGGTCTTCGAGCATGAGCGCAAGGATCCCGACTTCGCGATCTACCAACGCCTGGTCGACGGCAAGTGGACCGACGTTTCCTGCGCCGAGGCCGCCGACCAGATCCGTTCTGCGGCACTCGGATTGATCGCACTGGGGGTCCAGGCCGGCGACCGCGTGTCCATCTTTTCGGCCACCCGCTACGAGTGGGCGATCATCGACCTGGCGATCCTGTCCATCGGCGCGGTCACCGTGCCGATCTACGAGACGTCGTCGGCCGAGCAGGTGCGCTGGGTGCTGCAGAACTCGGGGGCCGTGGTGGCCTTCGCCGAGACGGACGCGCACGCCGCGATGGTCGCCGAGCTCAGCGGGGAGCTGCCCGAGCTGCGTCGGGTGCTACACATCAACGGCTCGGGTCCCAAGGCGCTCGACCAGCTCGCGGAGGAGGGCGCGTCGGTCGATGCAGGCGAGCTGACCGCGCGGCTCGAGGGGCTGCGTTCCAGCGACGCGGCGACGCTGATCTACACCTCCGGCACCACCGGGCGGCCCAAGGGCTGCCAGCTGACCCACGCCAACCTCCTGCACGAGATTCGCGGCACCCAGGACTGCCTGCCGACGCTGCTGCGCCAGGGGCAGCGACTGTTGGTGTTCCTGCCGTTGGCCCACGTATTGGCCCGGGCCCTGACCCTGTCCGCGTTTGCCAGCAAGGTCACCGTCGGCTTCACCAGCGACATCAAGAACCTGCTGCCGATGTTTGCGGTGTTCAAGCCGACGGTGGTGGTGTCCGTCCCGCGAGTGTTCGAGAAGGTGTACAACACCGCCGAGCAAAATGCCTCCAACGACGGCAAGGGGCCGATCTTCAAGGCGGCCGCGCAGACCGCGGTCGACTACAGCCGGGCGCAGGACAAGGGTGGGCCGGGGCTGGTGCTGCGTGCCAAGCACGCGCTGTTCGACCGGTTGGTGTACGGCAAGCTGCGCGCGGCGCTGGGCGGCGACTGCACGGCGGCCGTCTCCGGCGGCGCGCCTCTGGGCGCCCGGCTGGGTCACTTCTTCCGCGGGGTGGGAGTGACCGTCTACGAGGGCTACGGCCTGACCGAGACCAGCGCGGCGATCACCGTGAACCAGATCGACGCGCAGAAGGTCGGCACCGTCGGGAAGCTGGTGCCAGGCAACAGCCTGCGCCTCGCCGACGACAAGGAGGTGTTGGTACGCGGCGGCGTGGTCTTCGGCGGCTACTGGCAGAACGAGCAGGCCACCGAGGAGGCGTTCGACGACGGCTGGTTCAAGACGGGCGATCTCGGCTCCGTCGACGAGGACGGCTTCCTGAGCATCACCGGCCGCAAGAAGGAGCTCATCGTCACCGCCGGGGGCAAGAACGTCGCGCCCGCCGTGCTGGAGGACGAGCTGCGGTCCCATCCGCTAATCAGCCAGGCGATGGTCGTCGGGGACAACAAGCCGTTCATCGGCGCGCTGATCACCATCGACCCGGAGGCGTTCGAAGGCTGGAAGCATCGCCACAGTAAGTCCGCCGGCGCGTCGGTGGGTGATCTGGCCACCGATCCCGACCTGGAAGCCGAGGTGGACATGGCCGTCAAGCACGCAAACAAGCAGGTCTCCCACGCGGAGTCGATCCGCAAGTTCCGGATTCTTCCCGTCGACTTCACCGAGGACACCGGCGAGCTGACACCGACGATGAAGGTCAAGCGCAATGTGGTGGCCGAGAAGTTCGCGTCTGACATCGAGGCCATCTACACCAAGGAGTAGCGCGATCGCGAGCGCGGCGCAGCCGGGCGAAGCGGGTCGCCGCCATCAGGCCCGCGGCTCTAGACGTTCTCGCGCCGACCGTCGCGCAGCAGGTCCGCCAAGCGGCTGGCCAGGGTGTCCCAGCGCCACGCCGACGTGACCCACTGGCGTCCGGCGGCGCCCATCGCGGCGGCGCGGTCGCGGTCGGTGAGCAGCTCGGCGACGGCGTCGGCGACCTGATCGACCGAGCGGCCGTCGACCACCAGCCCGGTCTCGTTGTCCCGCACCGCTTCCGGGGCCCCACCGGAGCGCCCGGCGATTACCGGCACCCCGCTGGCCGAGGCTTCGAGGAAGACGATGCCCAGCCCCTCAACGTCCATTCCGGCGCCGCGGGTGCGGCACGGCATCGCGAACACGTCGGCCAGCGCGTGGTGAGCGGGCAGCTCGGGGCCGGGCACGCCGCCGGTGAACGTCACCTGGTCGGCCACCCCGCACTCCTGCGCCAGCTTGCGCAGCGCGTCCAAGTACGGGCCGCCGCCGACGATCACCAGCGCGGCGTCGGCGATGCGCCGCCGGATCGATGGCAGCGCCTTGATCAGGACGTCCTGGCCCTTGCGCGGCACCAGCCTTGACAGGCAGACCACTGTGGGCCGGTCTCCCAGGCCGTAGCGCGCGCGCAACTCGGCGCGGGCGGCCGGATCGGGCCGGAAGCGGTCGGCGTCCACCCCGGGCGGCAGGTATTCCAGCGACGCCGCGGGCCCGAAGGCCGGCGCGAACCGAGACCGCGTGTACCGGCTGACGAAGGTGACGACATCCGTCTCGTCGCCGATGCGGCGCAGCACCGACCGGGCGACGGGCAGCATGGACCATCCCACCTCGTGACCATGGGTGCTGGCCAGCACGCGGGTCGCCCCGGCCTGACGGGCTCGGCCCGCGAGCAGGGCCAACGGCGCCGCCGCGCCGAACCACACCGTGTCGATCCCCTCGTCGGCGATCAGTCGACGCATCCGGGTGTCGACCGTCGGCACGGGCAGCATCAGCGTGCTGGGATGACGCACCACCCGGTAGCCGACGTCGCCGGCCAGGTCGTCGAACACGTCGGCGCCCTTCCATTGCGGCGCGTACACCGTCATGGCGTGCGACCCGGTGGCCACCAGCCGACTGACGAACTCCCCCAGGTAGGACTGGATGCCGCCGCGGCGGGGCGGAAAGTCGTTGGTCACCAGCAGGACCCGGCTCATGCGGGTGAGGCTAGCTTCCGGTGCGCGAGCAGACGCAAAAGCCCCCGTTTCGACCCGTTTGGGGACTTTTGCGTCTGCTCGCCGGGGTGCAGCTAGCCCCGCAGCCACCGCTGCCAGCCGGCCAGCAACCCCGCCGTGTCGGTCCCGAGCACGTCGCGGACAGCGGTGGCCAGGTCGGCGTGCCCCACTCCGCAGGCGGCCAGGTAGAACGCGCGCAACGCCGGAGCCCCGTAGGTGTCGGCGACGAACCGCGCGAACCACCAGGCGCGGTCGTAGGCCAGCGAGCGCTGCGGCCCGGCCGCGTCCAGGTCGGTGTCCGACGGCAACTGCGCCGCCACCGTCGTCGGCGCGTCGGCGGGCGGCGCAGTCCGCGGCCGGGCCACGAAGTCGGCGACCCCTTCGGTCAGCCAGCGCGGTGCGTCCAGGGCAGTGTCCCCGCGCGCCGCATAGTGAAAAAGCTCGTGTGCCAGCACTATTCGCAGCGCTGCGGCACTCATGTTGGCGGCGCCGGGTGCGAACACCATCCGCGGGTTGACGGCCGCCCGGCGCGCCGGGTCGACACGGTCCACGACCGTCACCGCTGCGATATCCGCCCACTGCGAGGCCGGGCCGCCGCCGGCCGCGGCGCGAAACTGCTCGTCGGAGCCGGCGGCCACCACGGTGACCTCACGCGGCCAGCCGGCTCCCCAGAAGGCGTCCACCTTGTCGACGGCGGCACCGATGTCCGACGCGATGCGCGAGAGCAGGCTCCCCGTATGCGGGCCGCCGAGGTCGACGAGCCGGACGGCGCGGTCGCCGACGATCAGGAGCCCGGGGTGATCCGCCGGGGCCAGCGCCACGGCCGCGGCCGTGACCAGCTCGGCAACCAGCACACAGGCCAGCAGAAGCGGTGCCGGCCGTGCGGCGAGGCGTCTAGTAGCGGCGCGCGTCGTAGATCGGGCCGGAGGAGTTCATCGGTACCACCCGCACCGGCACGCCGTAGGTGGAGGAATGGATCATCATCCCGTCGCCGACGTAGATGCCGGCGTGTGACGCGTCCGAGTAGAACGTCAGCACGTCGCCGGGCTGCAGATCCGACAGGTTCACCGGTTGACCGCCGTGTGCCAGCGCCTGGCTGGAGTGCGGCAACGAGATGCCGGCCTGCTGGAACGCCCACATCACCAACCCGGAGCAGTCGAACCCGCCCGGCGAGGCACCGCCCCACACGTACGACGACCCGACCTGCGTCAGCGCCGCCTGCACGACGGTGGCGCGATCCCCACTGGGAGCCGGCAGTCCGGGAACCAGCCCGCCTGGCGGCGGCGCGTCACCGGGAGGCGGCGCGTCAGGCGGCGGCGCGCCGGGCGGCAATGCCTCGGGAGGGGGGCCCCCCGGGGCCGCGGCGGGCGCCTGGCCGGGAGGATTGGCGAAAACGGTGCGCTGCGTGGGTGTCAACGAGAAGTACTGCGACTTCACGACGGCGATCTGTACCTGCAGCTGACTTTGCTTGGACTGCAGGCTGGCCCGCACCGCGGCGGCCTGCTCGGCCGCGCTCTTGGCCTCGGCGGCGGACTTCGCGGACGCCTCTTCGGCCCGGGCGGCCTGCTGGCCGGCGGCCCGGAAGCTGGCCATCTGCGCCCTCATCTCACCCGACAGCACGCGCTGCACCGACAGCCTGTCGATCAGCTGCTGCGGCGAGTCCGAGGTCAGGATGGCGTGCATCCCGTCGGTGCGTCCGCCCATGTACGTGGCGGCGGCGAGCCGGTTGACGGCGCCCTGGTAGGTGCCGAGGCGGTCCTTGGCGGCCTGCGCGGCGGCCTGGTCCTCCGCGTGCTTCTTTTCCGCCGTCTGCAAGACGGCCAGCTTCTTGTTCAAGTCGAGTTGCGCGGTGTGCATGGCTTCGGTCGTCTGCTCGGCCTGCCGTGATAACTCGTTGAGTTTCGCCACCGGATCGACGGCCGGGTCGGCCGCCGCGCTAGTAGCAACAACACCGGAGAAGACGATGAAGCCCGCGAGCGCACCGACCATGGGACGCGATATGACACGCGCAATCGGATGCTTACAGATGAGCCTCAAAATGTTGCTTCCTTAAACTGCCATCGACGCGTGTCGCAGCCGAGCTGGTTTAGGTCTCAAACAGGTTACGAAACGATATCGACGTTTGTCCAAAGGGGTTCATTAAGAAAATAGGAAGATTTATGTCATTTTCTTAGGACGCCAACTGGCCGACCCTCCCTAGCCAGGAGTTATGGCGCACAGGGCAATTAAGCGACGCCGGATCCCCGATTGCCTCGGATCGGCACCAAACGCAGCCTCGGCGCCAATCCGGCCTCGGCGAGCACCTCCAGTGCGGCGCGCTCGTCGTAGAGCAAAGTTTCCGGGACCCCGAGTAACACACTGACGACGCAGTCGCGGCATGCCGCACCCCGCACCGCGCAGTCGTCACAGTCGATCACCACCGGCGCCCCCGGTTCTGGCGCCGGGCAGCCCTGGCTTGTGATGCACGTCCTGTCTGTCATCGAGCGGTCCTCTCGGTCGGCCTCCGTCGAGTTCTTCCGCACGCTAACCGCGGCCACCGACAGGTTTTGCGAATCGGGCTGTCGGTGGGACCTGTCGGTGGGTCCGCTTAACGTCGCAGCCGTGGGATTGACCGGCGCGACCCAGCTGAGCTTCGCCGATATCCGTACACCCGACGAAACGCCGCTACGCGACACCACTTTCGTCGTGGTAGACCTCGAGACCACCGGGGGTCGGGCCACCAGCACGCCGGGCAAGCCCGAAGCGCTCCCCGACGCCATCACCGAGATCGGCGCGGTCAAGGTCCGCGGCGGTGTCGTGCTCGGCGAATTCGGCACCCTGGTGGACCCGCAGCGCAGCATCCCGCCGCAGATCGTGCAGCTCACCGGCATCACCACGGCCATGGTGTGCGACGCGCCGACGATCGACGCGGTGCTGCCGATGTTCCTGGAATTCGCCGGCGGTTCGGTGCTGGTCGCCCATAACGCGGGGTTCGACATCGGGTTCCTGCGGGCCGCCGCACAGCGCTGCGAGATCGCCTGGCCGCGGCCGCACGTGCTGTGCACCGTCCGGCTGGCCCGCCGGGTGCTCAGCCGCGAGGAGGCCCCCAGCGTGCGGTTGGCCGCCCTGGCGCGGCTCTTCGCTGTCGCCGCCCAGCCCACCCACCGCGCCCTCGACGACGCGCGGGCCACCGTCGACGTGTTGCACGCGCTGATCGAGCGGGTCGGCAACCAGGGCGTCCACACCTACGCCGACCTGCGCACCTACCTGCCCAACGTGACGCCGGCCCAGCGCCGCAAGCGAGTGCTCGCCGAGGGCCTGCCGCACGCGCCCGGGGTCTACCTGTTCCGCGGGCCGGCGGGCGAGGTGCTCTACATCGGCACTGCCGTGGACCTGCGGCGCCGGGTGAGCCAGTACTTCAACGGCACGGACCCGCGGGGCCGGATGAAGGAGATGGTCGGGCTGGCCGACACCGTCGACCACGTCGAGTGCGCCCACTCGCTGGAGGCCGGCGTACGGGAACTGCGGATGCTTGCCGCGCACGCCCCGCCGTACAACAGGCGGTCGAGGTTCCCGCAGCGCTGGTGGTGGGTGGTGCTGTCCGACGAGGCGTTTCCGCGTTTGTCCGTGGTCCGGTCGCCGCGGCACGACCGTGCCGTCGGCCCGTTTCGGTCGCGCACCGACGCCGCGCAGACCGCCGCCCTGCTGGCGCGGTTCACCGGGGTGCGCACCTGCACCACCCGGCTGGGCAGGTCGGCGCTGCACGGGCCCGCCTGCCCGGAGGTCGAGGTGTCGCCCTGCCCCGCCGCCCGCGACGCGACGGCCACGCAGTATGCCGCCGCGGTGGCACGCGCCGCCGCATTGATCGACGGCGTGGACAACGCCCCGCTGGCCGCCGCCGTCCAGGAGGTCACCCGGCTGGCCGGGCTGTGCCACTACGAGCGCGCCGCGCGACTGCGCGACCTGACCGCCACCGCGATCGAGGCCCTCTGGCGCGGCCAGCGCCTGCGCGCCCTGGCCGAGCTGCCCGAGCTGGTCGCCGCCGAGCCCGCCGGACCCGACGGTCAGGACGGCTATCAGCTCGCCGTCATCCGGCACGGCCAGCTCGCCGCGGCCGGCACCGCCAGACGCGGGGTCCCGCCGATGCCCGTCGTCGACGCCATTTCTGCGGGCGCCCAGACGATCTTGCCGTCGGCGGCCCCGCTGGGCGGGGCGCTGGTCGAGGAGACCGCTCTGATCGCGCGCTGGCTGGGCACCCCCGGCGTGCGCATCGTGCGGGTCGCCGGCGTCAACGACGCCGGATGGGCCACCCCCTCGGGGTCCGCGGGCGCCTGGGCCGAGTGGGCGGCGACGGCACGCTCCGCGCGGCTGGCGGCCGACCAGGCCGAGTCAGACCTGCTGGCCGAACCGCACCCAACGCGCGAGCAGCTGTTCGGCCGCACCACTGTCGATGGCCGCGGCGGCCCGGGCCAGCCCGTCCTCCCACGCCGGCAACCATTCAGCGCGGCTGGATAGCCCGGCATGAGCGACGATCGCGCCGGCGGCATTGAGCACCACGGCATCGCGCACGGGGCCCTTGGCCCCGCCGAGCACCGCGCGCACCTCCGCGGCGTTGGCCTGCGCGTCGCCGCCCAGGAGCTCGTCGAGCTCGGCGCGGGCGAACCCGAATCCCGCCGGATCGAAGGTCAGCCGGTCCACGGTGCCCGCCTGCACGCGCCAGATGGTGCTGGTGGTCGTCGTGGTCAGCTCGTCGAGCCCGTCGTCGCCGTGCACGACCAGCACGCTGGAGCGGCGCGCGGCGAACACCCCGGCCATCACCTCGGCGAGCTCGCCGAACGCGCAGCCGATCAACCCAGCCCGCGGCCAGGCCGGATTGGTAAGTGGCCCAAGGAGATTGAATACGGTAGGCACCCCGATCTCGCGACGCACCGCGGAGGCGTGCCGGTAGGAGGGGTGAAACACCGGGGCGAAACAGAAGCCGATCCCGACCTTGGCGAGGCTGCGCGCCACCTGCTCGGGCCCGAGGTCGATGCGCACGCCGAGCGCCTCCAGCGTGTCCGCGCCGCCGGACAGCGACGACGCCGCCCGGTTGCCATGCTTGACCACCGGGACGCCCGCGGCGGCAACCACGATCGACGCCATGGTGGACAGGTTGACCGTGTTGGCGCCGTCGCCGCCGGTGCCGACGATGTCGACGGTGTCGCCGACCTCCGCGCGGATCGCATCGAGCGGCATCTGCCGCGCGTGGCTGAGCATGACGTCGGACAGCTCGCTGACCTCCGCCGCGGTCGGCACCTTCATCTTCATCGCAACGGCGAACGCAGCGATCTGGGCCGGGCTCGCGTTGCCAGTCATGATCTGGTCCATCGCCCAGGCGGCCTGACCGCGGGCCAGGTTCTGCCGGTCGGTCAATCGGGCCAGGACCTGTGGCCACGACGGCGCCGACCCGCCCGGAATCGCGGGAGTTCCCCGGGGCGACGGGGGCTTGGGTGATGCCCCAGATGACTCGGCCACGCGCCGATGGTCCCACGCTGACCAACCGCCTCCCAAAGCGCGCCGAGGAGGGTGTGAGCGCGACACGCGAAATTGATTTGCACGAAATTTCTGACCCGGGTGGTCTCAAACAACTACAAAGCGTCATACTTGCGGATGTGACCAGCGCTGTGGGGACTTCCGGTACCGCGATCACGTCGCGTATTCATTCGCTGAATCGGCCCAACATGGTGAGTGTTGGCACCATAGTGTGGCTTTCCAGTGAACTGATGTTCTTTGCTGGGCTGTTCGCGATGTACTTCACGGCGCGCGCCCAGTCCGGCGGGAAGTGGCCGCCGCCGCCGACCGAGCTGAATCTGTACCAGGCCGTCCCGGTGACGCTGGTTCTGATCGCGTCGTCGTTCACGTGCCAGATGGGCGTGTTCGCGGCGGAGAAGGGCGACGTCTTCGGGCTGCGCCGCTGGTACGTGATCACCTTCCTGATGGGCCTGTTCTTCGTCCTCGGCCAGGCCTACGAGTACTTCCACCTGGCGACCCACGGCACCACGATCCCCGGCAGCGCCTACGGCAGCGTCTTCTATCTGGCCACCGGATTCCACGGGTTGCACGTCACCGGCGGCCTGATCGCATTCATATTCCTGCTGGCCCGCACCGCGATGACCAAGTTCACGCCGGCGCAGGCGACCGCCAGCATCGTCGTCTCCTACTACTGGCACTTCGTCGACATCGTGTGGATCGCGCTGTTCACGGTGATCTATTTCATTCGATGAGGGACGCACCCAGGACCAGCCCGAACCAGCCCGACCAGGAATGAACAGGAGTTCTCGGTTGAAGAAACTGCGGTTCACCCGATCAGGTGGCGATGAGCGGAAAGCCCGGCCCAAGAACCGCTCTCGCCGCCGGCTCCAACGCAGACTGTCCGGAGGGGTGCTGCTGCTGATGGCGCTGACCTTCTCCGGAGGGCTGGCCGCCGTGTTGACCCCCACCCCGCAGGTGGCCATCGCCGACGAGAACAACGCGGCGGCGATTCGCAAGGGTCAGCAGCTGTTCGACACCTCCTGCGTGTCGTGCCACGGCGCCAACCTGCAGGGCGTGCCCGACCACGGGCCGAGCCTGATCGGCGTTGGCGACGCCGCCGTCTACTTCCAGGTGTCCACCGGCCGGATGCCCGCGATGCGCGGTGAGGCCCAGGCGGCGCGTAAAGACCCGATCTTCGACGAAGGGCAGACCGAGGCGCTCGGCGCCTACGTGCAGTCCAAGGGCGGCGGCCCCACGGTGAAGAAGGACCCCGACGGCAGCCTCGCGATGCGCTCGCTGCGCGGCGAGGACCTGGGCCGCGGCGGCGACCTGTTCCGGCTCAACTGCGCGTCCTGCCACAACTTCACCGGCAAGGGCGGGGCGCTGTCGTCGGGCAAGTTCGCCCCCGACCTGGGGCCGGCCAATGAGCAGCAGATCCTGACGGCGATGCTGACCGGCCCGCAGAACATGCCGAAGTTCTCCGACCGTCAGCTTTCGTTCGAGGCCAAGAAGGACATCATCGGTTACGTCCGGACGGTCGCCGAGGAGCGTTCGCCGGGCGGCTACGGCCTGGGCGGCTTCGGACCGGCCCCCGAGGGCATGGCGATGTGGATCATCGGGATGGTCGCCGCCATCGGGCTGGCGCTGTGGATTGGGGCTCGGTCATGAGCGACGCCGACGAATCGACCAAGTTGCCCGACGACGCCGAACTGGCCACGATGTCCAACGAGGAACTGCTGGCGCTGGGCGGCCGGATGGACGGTGTCGAGACCGTCTTCAAGGAGCCGCGCTGGCCGGTCGAGGGCACCAAGGCCGAGAAGCGCGCCGAGCGCGGGGTTGCGCTGTGGATGTTGCTGGGCGGCGCGTCCGGGCTGGCCCTGCTGGTGATCTTCCTGTTCTGGCCGTGGGAGTACAAAGCGCTCGAGGACCACGGCAGCCTGCTCTACACGCTGGCCACCCCGTTGTACGGGCTGACCTTCGGGCTGTCCATCCTCGCCATCGGGATCGGCGCGGTGCTGTACCAGAAACGGTTCATCCCGGAAGAGATTTCGATCCAGGATCGGCATGACGGCGCGTCGAAGGAGATCGACCGCAAGACCGTCGTCGCGAACCTGACCAACGCCCTGGACGGTTCCACGATCAGGCGGCGCAAGCTGGTCGGCCTGTCGCTGGGGATGGGTCTGGGCGCTTTCGGGCTCGGCACCCTGGTGGCGTTTGCCGGCGGCATGATCAAGAACCCGTGGAAGCCGGTCGTCAAGACCGCCGACGGCATGAAGGCCGTGCTGTGGACGTCCGGTTGGACCCCCCGCAAGAAGGGCGAGACCATCTATCTGGCGCGGGCCACCGGTTCACACGATTCGGCGCCGTTTACCAAGCTGCGTCCCGAGGACCTCGACGCCGGCGGCATGGAGACGGTCTTCCCGTGGCGGGGGCCGGAAGTGGACGGTGACGGCACCACGGTGGAATCCCGCGAAAAGCTGACCGAGATCAAGATGGGTATCCGCAATCCCGTGATGCTCATCCGGATCCGGCCCAGCGACATGGGCCGCGTGGTCAAGCGCAAGGGACAGGAGAGCTTCAACTGGGGCGAGTTCTTCGCCTTCACCAAGGTCTGCTCGCACCTGGGCTGCCCGTCGTCGCTGTACGAGCAGCAGTCCTACCGCATCCTGTGCCCCTGCCACCAGTCGCAGTTCGACGCCCTGTACTTCGCCAAGCCGATCTTCGGCCCCGCGGCCCGCGCGCTGGCGCAACTGCCCATCACCATCGACACCGAGGGGTATCTGGTCGCCAACGGTGACTTCATCGAGCCCGTCGGACCCGCATTTTGGGAGCGCACAACAACATGAGTCCAAAACTCAGTCCTCCGAAGATCGGTGACGTCCTGGCCGAGCAGGGTGAGGCCATCGATACCCGGTATCACCCGTCGGGCGCGGTCCGCCGTCAGCTCAACAAGGTGTTCCCGACGCACTGGTCGTTCCTGCTGGGCGAGATCGCGATGTACAGCTTCATCGTGCTGCTGCTCACCGGCGTGTACCTGACGCTGTTCTTCGACCCGTCGATGACCGAGGTCACCTACAACGGCGTCTACGGCCCGCTGCGTGGTGTGGAAATGTCCCGCGCCTACGAGTCGGCGCTGAACATCTCCTTCGAGGTCCGCGGCGGGCTGTTCGTCCGGCAGATCCACCACTGGGCGGCGCTGATGTTCGCCGCGGCGATCATGGTGCACCTGGCCCGCGTGTTCTTCACCGGAGCGTTCCGCAGGCCCCGTGAGGCCAACTGGATCATCGGCTCGCTGCTGCTGATCCTGGCCATGTTCGAGGGCTACTTCGGCTACTCGCTGCCCGACGACCTGCTCTCCGGCATCGGCCTGCGCGCCGCGCTGTCGTCGATCACGCTGGGCATGCCGGTGATCGGAACCTGGCTGCACTGGTTCCTGTTCGGCGGCGACTTCCCCGGCAACATCCTGATCCCCCGGCTCTACGCGCTGCACATCCTGCTGCTGCCCGGGATCATCCTGGCGCTGATCGGACTGCACCTGGCCATGGTGTGGTTCCAGAAGCACACTCAGTTCCCCGGCCCGGGACGCACCGAGCACAACGTCGTCGGCGTGCGCGTGATGCCGGTGTTCGCGTTCAAGTCCGGTGCCTTCCTTGCGATCATCGTCGGCGTGCTGGGTCTGATGGGCGGCCTGCTGCAGATCAACCCGATCTGGAACCTGGGTCCGTACAAGCCGTCTCAGGTGTCGGCCGGTTCGCAGCCCGACTTCTACATGATGTGGACGGAAGGCTTGGCCCGTATCTGGCCGCCATGGGAGTTCTACATCGGCCACCACACCATTCCGGCGGTGGTCTGGGTCGCGCTGCTCATGGGTGCGGTGTTCATCCTGCTGATCATTTATCCGTTCCTGGAGAAGCGGTTCACCGGTGACTACGCGCACCACAACCTGCTCCAGCGCCCCCGGGATGCCCCGGTACGCACGGCCGTCGGCGCCATGGCGATCAGCTTCTACATGGTGCTCACACTCGCGGCGATGAA
The DNA here is from genome assembly GCF_059812195.1 of Mycobacterium sp. NGS68. Lineage (NCBI taxonomy): Bacteria > Bacillati > Actinomycetota > Actinomycetes > Mycobacteriales > Mycobacteriaceae > Mycobacterium > Mycobacterium sp. NGS68. Next base: position 108,611 of record NZ_JCALCE010000003.1, on the reverse strand, counting down.
CGACATCATCGCGCTGAAGTTCCACATCTCGCTGAATGCGACGACGTGGATCGGACGCATCGGCATGGTGATCCTGCCGCCGCTGGTGTACTTCATCACCTACCGGTGGTGCATCGGGCTGCAGCGCAGCGACCGAGATGTACTCGAGCACGGCGTCGAGACGGGCATCATCAAGCGACTGCCGCATGGCGCGTACATCGAGCTGCACCAGCCGCTGGGCCCGGTCGACGAGCACGGCCACCCGTTGCCGCTCGAATACCAGGGCGCACCGATTCCCAAGCGGATGAACAAGCTCGGTTCAGGCGGGTCGCCGGGTAGCGGCAGCTTCATGTTCGCGGACCCGGCCTCGGAGGATGCGGCGCTGCGCGAGGCCGCACACGCCGCCGAGCACCGGGCGCTGACCGCGCTGCGTGAGCACCAGGAAGGCACGAACGGGTCGACGAACGGCGAGCACTAGCGCGCCGATAGGGCGCTACCTCGTCGTTGACTCTGCGCGCAGCGCGCAAACGTGCGAGTAGACACCACGCTCACCGCAGACTCAACGCAGCAGCCCGGCCGACACGCCGGCCCCCGCGATTGACTCTGCGCGCAGCGCGCAAACGTGCGAGTAGACACCACGCTCACCGCAGACTCAACGCCGCGAAACGCCGCGAAACGCAGCGAACGCGGGCATAGCCCGCTAGTGGATCGCGATCACGCGGCGCAGCTGCCGGACGTGCCGCCACTCCTGCAGTGGCATCGTGGCGGTGACTAAGCCGGCCAGGGTGTACGCGACCCACGAAGACCCCTCGTGGCCGAGTGCCATGAGGTAGGTCGCAATGCCCACGACGACCAGCGCGGCCCCCAGCGTGCTCGTCAAGCCCACGGCGCCGCGCAGCCAAATCCGGTCCACGGCAGCGCCGGACCATTCGTCGACGTGTCCATACGCCTGGGTCCGCTCCTGACGCGCCCGGTCGGCTGCAGTGCGCGTGCCCGCATACCCGGAACTGGCCGGCTGCCGGCCGACCCGGCGGGCCAGCGCCCCCACCGATCCGGCGGCCGGCTCGGCCGCAGACATGCGGCGCGCCCGCAGCAGCAACGGGATCGCCGCGGCGATGGTCAGCGCTGAGACGACGATGACGGCGTAGAGGACCCATGGCGTGTGCGGCGTCCGGGCGACCTTGTGCAGACCCCGGCCCAGATCGGTCAGGGCCACGGTGGCGGCCACCATCACCCCGACCAGCAGCAGCCACACCGCAGCGCACGACCAGATCATGATGCGGTCGACGACGTCGGCCGGAACGGTGTCCGATTCTTGCCGGTACGCGGAGTATTTGTTGGCCATCAGCAGTTCGTCTGCCATGCGTCGTTGGCGTTTGCTGACAACACCGTCCCATCGCTAGTGGTGATCGAGCAGTTGAGTTTGCTGACTCGGAAGAGGCTGGACGCCTCGAGCGAGCCGACGTCGGATTGCGAAATCGGTGTGACGGTCATCGACCATGGAATGTACACATTGTGCTGGGTGCGCCGCCGACCAGAGGCATCCACATAAGTCACCGTGATGATGTCACCCGGCGCCTTACTGCCGGTCACCGAATACGTGACCTGCCGCGGACCGGCGGGCGTCGTGGTCGTGGGCGGCGGGGGTACCACCGCCGCCGGGGTGGACGACGTCGGCGGCGCGGTGCTCGGCGCGGGCTGGGGCGGCTGGGACGTCACCGTCACGGTCTGCGTTTCCGTCGACGTCGAGATCTGTGGAGTGGTCGGTGGCGGCAACGACGTGGTCGTCGGCCTGGTGGTGCTGATCTCGTCCTGGCCGGTCACCACGGACGTCGTGGTCGGGCCGGGGGTGGCCACATCGGTGGTGCCGGTGTGGGTGACCACCAGCGCCACCGCAACCACCAGCGCGACCGCGGCCACGATGGCCACGACACCGACCACCCACGGCCAGCGCGGAGCGGTGCGCTCGTCGATCAGGTCGGACGAGCCGTCGTAGCTGTCGTAGTCGTAGAGCTCGACCGGCAGGTATGGGCCGCCGGTGAATTGCTCGGACTCGGGCGCGGAGTACGCCCGCGAGTAGACGTCGGTCTCGTCGCCGCCGTCGGCGTCGAGGGGCTCCGGTTCCTCACTGGCGGAACCGGCGTCGTCACGGTCCCGTTCGGGGGGATTCGACCCGCTCATGTTCGCCTGCCCTGTCCAACCGCACCACCAACGCACGGCGCTCCGCGGCAGCGTTGCACACGCGCTCGGGGGATGTTCATCGTCCCTCGGCAAACCCTACCGAACCGGCTTGCACAAATAAGTTCGGGCAAACTGGCCACTGATCAACTGATGCCCTGATTGTGACCTTTGGGACGCCGATCAGTGCTTCTCCGGCCCGACGTAGTACTCGAAGACCAGGCCGGCCACCGACGCGAGGATGAACACCACCCCGGCGACGATCAGCCAGGGCAGCCACAGGGCAATGCCGGTGGCCGCCACCGAGCCGGACAACGCGATCAGAATCGGCCACCAGCTGTGCGGGCTGAAGAAGCCCAATTCCCCAGCGCCGTCGCTGATCTCAGCGCCCTCGTAGTCCTCGGGCCGGGTGTCCAGTCGGCGCGCCACAAACCGGAAGAAGGTGGCCACGATCAACGCCATGCCGCCGGTGAGCGCCAGCGCGGTGGTACCCGCCCACTCCACCCCCCCAGGCCGCTGGAACAGCGCGGTGAGCAACCCGTACAGCACCGCGGCGAGCACAAAGAAAGCGGCGATGAACTCGAACAGCCTCGCTTCGATATGCATTGCGTGTCCTAACCCACTGGACTCGGGGCCAGCTGGCCGCGGCGCGTGTCGAACGGATGGGTGGTCTGGGCGAACGGCTCTTCGTTGATCGCCCGCAAGGCCTCGGCGTTGGTCTTGCCGTCGCGCCGCTGCTGCAGGTAGGTCTTGAACTTGTCGATCTCGACGACCCGCACCTCGAAATTCATCATCGAGTGGTAGGTGCCGCACATCTCGGCGCAGTGCCCGACGAACGGGCCGGTCTTGGTGATCTCCTCGACCTGGAAGCGGTTGACGGAGTTGTTCGCCTCAGGGTTGGGCATCACGTCGCGCTTGAACAGGAACTCCGGCACCCAGAACGCGTGAATAACGTCGGCCGAATTCAGCTGGAACTCGATGCGGGTGTGCACGGGCAGCACCAGCACCGGGATCTCGGTGGCGGTGCCCAGCGTCTCGACCTCGTCGAAGTTAAGGTAACGCCGGTCCTCAGTGTTGAACCCGCGGATCGGCCCGACGCGCTCCTCACCGTGCGCGTCCTTGCCTTCCGGCTTGGAGAGCATCGCCTCTTTCTTCTTCGGGTCGGCGCCCTCGTACTTCGGCGAGCCGTCCTTCAAGTTGACCCGCTGATAGCCGAACTTCCAGTTCCACTGGAAGGCCGTGACGTCGATGACCACCTCGGGGTTGTCGGCCAGATGCAGCATCTTCTCCTGCACCACCACGGTGAAATAGAACAACACCGAGATGATCAGGAACGGCGTCACGGTGAGCACCAGCTCCAGCGGCATGTTGTAGCCGAACTGCCGCGGGAACTCCGGGCCGTCGGCCTTCTTGCGGTGGAAGGTGGCCGTCCAGAAGATGAGGCCCCACACGATGCCGCCGACGACCAGCGAGGCGATCACCGCGCCGATCCACAGCTCGCGGTTGACGTGCGCCTCCGGGGTGATGCCCTTCGGCCACCCCATTGCCATCGCGTCTTCCCAGCTGCAGCCGCTGAGCGTGACGGCCAGCATGCCCAACGCCCCGACGAGCGCCAGACGACGGACTCTGTGCCCCGCGGCGCCTCCGGAACGGCGCTGAAACCTACCCTGCGACAAGCATTGCGAACGGCCGAGCTCGCGACGTGTCACGTTGGCGCCTCCTGTATCACAAGCTGGGCCGACGGAACCGACGGCTAACTCGGATTCGAATACTACGCAGCGTAGACCACGCCGCCCCAGAGGGCGACGATGTGTGGGCATAACGCCCCCACAAGAGGCACTCGACAGGCGATTCACACCCCGGGTGCGGCATACTGGGGCGCCGTGTGTGGACTGTTGGCCTTCGTCGCGGATCCGGCCGATTCGGACGGCCCTGACGCCGCCGGGGCCGACAGCGCCATCGCCGACGCGTCGCACTTGATGCGGCACCGCGGGCCCGACGAGCCGGGCACCTGGGTGGACCCCGGTGCCGACGGCAGCGTCGTGTTCGGATTCAACCGGCTGTCCATCATCGACATCGCGCACTCACACCAGCCGCTGCGCTGGGGGCCGCCGGAAACCCCCGACCGCTACGTGCTGGTGTTCAACGGCGAGATCTACAACTACCTCGAGCTGCGTGAGCAGATGCGCGCCGAGCACGGGGCCGTCTTCGCCACCGATGGCGACGGCGAGGCGATCGTCGCGGGCTACCACTACTGGGGCACCGACGTGGTCAAGCGGCTGCGCGGCATGTTCGCGTTCGCGCTGTGGGACACCGTCATCCACGAATTGTTTTGCGCCCGCGACCCGTTCGGCATCAAGCCGCTGTTCATGGCGACCGGCACCGGGGGCACCGCGGTGGCCAGCGAGAAGAAATGCCTGCTGGATCTCGCGGAGCTGGTCGGGTTCGACACCGGGATCGACCTGCGGGCCGTGCAGCACTACACCGTCCTGCAGTACGTGCCGGAGCCCGAGACGTTGCATCGCGGGGTGCGCCGTTTGGAGTCGGGCTGCTACGCGCGGATTCGGCCCGGCGCGGCCCCGGAGATCACCCGCTACTTCGTGCCGCGGTTCGCCGCCGTGCCGTTCACCCGCGACACCGAGCAGGCCCGCTACGACGAGATCACCGCGGTCCTCGAGGACTCGGTGGCCAAGCACATGCGGGCCGACGTCACCGTCGGCGCGTTTTTGTCCGGAGGGATCGACTCGACGGCCATCGCGGCGCTGGCCATCCGGCACAACCCGCGACTGATCACGTTCACGACGGGTTTCGAGCGGGAGGGCTTTTCAGAGATCGACGTCGCGGTGGCCTCGGCCGAAGCGATCGGCGCGCGACACATCGCGAAGGTGGTCAAGCCCGACGAGTTCGTCGCCGCGCTGCCCGAAATCGTCTGGTATCTCGACGAACCCGTCGCCGACCCGGCGCTGGTGCCGCTGTTCTTCGTGGCTCGCGAGGCGCGCAAGCACGTCAAGGTGGTGTTGTCGGGCGAAGGCGCCGACGAGCTGTTCGGCGGCTACACGATCTACCGGGAGCCGCTGTCGCTGAAGCCGTTCGACTACCTGCCACGGGGGCTGCGACGGTCGATGGGCAAGGCGTCCAAGCCGCTGCCGGACGGCATGCGGGGCAAGAGTCTGCTGCACCGTGGGTCGCTGACGCTCGAGGAGCGCTACTACGGCAACGCCCGCAGTTTCTCCGACGTGCAACTGCGCGACGTGCTACCGGAGTTCCGCGACGACTGGACGCACACCGATGTGACCGCGTCGGTGTACGCGGAATCGGCCGGCTGGGACCCGGTGGCCCGCATGCAGCACATCGACCTGTTCACCTGGCTGCGGGGCGACATCCTGGTCAAGGCCGACAAGATGACGATGGCCAACTCGCTGGAGCTGCGGGTGCCGTTCCTGGATCCCGAGGTGTTCGCGGTGGCGTCGCGGTTGCCCGTCACGGCCAAGATCACCCGTACCACCACCAAGTACGCGCTGCGACGGGCGCTGGAACCGATCGTGCCGGCGCACGTCCTGCACCGGCCGAAGTTAGGTTTCCCGGTGCCGATCCGGCACTGGCTGCGCGCGGGCGAGCTGCTGGAGTGGGCGTACGCGATGGTCGACTCGTCGCAGGCGAATTACCTCGTCGACCTGCCCGCGGTGCGCCGAATGCTCGACGAGCACCGATCCGGTGTCACCGATCACAGCCGTCGCCTGTGGACGTTGCTGATCTTCATGCTGTGGCACGCGATCTTTATCGAACACAACGTCGTCCCGCAGATCAGCGAGCCGGAGTACCCGGTCGAGTTATAACTCGCGCTACTAAGCCAGCACCGCGGCGATCTCGGTGGCGGCGTCGTCGCCGAACGCGCCCGCGAGCCGGGTGGTCGCGGCCTCGTGGTTCCACTCCCACTCCTGCGTCCCGGTCGATTCCAGCACCAGCACGGCCACCAGCGAGCCCAGCTGCGCCGAACGCTCCAGGCTCAACCCGGCGCTGCGTCCGGTCAGGAAGCCGGCCCGGAAAGCGTCGCCGACGCCGGTGGGGTCGGTCTGGCTGGTCTCCGGGACCACGCCGACGTGGATGCTGCTGCCGTCGCGCTCGACGACGTCGACGCCCTTGGCACCCAGCGTCGTCACGCGCAGGTCGACCTGGGCCATCACGTCGGCCTCCGACCAGCCGGTCTTGGACAGCAGCAGGTCCCACTCGTAGTCGTTGGTGAACAGGTAGCTGGCGCCGTCGATCAGCTTGCTGATCTCCTCCCCCGACAGCCGCGCCAGCTGCTGGGACGGGTCGGCGGCAAACGGCAGGCCGAGCTTCCGGCACTCGTCGGTGTGCACGATCATGGCCGCGGGATCGTTGGCCCCGATGATCACCAGCTCGGGCTTGCCGATGGACGACACCACGTCTGCCAGCGAAATGTCGCGGGCCTCCGACATGGCGCCCGGGTAGAACGACGCGATCTGGGCCATGTCCACGTCGGTGGTGCAGACGAAGCGCGCCGTGTGCGCGGTCTTGGACACCAACACGTTGTCGCAGTTGACGTTGTGGGCCTGCAGCCAGTTGCGGTAGTCGCCGAAGTCGTCGCCGGCCGCGCCGACCAACGCGACGTCCCCGCCCAGTACGCCAATGGCGAAGGCGATGTTGCCGGCCACGCCGCCGCGATGAATCACCAGGTCATCGACCAGGAAGCTGAGCGAGACCTTCTGCAGGTGGTCGGCCAGCAGCTGCTCGGAGAAGCGGCCGGGGAACCGCATCAGATGGTCGGTCGCAATCGAACCAGTCACCGCGATCGTCACGAAAAATCACCCTTCATTAGTAAGGCTGCCTATCCTACCGGCGGTTATCGGGCGCCTCGTCCGCGACGGTGCGTCCGACACGGACGCCAGGCCGGCATCCAACCCCGCGTCTGGGGGCGGGGTCACCGTCGTGCGCTAGCCTGCCTAGGAAGCTCGGAAGCCTCGGGGGGCCAGCCGCGCGCCCTATCCACCACCGTAGGAGATGTCGATGGCAGGTCCGCAACCGCCGAACCCCATTGTCGGCGCTGACGGACCAGCCGGGCCCGGCTCCCCGCAGTTCATCGCGACCCAGCCCGCCTTCGCCAGCAACCCGCCGGACGGCGCGGCGCCGCCTGCCGTCAACTACCCCGAGGAGCCGCCGTCGGCGCCCGGGCAGCCGTCGCCGCGGCGGTCCAAGCGGCTGATCATCGGCCTGCTGGTGGTCGCCGCGCTGGTCACCGCGATGACGGCCGCCATCGTGTACGGGGTCCGCACCAACGGCGCCAACACCGGCGCCACGCTCTCGGAAGGCGCGGTCAAGACGGCGGTTCAGGGCTATTTCGACGCCCTGGTGCGCCGTGACGTGGAGACTGTCGCGCGCAACGCGCTCTGCGGCATTTACGACGGGGTGCGCGACCACCGGTCCGACCAGGCCCTGGCCCGGGCGACCAGCGACGCGTTCCGCAAACAGTTCTCGCGGGTCGAGGTGACGTCGGTCGACAAGATTGTCTACCTGTCGCAGTACCAGGCCCAGGCGTTGTTCACCATGCGGACGGCGTCGGCACCCAGCGGCATGATGACCGGCGACGTGCAGGGCGTGGCGCAGCTGCTATTCCAGCGCGGCCAGATCTTCGTGTGTTCCTACGTCCCGCGCGACGCGGGCCCGTACTAGATCAGTTGAACGAATCGCCGCAGGCGCAGGAGCCGGTGGCGTTGGGGTTGTCGATGGTGAAGCCCTGCTTTTCGATGGTGTCCACGAAGTCGATGGACGCGCCTTCCACATAGGGCGCGCTCATCCGGTCGACCGTCAGGTTCACGCCGCCGAACTCCGCCGTCAGGTCGCCGTCCAGCGCCCGGTCGTCGAAGAAGAGGTTGTAGCGCAACCCCGCGCAGCCACCCGGCTGGACCGCGATGCGCAGCGACAGGTCGTCGCGGCCCTCCTGGTCCAGCAGGGCCTTGGCCTTGGCGGCAGCGGCCTCGGTCAAAATCACGCCGTGGGTCTTGGCGGTTGACTCGTTCTGCACCGTCATTGCGTCTCCTACGTGGCTCTTTGTTTGGGTGGGTCCGCCCGGCGCTTTCCGACGTGCGCACTGGCGACAGCCCGCTCTATCAACGGTACCTTGCTGGACCGCTATTCCCGAGTCGCGCCGCAACCTGTGATGCCAATCCCATCAGCTGATTGGCCGCGTCGGCCTGCGCCAACCGCACCGACCCCGCGTAGTCGGCGATAGACAGCGCCGACATGATGCCCGCCGCCCGGCACGCGGATTTGTCCAGGCCCACCTGTCCGGCCAGCACGATCACCGGAATTCCGAGCGGAATCGCGGCGTCGGCGAGCGACCCGACCACCTTCCCGTGCAGGGACTGCTCGTCGAACCGGCCCTCGCCGGTGACGATCATGTCCGCGTCGGCAAGGTCGTCGGCCAGGTTGGTGTGCTCGGCGATGATCGCCGCTCCCGACTCGCACCGGCCGCCCAGCGCCAGCAACCCGGCCCCGATTCCCCCCGCGGCGCCGGCGCCGGGCTCCGCGCTCACGTCGCGGCCGGCGACGTCCTCCAGCTCCAGCGCCCATGCCTCGAGCCGGACCTCGAGCGCCGCCACGGTGGCGGTGTCCGCGCCCTTCTGCGGCCCGAACACCCGAGCGGCGCCCCACGGCCCCAGCAGCGGATATTCGACGTCCGACGCAGCGATCAGCTCCACAGCGTCGAGCTGGCGGCGCGCCGCGTCCAGTCCGCCGAGCTCGGCGACCATCGCGCGCCCGCCGTCGGTGCAGGCGCTGCCGCCCAGGCCGACCACGATCCGGGTCGCGCCGACGCGCAGCGCCTCGGCGATAAGCTCCCCGACTCCCCTGCTGTGGGCCGCCAGCGCGGTCTCCGGCGTCGGCGGGCCGCCGAGCAGCGCCAGACCGCAGGCCTGCGCGCACTCCAGGTAGGCGGTGGACGATTCGGGATCGAACACCCAGTTGGCGTCCACGGGGTCGTCCAGCGGCCCGCACACCCGCAGCCGCCGCGACTCGCCGAACCGCTTGGCCAGCACCTCGATGAAGCCGGGGCCCCCGTCGGACTGTGGGGCGACGATGAACCGGTCGCCCGGTCGCGACCTGGTCCAGCCGGTCGCGATGGCGGCGGCGGCCTGCACCGCCGAAAGGCTGTCGCCGTAGCAATCCGGGGCCACCAGGACCCGCATGGCGGGCAGCTGAATACGGCCGGGCGCCGGCTCGGCGCCGGCAGGGCCCGGCGCCATGGAGTCGTCGCTCACGGGAAGCCGTTCATTACCCCGTAAGAGTAGGGCCAAGCGGCACGACACACTGGCGATGCACGATACGGGCTCTCCCCGGCGCCATTTGGGGCCTGCCGACCCGGGAAGTAACCTGGCGACTGTGAAGCTGCTGGGCCGCAAGAAGGGCCAAGACGAGGGCCAAGAGCTGGCCGCCCTGGCCACTGAAGCCGAAGAAGCCGGCGCCGCCGGCGCACCGTCGCGTGGGTCACGTACCACCGACCCCAAGGGCCGGCCCACGCCCAAGCGCGACGCCGCGCGGCGCGGCAACCGGAAGGGCCCGGTGGCACCGGCGCCGATGACTTCCGCCGAGGCGCGGGCCCGGCGCAAGACGCTGGCCGGCCCCAAGCTCAGCCGCGAGGAAAGGCGGGCCGAGCGCACCGCCAGCCGCGCCCGCATGACCGATCGCCGCGAGCGCATGATGGCCGGCGAAGAGGCCTACCTATTGCCGCGGGATAGGGGGCCGGTCCGGCGCTACGCGCGCGACATCGTGGATTCGCGGCGCAACGTGCTGGGCCTGTTCATGCCGACGGCGCTGTTCTTGCTGTTCATCATGTTCGCCGTTCCAAAGGTGCAGTTGTACATGTCCCCGGCGATGCTGGTGCTGATGGCGGTGATGGGGATCGACGGCTACCTGCTTGGCCGCAAGGTCAACAGGATGGTCGACGAGAAGTTTCCCACCAACACCGAAAGCCATTGGAAGCTGGGTATTTACGCCGCCAGCCGAGCGTCCCAGCTGCGCCGGACCCGCGCGCCCAAGCCCCAGGTCAAGCGCGGCGCCGATGTCGGCTGACAGCGGGACGTCGGCCAAGAGTGCGCCGAAAGCCGTCTGAGGCCGGTGCGCACCCTGGTGCTCGGCGGGATCAGGTCGGGCAAGTCCCGCTGGGCCGAGGAAGCCATCGCTGAGGCGCTGCCACCCGAGGAGCCGGTCTGTTACCTGGCCCCGGGACCGCGCGGCGAGGACGACGCCGCCTGGGCCCGCCGCGTCGCCGCGCACCGCGACCGCCGGCCAGCGCACTGGTCGACGGTCGAAACCGACGACATCGCCTCCCACCTGCGGCAATCGCCGGGCGTTCCCACGCTGCTCGACGACCTCGGCGCATGGTTGACCGCCGTACTGGATCACCACCACGCGTGGAACGACGATTCGGCGGCCGCTTCGGTTCAATCGACGGTCGACGACATGCTCGCCGCGGTCGGCATGTTCGGGTCGACGCTGGTGCTGGTCAGCCCGGAGGTCGGGTTGACGGTGGTGCCCGCCACCGCGTCCGGGCGCCGGTTCGCCGACGAGCTGGGTAGCCTCAACCAGCGGGTGGCCACGTTGTGCGATCGGGTGGTGTTGGTGGTGGCCGGGCAAGCCGTGCCGATCAAGCCGTCGGGAGCCTGATGAAGTTCGCACCAGTAGAGCCGCCGGATTGGGACGCCGCCGAAGCGGCCCGCGCCCGCGAGGACATCCTGACCAAGCCGAGGGGCGCGCTGGGCCGCCTCGAGGAGCTCGCCGTCTGGATCGCGTCGTGCCAAAGCCAGTGTCCGCCACGGGATTTCCAGCGCGCCCGGGTGGTGGTGTTCGCCGGGGACCACGGCGTCGCGCGGTCCGGGGTGTCGGCGTATCCGCCGGAGGTGACCGCCCAGATGGTCGCCAACATCGACGGCGGCGGCGCGGCGATCAACGCGCTCGCCGGTATCGCCGGTGCGACCGTGCGGGTCGCGGACCTGGCGGTGGACGCCGATCCGTTGTCCGAGCAGATCGGCGCCCACAAGGTGCGCCGCGGCAGCGGCGACATCGCGGTCGAGGACGCGCTGACCGAGCAGGAGACGGTCCGCGCGATTGAGGCCGGCCAGCGGATCGCCGACGAGGAGGTGGATGCCGGCGCCGACCTGCTGATCGCCGGCGACATGGGCATCGGGAACACTACGGCCGCGACGGTGCTGGTGGCAGCGCTGACGAACACCGAACCGGTGGCCGTGGTCGGCTTCGGAACCGGGATCGACGACGCCGGCTGGGCCCGCAAGACGGCCGCGGTGCGCGACGCGCTGTTTCGGGCGCAGCCGGTGCTGCGCGACCCGATGGGTTTGCTGCGCTGCTGCGGCGGCGCGGACCTGGCCGCGATCGCAGGATTCTGCGCGCAGGCCGCCGTCCGGCGCACCCCGCTGGTGCTGGACGGGATGGCGGTGACGGCGGCCGCGCTGGTCGCCGAGCGGCTGGCGCCCGGGGCGCGGCTGTGGTGGCAGGCGGGCCACCGCTCGACCGAACCGGGTCACAGTGTGGCGTTGACGTCGATCTACCTGGAACCGATCGTGGACCTCGGCATGCGGCTGGGCGAGGGCACCGGCGCCGCGGTGGCGCTGCCGGTGCTGCGCGCCGCGGTGGCCACGTTGTCGGGCATGGCGACCTTCGAGCAAGCCGGCATATCTACTACCCCGACGTCGTGATCCGTTCGCTGGCCGCGGCTTTCGCGTTCGCGACCGTCATACCCGTGGGGCGGCCCGGACCGCTGAGCCGCGGCGGTATGACGGCGCTGCCGGCGGTAGGCGCCGTCTTGGGCGGCCTCGCGGCGGGTGTCGCGTGGGCCGCCGCGCACGCATTCGGACCGGCCAGCCCGCTGTCGGGCCTGCTGGCAGTGACGGCGCTGCTGCTGCTCACCCGCGGCCTGCACATCGACGGCGTCGCCGACACGGCCGACGGGCTGGGCTGCTACGGGCCGCCGCCACGGGCGCTCGCCGTGATGCGCGAAGGGACGACGGGGCCGTTCGGGGTGGCGGCCGTCGTGCTGGTGATCCTGCTGCAGGGGCTGGTGTTCGCCCGGCTGAGTCCGGCCGCGATCGTCGTCGCGGTGTTTGCCGGCCGGGTGGGTGCGGTGCTGGCGTGTCGGCGGTCGGTGCCCGCGGCCGACGGCAGCGCCCTGGGCGTGCGGGTCGCCGCCACGCAGCCGGTGGCGGTGGTCGCGGCGTGGCTCGCGGTGCTCGCCGGCGTCGCGGCGCTGGCCGGCCCGCGACCCTGGCAGGGACCCGTCGCGGTGCTGGTGGCGGTGGGCTGCGGCGCGGGGTTGGTGGCGCATTGCGTGCGGAGGTTCGGCGGGATCACCGGCGACGTGCTGGGTGCCGCGATCGAACTGACCACGACGGTGAGCGCCCTCGGACTTGCGGTGGGCGCGCCTTAACCCAGCCGCGTCATCCACCCGTGGGTGTCGGAGAACGAACCCCGTTGGATGCCGGTCAGCGTGTCGCGCAGGGCCATCGTCACCTCTCCGGGCCGGCCGTCGGCGACGGTGAACTCGCTGTCGCCGTTCTTGACCCGCGCCACCGGCGTGATGACGGCGGCCGTGCCGCAGGCGAACACCTCGGTGATCTCGCCGGATGCGGCTTTCTTCTCCCACTCGTCGATGTCGATCTTGCGTTCCTCGACCGAAAATCCGGCGTCAATGGCCAACTGCAGCAACGAATCCCGGGTGATACCGGGCAGCAACGAACCCGACAGCTCGGGCGTGACCAGCCGTGCGGTCCCACCGCTGCCGAGCACGAAGAACAGGTTCATCCCGCCCATCTCTTCGACGTAGCGGCGCTCGACGCCGTCCAGCCACACCACCTGGTCGCAGTCGTGTTCGGCCGCTTCGGCCTGGGCCAGCAGCGAGGCGGCGTAGTTGCCGCCGAACTTGGCCGCGCCGGTGCCACCCGGGCTGGCCCGCACGTATTCGGTCGAGATCCAGACGGTGACGGGGTTGATGCCGCCCTTGAAGTAGGCGCCGGCGGGCGAGCCGATCAACAGGTAGCGGTACTCCTTGGCGGGCCGCACGCCCAGGCCCGGCTCGGTGGCGATGATGAACGGCCGCAGATACAGCGCCTCCTCGCCGCCGGCCCTGGGCACCCAGGCGTTGTCGACGGCGATGAACTGGCGCAGCGATTCGAGGAACAGGTCGGCAGGCAGCTCCGGCATCGCCAGCCGCCGGGCCGACGAGCGCAACCGGGCGGCGTTGGCGTCGGGACGAAACGACACGACGGAGCCGTCCGCCCAGCGGTAGGCCTTGAGCCCCTCGAACACCTCCTGCGCGTAGTGCAGCACGATCGCCGACGGGTCCAGCTCGATCGGGCCGTAGCCGATGACCTCGGCGTTGTGCCAACCCTTTCCCTGCACGTAGTCGATCGACACCATGTGGTCGGTGTGATATTTGCCGAAGCCGGGGTCAGCCAGGATCGCGACCCGTTCGGCGTCGCTCGCGGGATTTGACGCGGGCGTAACCGTGAACTCGAGGGAGCCGCTGGTCATGGCGCCGATTGTATATCTGTGGGCCAATGGTTTTTTGCCATGCGAACCCCTCGCCTACCGGGTCTTCAGCTCGACGAAAGGTGGACGCACCACTTCGCACTCGACGGCACGGCCGCGGACGTCGACGGTGATTTGCTGGCCGTCCTCGATCCCGGCGTCGGTGTCGATCAGCGCCAGCCCGATTCCGACCTGCAGGGTCGGCGAGAACGTGCCGGACGTGGTGACCCCGACGGGCGAGTCGCCGGCCAGCACCGTCAGCCCCTGGCGCAGTACCCCGCGACCGACCATCCGCAGCCCGCGCAGCAGCCGCCGCGGACCCGCCTCCTTCTCGGCCAGCAGGGCGTCGCGGCCGAAGAACGCGTCCTTCTTCCAGCCGACCGCCCAGCCGCAGCGGGCCTGCAGCGGCGAGATGTCGAGCGAAAGCTCGTGCCCGTGCAGCGGATAACCCATCTCGGTGCGCAGCGTGTCGCGGGCGCCCAGGCCGGCGGGTTCGCCGCCCGCGTCGGACACGGCGGCCACCAGCGCGTCGAACACCACGCCGGCGGTGTCCCACGGCGGCAGCAACTCATAGCCGTGCTCGCCGGTGTAACCCGTGCGGCAGACGCGGACCGGCACCCCGGAGTAGGTGGCGTCGGCGTAGCCCATGTAGTCCATGCCGGTCGGCAGGCCCAGCGCGTCGAGCACGTCCGTCGAGCGCGGCCCCTGCACCGCCAGCACCGCATACGACCGGTGCTCGTTGGTGATCGAAAGCCCGGCGCCGGCTGCCGCCTGCAGCGCGTCGACGACGGCGGCGGTGTTGGCGGCGTTGGGCACCAGGAAGATCTCGTCGTCGGCGACGTAGTAGGCGATCAGGTCGTCGATCACCCCGCCGGATTCGGTGCAGCACAAGGTGTATTGGGCCTTGCCCGGCCCAATGCGGCCCAGGTCGTTGGTGAGTGCCGAGTTGACGAACTGCGCCGCACCCGGCCCACGGACCAGCGCCTTGCCCAGGTGGCTGACGTCGAAAAGGCCGACGGCGTTGCGGGTCGCGTTGTGCTCGCTGACGGTGCCGGCGTAGGACACCGGCATCAGCCAGCCGCCGAACTCGGCGAAACTCGCGCCCAGCGCGCGGTGACGGTCGTCCAGCGGTCCGTGCTGTAGGTCGCTCACGGCGTCCCACCCTAATCGCGAGGGCGATGCTGGCACACTTGGGTAGGTGTCCGATTACCTGGACTTCCACGCGCTCGAGGACGCCGGTATCGCCAACCCGCGGGAGCGCGCCGACCTGATCAAGTACCTCGGTGAACTCGGTTTCACCGTCGAGGACATGGTCGAAGCCGAGCAGCGCGGCAGGTTGTTCGGGCTGGCCGGTGACGTCCTGCAATGGTCGGGACGCCCGATCTACACGCTGGCGACCGCGGCCGAACAGCTCGACATCTCCCCCGGGGAGGTCGCGCACGCGTGGGCGCTGCTCGGCCTGACCGTCGCCGGTCCGGACATCCCGGTGCTGAGCCAGACCGACGTCGACGCGCTGGCGACGTGGCTGGCCCTGAAAACGGTGGTGGGCGAGGACGGGGCGTTCGGGCTGCTGCGGGTGCTGGGCGCCACGATGGCGCGGCTCGCGGAGGCCGAGTCGACGATGATCCGCGCCGGGACGCCGGACATCCAGATGACCCACACGCACGACGAGCTCGCCACGGCGCAGGCCTACCGCGCGGTCGCGGAGTTCGTCCCCCGGATCGGCGCGCTGATCGACGTCGTCCATCGACATCACCTGTCCAGCGCCCGCACCCACTTCGAGGGCGTCATCCGCGACACGACCTCAAGTGTGGTGTGCGGCATCGGTTTTGCGGACCTGTCCGGCTTCACCGCGCTCACCCAGGCGCTGAACCCGGCGGAGTTGTCGGCCTTGCTCAACGAGTTCGCCGGCGCGGTGTCCGACGTGGTGCACGCCGACGGCGGACGGGTGGTGAAGTTCATCGGCGACGAGGTGATGTGGGTGTGCGCGTCGCCCGAGCAGCTCGCGCGGGCGGCCGTCGACCTCGTCGAGCACCCCAAGGCCCGCGAGGAGGGGCTGCAGGTCCGCGCCGGCTTGTCCTACGGCACGGTGCTGGCGATCAACGGCGACTACTTCGGCAACCCGGTCAATCTGGCGGCGCGGCTGGTGGCGGCCGCGGAACCGGGCCAGATTCTGGCCGATGCGGAGCTGCATGCCCAATTGCCGCTCTGGGTCGCCCTGCCGCACGGCCCGTTGACGCTGAAGGGTTTTGCCGCCCCGGTCACCGCCTTCGAACTACGCGGCGGCGACGCTGCGCAGGCCCGGCCGGCCCGCCCCGACTAGGGTGAATGCCCGTGACCACTGAACCTGGCTACCAATCACCGACCGTCACCGTCGCCACGTCGCTGCCCAAACGCGTCGCGGGTTCCTCGGTCCTACTGGTGCCGGTCGTCTCGACCGGATCTGACGACTCCGACGAGCGGCCGGGCGCCGTCATCGCCGCGACGGAGCCGGCCCTGCCCGCCGAGGCAGTGGCGGAGATCGAGGCCGGCCTGCGCGCGCTGGACGCCTCCGGCGGCAGCGAACAGGTCCACCGGCTGGTCGTGGGATCGCTGCCCGTGAGCAGCGTGCTGACCGTCGGGCTCGGCAAGCCGCGCACGGAGTGGCCGTCGGACACCATCCGTCGGGCCGCCGGCGTGGCGGCCCGGTCGCTGGGCACCACCGAAACGCTCATCACCACGCTGGGCGCGCTGCCCGGCGACGACGTCTGCTCGGCGGCCGTGGAGGGGCTGATCCTGGGCGCGTACCGCTTCAACGACTTCCGCAGCAAGAAGACGGCCCCCAAGGACAAGGGGCTGCGCAAGATCACCGTGCTGTCCGCGTCGAAGGATGCCAAGAAGCAGACAGCACACGGCGCGGCCGTCGCAACCGCGGTGGCCACCGCCCGCGACCTGGTCAACACCCCGCCGAGTCATCTGTTTCCCGACGAATTCGCCAAGCGCGCAAAGGCCTTGGGCGAGTCGGTGGGCCTCGAGGTCGAGGTGCTCGACGAAAAGGCGCTGCGCAAGGCCGGCTACGGCGGGGTGATCGGCGTCGGCCAGGGCTCGTCGCGGCCGCCGCGGCTGGTGCGGCTGACGCATCGGGGTTCGCGCCTGGCCCGCAACCCCAAGCAGGCCAAGAAGGTGGCGCTGGTCGGCAAAGGCGTCACGTTCGACACCGGCGGCATCTCGATCAAGCCGGCGGCGTCGATGCACTACATGACCTCGGACATGGGCGGGGCCGCCGCCGTCGTCGCGACCGTCGCGCTGGCCGCCCAACTCGAGCTGCCGATCGACGTGATCGCCACCGTCCCGATGGCCGAGAACATGCCGTCGTCCACCGCGCAGCGCCCCGGCGACGTGCTGACGCAGTACGGCGGCATCACCGTCGAGGTGCAGAACACCGATGCCGAGGGCCGCCTGATCCTGGCCGACGCGATCGTGCGGGCCTGCGAGGACAACCCCGACTACCTGATCGAGACGTCCACGCTGACCGGGGCGCAGACCGTGGCGCTGGGCGCCCGCATCCCCGGTGTGATGGGCAGCGACGAGTTCCGCGACCGCGTGGCGGCGATCTCGCAGCGGGTGGGCGAGAACGGCTGGCCGATGCCGCTGCCCGACGAGCTCAAGGACGACCTGAAGTCGACGGTGGCCGACCTGTCCAACATCAGCGGCCAGCGATTCGCCGGGATGCTGGTAGCCGGGGTGTTCCTGCGCGAGTTCGTCGCCGACGGGGTGTCCTGGGCGCACATCGACGTGGCCGGCCCGGCGTACAACACCAGCGGTCCGTGGGGTTACACGCCCAAGGGCGCCACCGGCGTGCCGACGCGGACCATGTTCGCGGTGCTCGACGACATCGTGCGCAACGGCTGAGGGACGGCCGAGCCGCCGGTCCGCGTTTAGCCAAGCCGAGCTGTGGCAAATCTCCCGTCAGGTGTTATTCGACGGGAGGCCAACTATGACTGCGCGACGAGTGATCATCACCGTGGGCGCCGTGCTGCTGCTCGCGGGCGTGATCGGGCTCCTGATGCCGGTTTCCGTATCCGACAGCGGCGGCGGTTCGGTCGCCTGCGGCAACGGGTTCGCCAGCGATCTCTCCGCGGCCAGCAACGCCAACGACAGAAACGGTGCCAACATCCCGGTCCTTCGCCAGGTCATCCCGCACACCGACTTCGTGGCGACCTGCGAGTCGTCGCTGTCGGGCCGGCGCGCCTGGGCCATCCCGCTGGTGCTCATCGGGATGGTCGGGGTCGGCGGGGTGCTGCTGTCCCGCCGCACCGACGCCTCGCCCGCGCGCGTCTGACGCTAGATCACCCGCATCCGCGCGGTACTGCGCAGCCCCTGCGGCAGCACCCGCGACGCGAAGTACAGTCCATACGCTTCCGGCGCCACCGGCCGAATCGGCTTCTTCTTCTTCACCGACGCCACGATCGCGGCGGCCACCTTGTCCGGCCCGTAGCGCCGCAACCCGAACATCTTGTTCAGCTGCCCGCGGCGATCGTCGACGGCGTCGTGTCTGCCGCCCGGCGCGTCGAAGCGGGTGTTGCTGATGATGTTGGTGTTGATGACGCCGGGGCAGATCGTCGTCAGCATCACGCCGGCAGAGTCCAACTCGGCGCGCAGGCAGTCGGAGAACATGTACGTCGCCGCCTTGGAGGTGCAGTAGGCGTTCAGCGACTGCAGCGGCGCGTAGGCCGCCATCGACGACACGTTGACGATGTACCCGCCGGTCCCACGGTCCACCAGCCGCCGCGCAAATGACCGGCAGCAGTTGACCATTCCGCCGAGATTGACGTCCAGCACGCGATCGAACTGCTCGGCCGGGGTGTCCAGGAACCGGCCCGCCTGCCCGATTCCGGCGTTGTTGACGACGATGTCGGGCAGGCCGTGCTCGGCGCTGACCCGTTCGGCGAAGGCTTCCACGGCGTCGGCGTCCGACACGTCGAGGACATACGGGTACGCGGTGCCGCCGCGCGCGGCGATCTGCGCCGCGGTCTCCTTGACGGAAGCCTCGTCGATGTCGCTGATCACCACCTCCGCGCCTTCGCGCGCGAAGGCGAATGCGGTCTCGCGGCCGATGCCGCTGCCGGCGCCGGTGACCGAAACCAGGGTGTCGCCGAAGTATCCGCGCGGCCGTCCCACCTGGGCGCGCAGCAGCGCCCGACTCGGCTGCTTGCCGTCGATCAGGTCGGCGATGTCGCCCACCGCCGCCGCCATCACCTGCGGGTGCGACATCGGCGAGAAGTGTCCGGCGCGGATGTCGCGGCGCCACAGCCGCGGCACCCAGCGCGCGGTCTCGTCGTACCCGTACGGCCGCACGTACTTGTCCAGGGTGTTGACGATCAGCTGCACCGGCACGTCGACCACCGGAACCGGCCGCTTCTTAGAGAATGAACGAAAGTAGTTGGCCGGGTACACCTTCACCGATCCGGCGGCGTCGCCGGCCAGCTTGTCGGAGTGGTGGATCTGGTCTGCGGGGATGTTGTCCACCAGGTTGCGCCGCACCGATGCCCGCGACAGCGCCACCCGCAGAAGCAGGGGCGCGAGCAGGGGAATCGAGAACAACAGCATGTAGTACATCCGCAGCGCCTGGCCGACGGACCGCGCGAAACGCCGTGGGCGCCACGGCTGCCTCAGGCCGCTGAAGATGTAGTCGACCAGATAGTCCTGCGACGGGCCGGAGACCGACGTGAACGACGCGACCCGGTCGCTGGCACCGGGCCGGCTCAGGTACTCCCACATGCTGGCCGAACCCCAGTCGTGCGCCAGCACGTGCACGGGTTGTCCTGGGCTCAGCTCGCCGGTGACGGCGGCGAAGTCGTCGGCGTGCCGTGCCGTGGTGTAGGCCTTGACGGGTTTGGGCGCCGACGACAGGCCGACGCCGCGGTTGTCGTAGCGGATGACGCGGAAGCGTTCGGTCAGCAGCGGGACGACCCCGTCCCACAGCACGTGCGAGTCGGGAAAGCCGTGCACCAGCACGACCGTCGGGCCCCCGGGGTTGCCTTCTTCATAGACCGCGATGCGCGTGCCGTCGGCGCTGTCGACGAACTGCTGGGGTGCCTGTCGTGATTCCGGCATCGAACCTCCGCCGCCTGCGAGTTGATCGGTCGCCACACGGTAGCAAGCGCGTGTGCCCTGGTTGTCGGCCCACAAACGGGCGATGACAGGATAGTTTCGATCTATCCGGGTTATCCCCCCGCAACAGGGCGGTGTGGTAAGCCAGATGACGACTTGGGCCGACCCACGAGTGATCGAGGAGTCAAAAGCGATGGCGTTCTCCGTCCAGATGCCGGCACTTGGTGAGAGCGTCACCGAGGGAACGGTCACCCGCTGGCTCAAGCAGGAAGGCGACACCGTCGAAGTCGACGAGCCGCTGGTTGAGGTGTCCACCGACAAGGTCGACACCGAAATCCCCTCCCCCGCCGCGGGTGTGCTGACCAAGATCATCGCCCAGGAGGACGACACCGTCGAGGTCGGCGGAGATTTGGCACTCATCGGCGACGGGTCGGACGACGGCGCGTCGGACGGCGACTCGTCCGGGGGTGCCGCCGAGGCCGAGCCCGAACCCGAAGCTGAGCCCGAGCCCGAGCCCGAGCCCGAACCCGAGCCCGAGGCCGAAGCGCAGGCGGAACCGGAGCCGTCGGCGCCGGCCAAGGAGGAGTCGGGCGGGGGCAGCGCGACGCCAGTGCTGATGCCCGAGCTCGGCGAGTCGGTGACCGAGGGCACCGTGACGCGGTGGCTCAAGAAGGTCGGCGACTCGGTTCAGGTCGACGAGCCGCTGGTCGAGGTGTCCACCGACAAGGTGGACACCGAGATCCCGTCGCCGGTGGCCGGTGTCCTGCTCAGCATCACCGCCGAGGAGGACGACGTGGTGCAGGTGGGCGGCGAGCTGGCGAAGGTCGGCAGTTCCGACTCCGGCGCCGCCTCGGCGCCCGAGCCGAAGCCCGAACCCAAGCCCGAACCCAAACCCGAACCCAAACCGGAACCCAAGCCCGAGCCGGAACCGGAAGCCGCGAAGCCGGAACCCAAGGCCGAGCCCGAGCCCGAACCCAAACCGGAGCCCAAGCCCGAGCCGAAGCCGGAGCCCAAGGCCGAGCCGGAAGGCGGCGCTGACGGCGCACCGTACGTCACCCCGCTGGTGCGAAAACTGGCCGCGGAGAACAACATCGACCTCGCCGAGGTCACCGGCACCGGCGTCGGCGGCCGCATCCGCAAGCAGGACGTGCTGGCCCTCGCGGAGCAGAAGAAGGCCCCGCCTGCCGCCGCCCAGGCACCCGCCGCCGCGTCGGCTCCCCCTGCCGCTCCCCCTGCCGCCAAGGCGCCCACCCCGGCACCGGAACTGGCGCACCTGCGCGGCAGCACGCAGAAGGCCAGCCGGATCCGGCAGATCACCGCCAAGAAGACCCGCGAATCGCTGCAGGCCACCGCGCAGCTCACGCAGACCCACGAGGTCGACATGACCAAGATCGTGGCGCTGCGGGCCAGGGGCAAGGCCTCGTTCGCCGAGCGCGAGGGGGTGAACCTCACCTACCTGCCGTTCATCGCCCGCGCCGTGATCGACGCCCTCAAGATTCACCCCAACGTCAACGCGAGCTACAACGAGGAAACCAAGGAGATCACCTACTACGACGCCGAGCACCTCGGCTTCGCCGTCGACACCGAACAGGGCCTGCTGTCCCCTGTCATCCACAACGCCGGCGACCTGTCGCTGGCCGGGCTGGCGCGGGCCATCGCCGATCTTGCGGCCCGTACGCGGTCGGGCAATCTGAAGCCCGACGAGCTCTCCGGTGGCACGTTCACGATCACCAACATCGGCAGCCAGGGCGCCCTGTTCGACACCCCGATCCTGGTTCCGCCGCAGGCCGCCATGCTGGGCACCGGGGCCATCGTCAAGCGACCGCGGGTGGTCGCCGACGCCTTCGGCAACGAGTCGGTGGGCATCCGCTCGATCTGCTACCTGCCGTTGACCTACGACCACCGCCTGATCGACGGCGCCGACGCCGGACGCTTCCTCACTACCATCAAGAACCGGCTCGAAGAGGGAGCGTTCGAGGCCGACTTAGGGCTGTGACGACGTGTCGAAACCCGTCATTGCGATAGCGGGTTCCTCGGGCCTGATCGGTTCGGCCCTGGCTGCGGCACTGCGCGCCAACGATCACCGGGTGCTGCGCATCGTACGCCGGACGCCGGCGAATTCCGAAGAGCTGCACTGGAATCCCGAAAGCGGTGAATTCGACGTCGACGCGCTGACCGAGGTCGACACCGTCGTCAACCTGTGCGGCGTCAACGTCGGTCAGCGGCGCTGGTCGGGTGCCTTCAAGCAGAGCCTGCGCGACAGCCGGATCGCACCCACCGAGGTGCTGTCCGCCGCCGTCGTCGACGCCGGTGTCGAGACGTTGATCAACGCCAGCGCGGTGGGCTACTACGGCAACAGCAAGGACCGTGTGGTCGACGAAAACGACCGCGCCGGTTCGGGTTTCCTTGCGCAGCTCTGTGAGGACTGGGAAGCCGCGACGCTGCCGGCGCAGTACGGCGGCACCCGCGTGGTGCTGGCCCGTACCGGCGTCGTCGTAGGCCCCGCGGGCGGTGCGCTGCGCAAGATGCGCCCCCTGTTCTCCGTCGGCCTCGGCGCGCGGCTGGGCAGCGGCCGGCAGTACATGTCGTGGATCAGCCTCGAGGACGAGGTGCGGGCGTTGCTGTTCGCCATCTCGCACCCGACGCTGGCCGGCCCGGTCAACATGACGGGGCCGGCGCCGGTGACCAACGCCGAGTTCACCACCGCCTTCGGCCGCGCCGTCAACCGCCCGACGCCGTTGACGCTGCCCGGCTTCGCGGTGCGCGCGGCCCTCGGCGAATTCGCCGACGAGGGCCTGCTCATCGGGCAGCGGGCCATCCCGTCGGCGCTCGAGCGCGCCGGATTTCAGTTCCACCACAACACCATCGGCGAAGCGCTGGCGTACGCCACCGCTGAGCGGGATGTGGACTGACGCGGTCAACTTACTTCTCCGTCTTCGTCGTCGTCTCCGTCGCGTAAGAGTTTCTCGGGGTGATGGAACGTGTTGGTGCGGGGTTGGCCTCGGTCGAGGTGTGGGGGTGGGATCCATTCGGTTTGGCCGGCGGTGTTTTGGCGGGTGAGCCAACCGCCGGCGGCGAGCATGCGGTGATGCGGGCCGCAGCCCGGGGTGAGGTCGTTGATGTCGGTGACCCGGCATTTGGCGTAGTCGGTGACGTGGTGGACCTCGGTGTAGTAGGTGGGGACGTCGCAGCCCGGGGCCGTGCAGCCGCCGAATTTGGCGTGCAGCACCAGCCGCTGTGCGGGGGAAGCCAGCCGCTTGGTGTGATACAGCGCCAGCGACTTGCCCTTGTCGAAGATGGCCAGGTAATGGTGGGCATGGCTGGCCAGGCGCAGCACCTCACTCATGGGCAACAGGGTGCCCCCGCCGGTCAGCCCGCACCCGGCGCCGGCTTCCAGCTCGGCCAGCGTGGTGGAGACCACGATCGACACCGGCAACCCGTGGTGGGAACCCAACTTCCCCGAGGCCAGCAGCGCCCGGTTGGCGGCCAGCAGCCCATCGTGATTGCGCTGACTGGCTGAGCGCCGGTCCTGCTCGATCGCCTCTTGGGACGGGGCGCCGTCCACACACGGCACCTGGTCTTCGTTGTGGCACATGCCCGGGGCGGCCAGCTTGGCCAACACCGCTTCCAGGGTGGCGCGCGCTTCCGGTGTCAGCAGCCCGCGCAGCTCTGACATGCCGTCGGCCTGCTGGCGGCCCAGGGTCAGCCCGCGCCGCCGGGCGCGGTCCTCATCGCGGTAGGCGCCCTCAGGGTTGAGGCAGTCGGTGAGGCGATCGGCCAGCTTCTCGAGCTGCTCGGGCCGAAACTGGGTGCCCTCCTTAGCCAGCCGCGCCTGCGCGCTCTCCCGGGTGGCGGCGTCCACACAGCTGGGTAGGCCGTGGACGAATTTGCGGATCACCGCCACCTGCTGCTCACCGAGTGTGCCCGCGCGCTGGGCGGCCGCGGTCGCGGCCAGCAGCGGCGCCAGCGGCTCCCCGGTCAACCCGCGCCGCGGCCCCAGATCCGCGGCCGCCGCGATCCGCCGCCCGGCCTCGCCGCGGCGGATCAGCGTCCACTCCGCCACCGCATACGCCAGCTTGCCGCCCAACTCCTCCGCCGTGGCGGTCGCGGCCAGCTGGTTGAGCAGCGGATGCTCGACCGCGGGCAGCCGCCGGCGCACCCGCTCCACCCGCGCCAGCACCCCCAACCGCTCCACCGTGCCCAACGCCTCGCAGTCCAGCCCCAGCACGGCTTCGAGGGCGGCATCGAGCGCGTCCAACGCCGCACCGACCACCTCAGTCGAACTCATGTTCGAAACGCTACGCCCGGCCACCGACACAAACGGCCGCGTTGGGACTCCTGAAACGCAAGTGACACAAGGGATTCGCAGCCCGCGCCGTTACGTGCCACCGGCGCTGATCGCAGCCAAACACCAGACAGAGCAGCCGGGTACCCTCACCAGCATGGGCTCCATCCGGTCCCAGGAGACTGCGATCGATGTTCGCTGGCTGGGCAGCATCGACTACGTCGCCGCCTGGCAGCTGCAGCGGGAGCTGGCCGACACGCGCGTTGCCGGGGGTCCCGACGCCCTGTTACTGCTGGAACACCCGCCGGTGTACACGGCAGGGCGGCGCACCGAGCTGCACGAACGGCCGATGGACGGCACACCCGTCGTCGACACCGACCGAGGCGGCAAGATCACCTGGCATGGCCCGGGACAGCTGGTCGGCTACCCGATCATCGGGCTGGCGGAACCGCTCGATGTGGTCAATTATGTTCGACGCCTTGAGGAGTCGCTGATCACGGTGTGCGCCGACCTGGGCCTCGAGGCTGGCCGGGTCGACGGCCGTTCCGGCGTGTGGGTGCCCGGCCGGCCGGCACGCAAGGTGGCCGCGATCGGCGTGCGGGTGTCGCGCGCGACCACGCTGCACGGGTTCGCGCTCAACTGCGACTGCGACCTGGGGGCATTCACCACGATCGTGCCGTGCGGCATCAGCGACGCCGGGGTGACGTCGCTGACGGCCGAGCTGGGCCGCACGGTCACCGTCGGCGAGGTCCGCGAACAGGTGGCGGACGCCGTCGTCGACGCCCTGGACGGCCGCATCGCCCTGACCTGGCAGCCCAGCGCCGCCCGCGTAGCATCGACGGCGTGACTGTCGCTCCGGAAGGCCGCAAACTGCTGCGCCTAGAGGTGCGCAACGCGCAGACCCCGATCGAGCGCAAACCGCCGTGGATCAAGACCCGGGCCCGCATGGGTCCCGAGTACACCGAACTCAAGAGCCTGGTCCGCCGCGAAGGCCTGCACACGGTCTGCGAAGAGGCCGGCTGCCCCAACATCTTCGAATGCTGGGAGGACCGGGAAGCCACCTTCCTGATCGGCGGCGACCAGTGCACCCGTCGTTGCGACTTCTGCCAGATCGACACCGGAAAGCCGGCCGCCCTGGACCGCGACGAGCCGCGCCGGGTCGCCGAGAGCGTGCAGACGATGGGCCTGCGATACGCCACCGTCACCGGCGTCGCCCGCGACGACCTGCCCGACGGCGGCGCCTGGCTCTACGCCGAAACCGTGCGCGCCATCAAGGCGCTGAATCCGACGACCGGCGTCGAACTGTTGGTCCCCGACTTCAACGGCGAGCCCGTCCGGCTCAACGAGGTCTTCGAGTCACGCCCGGAAGTGTTGGCGCACAACGTCGAAACCGTGCCGCGCATCTTCAAGCGGATCCGGCCGGCGTTCACTTACCAGCGCAGCCTGGGCGTGCTCACTGCGGCGCGGGACGCCGGGCTGGTCACGAAGAGCAACCTGATTCTCGGCCTGGGTGAAACGCCCGACGAGGTGCGCACCGCCCTGGAGGATCTGCGTGCCGCCGGCTGCGACATCGTCACCATCACGCAGTATCTGCGGCCGTCGACGCGTCATCACCCGGTCGAGCGCTGGGTGCCGCCCGAGGAGTTCGACGAGTACGCGAGCTACGCCGAAGGGCTCGGCTACGCGGGCGTCCTGGCCGGGCCCCTGGTCCGGTCGTCGTACCGGGCGGGGCGGCTATATCAGCAAGCCGCCGCTCGGGCCGTTTAATAGGCCGCCGCGCCTCGATCGCCCGCACCGACCGCAACTATCCTTGGTGACTATGGCTAAGTCCCGATCCGCTGCGGAGAATAAGGTCGCCCGAGCCGAGGCGAAGGCCGCCGCCAAGGCCGCCGGCAAGGAGCGCCGCGCCCAGATGTGGCAGGCGTTCAACATGCAGCGCAAGGAGGACAAGCGCCTGCTGCCGTACATGATCGGCGCCTTCGTCCTGATCGCGGGCATTTCGTCGGCGGTCGGTGTCTGGACCGACGGCATCTTCAGCATGATCACGATGATCGTGTTCGGCGTGGTGCTGGGCCTGTTGGTGGCGTTCATCATCTTCACCCGCCGCGCCCAGCGCAGCGTCTACCGACAGGCCGAGGGGCAGACCGGCGCGGCGGCGTGGGCGCTGGACAACCTGCGTGGCAAGTGGCGGGTGACCCCGGGGGTGGCCGCGACCGGCCACTTCGACGCGGTGCACCGGGTGCTCGGCCGGCCCGGCGTCATCCTGGTCGGCGAGGGCTCGGCGAACCGGGTCAAACCGCTGCTGGCGCAGGAGAAGAAACGCACCGCGCGGCTGGTCGGCGATGTGCCGATCTACGACATCGTCGTCGGCAACGGCGACGGCGAGGTCCCGCTGGCCAAGCTGCAGCGCCACCTCACCCGCCTGCCGATGAACATCAACGCCAAGCAGATGGACGCGCTGGAGTCCCGGCTGGCGGCGCTGGGATCGCGGGCCGGCGCCGGTCAGATGCCCAAGGGGCCGCTGCCCAACTCCGGCAAGATGCGCGGCGTGCAGCGCACGGTCCGTCGCAAGTAGACCCCGTCGCGCCTCAACGCACGTCAGCGCCGCACCACGGCGGTATTCGTCAGCTGGTCCTGCAGGCCGCGTCCGTCGCTGTCGATGAACAGCGCCGGGACCACGAGCGCGATCAGCAGACCCCGCACCAACAGCCGGCCGATCCCCACCCGGCGGTTCACCCCCGCCACCTGCAGACCCAGCGCCAACTGCCCCGGCGTGAACCCGAACAGGCGCACAGCGACGGCGCCCAGCACCAGCCAGACGACCAGAACCATCGTCGACAACATCGCCTGGGAAAAGGCGCCGACCTTCATCGCGAGCAGGGCCAGGCCATAGGCGATCAGCCAATCGATGATCAGCGCCAGCAGGCGACGGCCCGTCGGCGCGAGGGAACCCGGTCCGCTCTGCGGCAAGCCGAGCCGTGCGCCCGGATAGCCCGGCTGCGATCCTGCGGTGGTCATCAACGTGGTCCCGGAACCCAGCTCAACGCACACCGGTTACGATCTTGCGGGCCATGGCCCCCACAATAGGGCCGGGGTTAGCCGAGTTCCGTTGCGGGCGGAATACTCACGTAACGTCTGCGCAACACGGCGTTGACTGACGAGCAACATCAACTCCATAGCGTCGGCCGCGAATCACCAAGTAAAGGAGCCACCTGTGACAGAAAAGACGCCCGACGACGTCTTCAAACTTGCCAAGGACGAAGACGTTGAGTTTGTCGACGTCCGGTTCTGTGACCTGCCCGGAATCATGCAGCACTTTACGATTCCCCTGTCGTTCTTCGACCAGAGCGTTTTCGACGAGGGCCTGGCCTTCGACGGCTCGTCGATTCGCGGCTTCCAGTCGATCCACGAGTCCGACATGCTGCTGCTGCCGGACCCCGATACGGCGATCATCGACCCCTTCCGTGCCGCCAAGACGCTGAACCTGAACTTCTTCGTGCACGACCCCTTCACCCTCGAGCCGTACTCCCGCGACCCGCGCAACATCGCGCGCAAGGCCGAGAACTACCTGATCAGCACGGGCGTCGCGGACACCGCGTACTTCGGCGCGGAGGCCGAGTTCTACATCTTCGACTCGGTGAGCTTCGACTCGCGCACCAACGGCTCCTTCTACGAGGTGGACGCCATCTCCGGCTGGTGGAACACGGGCGAGCCCAACGAATCCGACGGCAGCCCCAACCGCGGCTACAAGGTTCGTCCCAAGGGCGGCTACTTCCCGGTGGCACCCGTCGACCACTACGTCGACCTGCGCGACGACATGCTGCGCAACCTGATCAACGCGGGCTTCAGCCTGGAGAAGGGCCACCACGAGGTGGGCACCGGCGGTCAGGCCGAGATCAACTACAAGTTCAACACCCTGCTGCACGCCGCCGACGACATGCAGCTGTACAAGTACATCATCAAGCAAACCGCATGGCAGGCCGGTAAGACGGTCACCTTCATGCCCAAGCCGCTGTTCGGCGACAACGGCTCCGGGATGCACACGCACCAGTCGCTGTGGAAGAACGGCAACCCGTTGATGTACGACGAGACGGGCTACGCCGGTCTGTCGGACACCGCCCGCCACTACATCGGCGGCCTGCTGCACCACGCGCCGTCGCTGCTGGCGTTCACCAACCCGACGGTGAACTCCTACAAGCGCCTGGTTCCCGGCTACGAGGCACCGATCAACCTGGTCTACAGCCAGCGCAACCGGAGCGCGTGTGTCCGTATCCCGATCACCGGCACCAACCCGAAGGCCAAGCGACTCGAGTTCCGTTGCCCCGACTCGTCGGGCAACCCGTACCTGGCGTTCGCGGCCATGCTGATGGCCGGGCTGGACGGCATCAAGAACAAGATCGAGCCGCAGTCGCCGGTCGATAAGGACCTCTACGAGTTGCCGCCGGAGGAGGCCGCGAACATCCCGCAGGCCCCCACCCAGCTGGCCGACGTGATCGACCGGCTCGAGGCCGACCACGAATATCTCACTGAGGGCGGCGTTTTCACGCCTGACCTCATCGAGACGTGGATCAGCTTCAAGCGGGAGAACGAGATCGCTCCGGTCAACATCCGCCCGCACCCGTACGAGTTCGCTCTGTACTACGACGTCTAAACCTCCCGCGAGCAGACGCAAAGGCCCCCGCACGCCCGGCGTGTCGGGGGCTCTTGCGTCTGCTCGGCCCTACGGCCGCGGCGTCAGGAAGTCGGCGAGCAGGCCCTCGACGATCTCCGGCTGATCGACGGTGACGATGTGGTTGGCGTCGATCAGCTCGATGCGCGCGTCGGGCAGTTGTTGCCGCAACCTAGCCGCCACCCGTGGTCCGTCGTGCACCGTTTCCTGTCTGCCCAGCACCGTAAGGACCGGAATTCTCGCGGACGCAAGCGGACGCAGGTCCGACCGTGTCGGCCGGAGCGTGATGAGGGCCGGCTTGAATCCCAACGTGCCGTTGATGAATTGCTCGCGGACAAGTCGCCACGGATCCGCCCGCAACCGCTGGCGCCCCGCGGATGTGGCCATCGAGTCGAGGAACAACCCGATGCGGTCGGCGGTGGGCCGCACGCTTGTCGCGAAATAGGCACGAGCGATCCAGCCCACGTCTAGATT
Source organism: Mycobacterium sp. NGS68 (assembly GCF_059812195.1). Classification (NCBI taxonomy): domain Bacteria; kingdom Bacillati; phylum Actinomycetota; class Actinomycetes; order Mycobacteriales; family Mycobacteriaceae; genus Mycobacterium; species Mycobacterium sp. NGS68. Next base: position 79,377 of record NZ_JCALCE010000003.1, on the reverse strand, counting down.
GCTGCCGAGCCCGGCCGGACAGAGCCACGCGAGGCGATCTACGCGCGCGGGAAATGCCAACGCGTATTGCGCCGCCATCCACGCACCGAACGACGCACCCAGCACGGTGGCGCGGTCGATCTCCAGTGCCCGGAGCGTCTCGCTCAGCCAGGCAACGACGTGGTCTGACTTGGTGATGGCCTTCGCGGCAACGCTTTTCGTCAGATCACCCACGACGTCGATCATCGTGACCCGGTGATTCGGTATCAGCGTGGTCAGCATCGGCAACCATGACGTGGAGTTGAAGGACTTGCCGTGGATGGCAACCAACGACGCGTTCGACGCGTCTCCCGCAGTGAGCACGTGTGTGCGTCCCCACGATGTCTCGACATCCGATTCGGCGACCGGAACCGGACTCGCGGCAAGCGCGGCGTCGTACAGCCGGCAGAAAGAGGCTCGTGCGTCGGCCGATCGAAACCCGGAGATACCGCCCACGGACCTCACGCTACCTTGCGACCCCTGCGACGCGGTGTCGCATTCGGTGGCCCCCTGCGCCATGCCAGGATGTGGAGCATGACGATTGTTCTGGTGCACGGCAATCCGGAGACGGACGCGATCTGGGGTCCGATGGTGGAAGCCCTCGGCCGCGACGACGTGGTGTGCCTGTCGCCGCCGGGATTCGGCGCTCCCCTGCCCGACGGCTTCGGCGCGACCTACCTGGACTACCGCGACTGGCTCGAAGAGCAGCTGGAAACCCTCGGCGAACCAATCGATCTGGTGGGTCACGACTGGGGCGGCGGCCACGTGGTGAACGTGGCGATGCACCGGCCGGAACTCGTGCGCAGCTGGGCCAGCGATGCCGTCGGGCTGTTCGACGCCGACTACGTCTGGCACGACATGGCCCAGGTGTGGCAGACGCCCGACGCCGGCGAGGAACTCGTCGAGACGTTGATCGGCGGCACGGTCGAGGACCGCGCCAACCAGATGGCCGCGCTGGGCATACCTTCGGACATCGCGGCGTCGATCGCCGCGGAGCAGGGCCCGGAGATGGGGCGGGCGATCCTGCTGTTGTACCGCTCGGCGGCCCAGCCTGCGATGGCGGACGCCGGACGCGCGCTGGGCAACGCACGGGCTCGGCCGGGCCTGTCGCTGCTGGCCAGCGAGGATCCCTACATCGGCGGCGAGCAGACCCGCCGTCGCGCCGCCGATCAGGCCGGCGCCCACACCGAGGTGCTCGACGGGCTGGGGCACTGGTGGATGGTGGAGGACCCGGCTCGCGGCGCGGAGGCGCTCGCCCGCTTCTGGGAGAGCCTCGACTAGGGCGTGCCACCGGCTGCGCAGCCCGGGCGGCGAGACTTAACTCACGGCGAACGTCCTCGGCGTGTCGTCGCCACCAGTTAAGTGTCGCGGAAAGCGGCGGGGACGCGCTCGCCTGACGCCCCCGCGAGCCCGGGGAAGGCTACATCTTCGGGCGGTGTCCGATGATCCCCCGCGACATGCGGACGGGCGTGCCGTCGACCATCTCGACCACCTCGAGCCACGCGCCGGGCGCCACATAATGCCGGTTGATGTCGTCGCGCTTCATCTCGATGATCAGTACGCCGGCGGCGGTGACCTCGAAGCTGTCGAAGGCGCCGTAGTCCCGCGCTTCGCCGTTGCCGAAAACCACGGTAAACACCATGGATTGAGTATGGCGGTTGAGGCCCGCTAATCGAACGCGGGTCGCCAACCGCCCTGGCAATTACCGGTGGCCGCTGCCGCAGTCGGTGTTGGCGGGCTTGGCCGGCCAAGCGCACGCGTCGACGTCGGTCGTGCCGCCATAGCCACCGCCGGTGAACACGCCGTAGGACGCGGCGTTGGTGCCGGTGTAGGTGGCACCGCCGCCCCCGCCGCCACCGCCCGAATTCTGGACGGTCACCGCCCAGCCCTTGCCCTGCAGCGCCGACTGGTAGGCGTTCATCACATCGGTCGGCGAGCCGTTGACCAGGAAGTGCAGGTGAATGCCGTTGTCATGAATGGAATCCGGCCCGTCGGTGCGCTGGCTGTTCGCCGGGACCGGGATCAGCCCCTGCAAGTTCGGGTCTGCGCTTGCGGCGCCCGGCGCTGCGACGACGCCGACGGCAATCGCCGCGGCCGCCAAAAGACTTGATTTCTTCCCCATATTTCCTCCCGAAATTCGTCCGCCTCGAGGACCGTAGCAACTTGGGAAGCGAGCCCGTGGCAAAACCAAAAAAGGCGTAACTACCCGTCGAGCCCGAGGTCCTTGCGGAACCGCCGCATGCCGTCGATCTTGTCCGGCAAAGAAGCCTGCGGCCCGGCGTAGAACATCCACGGCATGGTGATGATGCCGGTGATGCCGGCTTCGGCGGCGCGCTCATAGTGGGCGGCGGTGAACGCGTCGGTCAGCGGTGTCAACACGGTGAAATCATCCATGGACAAACCCGTTTCGGCCCGCAGATCGCGCAGTCGGCCCACCGCCTCGATGGCGCGGTCGGTCTTGATCAGGTCACCGATCCAGCCGTCGTGCCGCGCGGCGCGGCGCAGTGCGATGTCGCTGAGCCCGCCGACGTACACCGGTATCGGCGGCGGCGTCGGCTGCATCTCCAGCCGCGGCGCCCGATAGAACTGGCCGTCGAACTCGGTCCAGCCCGGTGACCAGAGCTCCCGCATCAGCTCGATCATCTCGTCGGTGCGCTTGCCGCGCGCCTCGAACTGCTCCCCCATCAGCGCGAATTCCTCGCGGCACCACCCCACACCGATACCCAGCTCCACACGGCCGGACGCCAGAAGTGCCGCGGTGCCAATGGCTTTGGCCGCGGAGTAGGGATTGCGCATGGCGGGGATGTAGACGGTGGTGACGAACTTCAGCCGCGTGGTGACCTGGGCCAGCGCGCCGACCAGAACCCACGGATCGGGCCAGTCGGTGAACGGCTCCCAGCGTCGCTCACCGTCTTTGGTGTAGGGGTACGGCGTTTCCAGGGTCTCCAGGTTGACGACGTGGTCGGGGATACCGAGGCCGTCATAGCCGAGGTCGTCTGCGGCCCTGGCGATCTCGAGGATTTCGCGAGTGTTCAGAAACGCGCTGCTGACGTAGAACTTCATCGTGCGACGTGCCCGTCTCGCGCCCAGGCAGGCTCGATGAAGACCCCTTCGGCCTCCACGGTGACGCCCTTCGCATCCGAGATGCAGCCACGCGCAAAGACTTTGACGCCTTCCTTGCGATCGATCCATGCTTCGGAACGCAGCGGGCCCAGCGGGGCGCCGCGCAGGTACTTCACGGTGATGGTGCCGGTGAAGCGGGGCTTGGACAGCCCTTCGCTGGCCGCTTCGCCGAGCATGTGGTCGAGCACCAGCGCGCTGACGCCGCCGTGCACCAACGCCGGCGGGCCCTCGTAGGCCGACCCGAGGACGAACTCGGCCCAGCAGCGCCCGGCACCTGCGTGGTGGACGACGACGGGCGGTGCGATCGGATTGCACAGGCCCACAGCCGCATTGCCCAACGGCAGCGGTCGACCGTCGACGCGGTAGCTCACTCCTACCGGCCGGACCCGTCGGCGCAACGCCGCGGTGGCGGCCTCGATCGCGGCGCGCGCGTCGGCGACGACGTCGTCGTCGGCCTCGGTGCGGATGGTGGCGTCGACGAGTTCCCGGACGGCCGCTGCCAGCGGCGCGTACAGCGCGGTCACCCGATCGGCCTCCGCGGTGCTGAGCACCTCGAACATCGCGCTCATCGCGCCGAAGTCCTCGGTCAACTGCCGAACACCTTGCGTACGACGGCCTTTGCGCGCCGCGTCACCCGCAGGTAGTTGTCCAAGAACTCGCTCCCGTCGTCGTTACCCCAACCCGCGGCAACCGCGACGGCGTTGAGCTGACGTCCCGGTCCGGGCAGCTGGTCGGTGGGCTTGCCACGCACCAGCACCAGCGCGTTGCGGGCGCGGGTCGCGGTGAGCCAGGCCTCGCGCAGCAGGTCCACCTCGTCGGCCGGGACCAGGTCGTGCTCGGCGATCACGTCCAGGGATTGCAGCGTCGAGGTGTTGTGCAGGGCCGGGATCTCGTGGGCGTGCCGCAGCTGCAACAGCTGCACCGTCCACTCGACGTCGGCCAGTCCCCCGCGGCCCAGCTTGGTGTGCGTATTGGGGTCGGCGCCCCGCGGCAGCCGCTCGGACTCGACGCGGGCCTTCATCCGGCGGATCTCCTGCACGGCCTCGGCGGACACGCCGTCGGGCGGATAGCGCGTCTTGTCGGCCATCAGCAGGAATCGGTGGCCCAGATCGGCGTCACCGGCCACGGCATGCGCGCGCAGCAGCGCCTGGATCTCCCACGGCTGCGCCCACTGGGCGTAGTACGCCGTGTACGCCGCCAGGGTGCGCACCAGCGGGCCGTTGCGGCCCTCGGGCCGCAGGTTCGTGTCGACCTCCAGGGGCGGGTCGACGCTGGGGGTGCCCAGCAGGGTCCGCACCTGCTCGGCGATCGTCGTCGACCAGCGGATCGCCTGCGAATCCTCGACACCGGCGGCCGGCTCGCAGACGAACATCACGTCAGCGTCCGAGCCATAGCCCAGCTCGGCCCCGCCGAGCCGGCCCATGCCGATCACCGCGATGGCGGCGGGAGGCTTGCCGTCCTCGGGCAGGTTGGTCCGCGTGATCGCGTTCAGCGCGGCCTGCAGCACCGCCACCCATACCGAGGTGAGCGCCTGGCACACCTCCCTGACCTCGAGCAGGCCCAGCAGGTCCGACGAACCGATCCGGGCCAGCTCGCGACGTCGCAGCGTGCGCGCGGCGGCGATGGCGCGCACCGGGTCGGTGTAGCGGCCGGCCGACGCGACCAGCGCCCGGGCCACGGCGGCCGGGTCGGCCTCGAGCAGCTTCGGGCCGGCCGGCCCGTCGCTGTACTGCTGGATGACCTCAGGCGCGCGCATCAGCAGATCCGGCACATACGCGGAGGTCCCCAGCACGTGCATGAGCCGCTTGGCGACGGCGGGCTTGTCCCGCAGCGTGGACAGGTACCAGCTCTGGGTGGCGAGCGCCTCGCTGAGGCGCCGGTAGGCCAGCAGCCCGCCGTCGGGGTCGGGCGCATACGACATCCAGTCCAGCAGCCGCGGCAGCAGCACCGACTGCACGCGGCCGCGCCGTCCGCTCTGGTTGACCAGCGCCGACATGTGCTTCAACGCGATCTTCGGGGCCTCGTAGCCCAGCGCGGCGAGCTGACGCTCGGCGGCCTCGGGGGTCATGCCCCCGCCGGCCATCTCCAGGCCCGCCGGGCCGATTGACTCCAGCAGGGGCTGGTAGAAGAGCTTCGCGTGCAGCCGGGACACCCGCACGTTCTGGTTCTTGAGCTCGTCGCGCAGCACCCCCGCCGAATCGCGCCGCCCGTCGGGCCGGATGTGGGCGGCGCGCGCGAGCCACCGGACGGCTTCGTCGTCGTCGAATTCGGGCAGCAGGTGGGTCCGCTTGAGCCGCTGCAGCTGCAGCCGATGCTCGAGCAGCCGGAGGAACTCGTAGGACGCCGTGAGGTTGGCCGCGTCCTCGCGGCCGATGTAGCCACCTTCGCTCAGCGCCTCCAGCGCGTCGACCGTCGACGCCACGTGCAGCGACTCGTCGCTGCGGCCGTGCACCAGCTGCAGCAGCTGCACCGCGAACTCCACGTCGCGCAATCCGCCGGTGCCGAGCTTGAGTTCGCGGCCCCGCACGTCGGCGGGCACAAGCTGCTCGACGCGGCGCCGCATGGCCTGCACCTCGACCACGAAGTCCTCACGCTCACAGGCCACCCACACCATCGGCATCAGCGCGTCGAGGTAGCGCTTGCCCAGTTCCGGGTCGCCCACCGCGGCGCGGGCCTTCAGCAGCGCCTGGAACTCCCAGGTCTTCGCCCAGCGCTGGTAGTAGGCGACGTGCGATTCGACGGTGCGAACCAGTTCGCCGCTGCGGCCCTCGGGACGCAGCCCGGCGTCCACCTGGAAGAACGCATCCGACGCCACCCGCATCATCTCGCCGGCCACTCGCGTGCTGAGCGGGTCGGCGCGCTCGGCGACGAAGATGACGTCGACGTCGCTGACGTAGTTCAGTTCGCGGGCACCGCATTTGCCCATCGCCATGACCGCCAGCTGCGGCGGCGAGCGGTCACCGCAGACCGTCTTCTCGGCCACCCGCAGCGCCGCCGCCAGCGCGGCGTCGGCGAGGTCGGACAGCTGCCTGGCGACCAGCGTGAACGGCAGCACCGGCTCGTCCTCGACCGTCGCGGCCAGGTCGAGCGCGGCCAGCACCAGCAGCTGGTCGCGGTACAGGGCGCTCAGCTGCGGCACCACGGTGCCGGGACCAGCGTCGTCCAGGCATTCGTCGAAGGCCTGGGTCAGCTGCTCAGGGGTGGGCAGCTTGCCCTTGCCGCGCAACAGCTTCCACGACTGCGGGTGGGCCGCCAGGTGATCGCCCAAGGCCAGCGACGACCCCAGCACGGCGAACAACCGCCCCCGCAGGCTGCGGTCGGTAAGCAGCGCGGCGCTGAGCTCGTCCCAGCCGGTGTCGGGGTTCTCGAAGAGCCGGATCAGGGTGCGCAGCGCGGCGTCGGCGTCGGGTGCGCGCGACAGCGACCACAGCCGCTCGACGTGGGCCTGGTCGTCCTTGTCGTACCAGCCCAGCTGCTTGAGGCGCTCGCCGGCGCGGTGGTCGACCAGTCCGAGCCGGCCGACACTGGGCAGCCTGGGGCGCTCCGTCGCGGGCTTGGTCACGCGAACGACGTTAGCGCAACCGCTACAGCGACAGGTAAGTCTTCAGCTCGTAGGGGGTGACGTGGCTGCGGTAGTTGGCCCACTCTGTGCGCTTGTTGCGGAGGAAGAAGTCAAAGACGTGCTCCCCCAACGCTTCCGCCACCAGCTCGGAGGACTCCATCGCGCGCAGGGCGTTGTCCAGGCTGGACGGCAGGTCGCGGTAGCCCATCGCGCGGCGTTCCTCGGGCGTGAGGTCCCAGACGTTGTCCTCGGCCTGCGGCCCCAGCACGTAGCCTTTCTCCACGCCGCGCAACCCGGCGGCCAGCAGCACGGCGAACGCCAGGTAGGGGTTGCAGGCCGAGTCGGGGCTGCGCACCTCGACCCGCCGCGACGACGTCTTGTGCGGCGTGTACATCGGCACCCGCACCAGCGCCGACCGGTTGGCCGCGCCCCAGGACGCGGCCGTCGGCGCCTCGCCGCCGACCACCAGCCGCTTGTAGGAGTTGACCCACTGGTTTGTGACCGCGCTGATTTCAGAGGCGTGTTCGAGGATCCCGGCGATGAACGACTTGCCGACGTCCGACAGCTGCAGCGGGTCGTCGTCGCTGTGGAAGGCGTTGACGTCGCCCTCGAACAGGCTCATGTGCGTGTGCATTGCGGAGCCGGGATGCTGGCCGAAGGGCTTGGGCATGAACGTCGCCCGCGCGCCGCTCTCCAGCGCGACCTCTTTGATCACGTAGCGGAAGGTCATCACGTTGTCGGCCATCGACAGGGCGTCCGCGAAGCGCAGGTCGATCTCCTGCTGTCCAGGCCCGCCCTCGTGGTGGCTGAACTCCACCGAGATGCCCATGAATTCGAGGGCCTCGATGGCATGCCGGCGGAATCGCGAGGCGGGCTCGTGCACCGCCTGGTCGAAATAGCCTGCGTTGTCGATCGGAATGGGTTCCGAACCGTCCTCAAGGCCGGGCTTGAGCAGGAAGAACTCGATCTCGGGGTGGACGTAGCAGGAGAAGCCGAGGTCGTTTGCCTTCTGCAGCTGGCGCCGCAGCACGTGCCGCGGGTCCGCCCACGACGGTGAGCCGTCGGGCATGGTGATGTCGCAGAACATCCGCGCCGAGTGCTGGTGGCCGGAGCTGGTCACCCACGGCAGGACCTGGAACGTCGACGGGTCGGGGTGGGCCACGGTGTCGGATTCCGAGACGCGCGCGAAGCCTTCGATGGACGAGCCGTCGAAGCCGATGCCCTCTTCGAAAGCACCCTCGAGTTCGGCTGGCGCGATCGCGACCGACTTCAGGTAACCGAGCACGTCGGTGAACCACAACCGCACGAAGCGGATGTCTCGCTCCTCGAGCGTGCGGAGCACGAATTCCTTCTGTCGATCCATACCCGAACAGTAGGCACTTCGTGTTAACGGCGTGTTACCGGTGCCCGGTCAGGCGCGTTGCGGACTCGCTAGCGCTGGATCAGCGTCGGCACTGCAGGCCGGGCGGGGGCATGGTCAGATCGACGAGGTAGCGGGTCACCGCGCCGTCCACACACTGGTCGCCGTTGAATACCGCGGTGTGTTGGGTGCCGTCGTAGGTGATCAGCGGCGCGCCCAGCTGGTGGGCCAGGTTGACGCCGGCCTGATACGGGGTCGCCGGGTCGTGCGTGGTGGAGACGACGACGACCTTGCCGGGCGCGACTTGGGGCGCAACGTGCGGCGCGGTCGTCGCCGGCACCGGCCACAACCCGCACAGATCGCGGGGCGCGTTGCCGGTGAACGGACCGTAGCTGAGGAACGGCGCGGCCTGGCGGATCTGCTGATCGGCGACGACCCAGCTCTCCGCGTCCGTCGGCGACGGCGCGTCCACGCAGCGGATCGCATTGAACGCGTCCTGGCCGTTGTCGTAGTGGCCGTGCTTGTCGCGGCCGTCGTAGTCGTCGGCCAGCATGAGCAGGTCGCCGGCGTCGGTGTGCCGCTGCAGCCCGAGCAGGCCGCTGGTCAGGTATTTCCAGTGCGACGGGGTGTAGAGCGCGTTGAGGGTGCCGGTGGTGGCGTCGGCGTAGCCGAGTCCGCGCGGGTCCGACGTGTGCGCCGGCTTGAGGACCAGCGGGTCGACCAGCGCGTGGTAGCGCGCGATCCATTGGCTCGGGTCGGTCCCAAGCGGGCAGGCGGGCGAGCGGGCGCAGTCGGCCGCGTAGTCGTTGAAGGCGGTCTGGAATCCCGCCATCTGCCTGATGTTTTCCTCGACGGGGCCCACGGTCGGATCGATGGCGCCGTCGAGCACCATCGCCCGCACACGGTCGGCGAACCGCTCCAGGTAGGCGGTGCCCAGCTCGGTGCCGTAGCTGAAGCCCAGGTAGTTGATCTGCTCGTCGCCCAGGGCCTGGCGGACCACGTCCATGTCCCGCGCCACGGACGCGGTGCCGACGTTGGCGAGGAACGCCACGCCCATCTTGTCGGCGCACTCCTTGGCCAACTGCTTGTAGACCTGCTCGATGTGGGCCACCCCGGCCGGGCTGTAGTCGACCATCGGGTCACGCCGGAAGGCGTCGAACTCCGCATCGGTGCGGCACCGCAGCGCAGGGGTGGAGTGGCCCACGCCCCGCGGATCGAAGCCCACCAGGTCGAAGTGGGCGCGGATCTCGCTGCCTTCCAGCGCCGGCGCCAGCCCCGCGACCATGTCGACCGCGGACCCGCCCGGGCCGCCCGGGTTCAGCAGCAGCGACCCGATCCGCTGGCCGGTCGCCGGAATCCGGATCACCGCCAACTTGGCTTGTGCCCCAGCGGGATTGTTGTAGTCGACGGGGACCGCCACCGTGGTGCACTTCGCGGTGGGGATGTCACTGGTGTCGCCCCATTCGCCACAGCCGCCCCAGTTCGGCTTCGCGACCGCCGGCGGCTGCGGGCTCTGCGTCTGGCCCTCGCCGGGCTCGGGGGTGGCGCCGGCGATGGCCGGCTGGCCCGCAAGCAGCAAACCGACGCCCACTAACGAAAGAAGCGCCGAGCTCATCGGTCTCCGGCGCGACATGGCAGTCATCGTGTCAGCCGTGCATACCCGCGACGACGCGAAAAGGTCACGCCTTGGTCTCTTATGCATCCCTCAAAAGGGCTCTCGCCCTGCAAGCACGTCGAGCGCAGCGGCCCGCGCTCAGCACTTGGCGCCGGACGGCGGCGTCTTGCCGTTGATCAGGTACTCGGTGATGTACGCGTCGATGCAGCTGTCGCCCTGAAAGACCACCGTGTGCTGGGTGCCGTCGAAGGTGAGCAGCGACCCGTGCAGCTGGGACGCCAGGTCCACCCCGGCCTTGTACGGGGTGGCCGGGTCGTGAGTGGTGGATACGACGATCGTCGGCGGAAGTCCGGGCGCCGAGACCGCGTGCGGCTTGCTCGTCGGCGGCACGGGCCAGAACGCGCAGGTGCTCAGCGGCGCGTGACCGGTGAACTTTCCGTAGCTCATGAAGGGGGCGAGCTCGCGGGAGCGGCGGTCTTCGTCGATGACCTTGGCCCGGTCGGTGATCGGCGGCGTGTCGACGCAGTTGATCGACACCCGGGCGTCGGTGGCGTTGGTGTAGTGGCCCTTGGAGTCGCGGCGCATGTACATGTCGGCCAGCGCGAGCAGCGTGTCACCGCGGCCGTCGCGCAACTCGCTCAGTCCGTCGGTCAGGTGGCGCCACAGGGTCGGCGAGTACAGCGCCATGATGGTGCCGACAATGGCGTCGCTGTAGCTCAGCCCGCGCGGGTCGCTCGTCTTCGCCGGCCTGCTGACCTGCAGGTTGTTCGGGTCGACGAGCGGGTCGAGCAGGCTGTGGTAGACGTCGGTGGCCTTGGCCGGGTCGGTGCCCAGCGGGCAGCTCGGCTTCTTCGCGCAGTCCGCGGAGTAGTCGTCGAACGCGTCCTGGAATCCCTTGGCCTGCCGCAGGTCGGCCTCGATGGGATCGGCGTTGGGGTCGACGGCGCCGTCGAGGATCATCGCGCGCACGTTCTGCGGGTACGCCTCGGCGTAGGCCGAGCCGATGCGGGTGCCATAGGAGTAGCCCAGGTAGGTCAGCTTGGTGTCGCCCAGCGCCGCGCGGATCGCGTCGAGATCGCGGGCGACGTTGACGGTCCCGACGTTGCGCAGGAAGTTGATGCCCATCTTGGTGACGCAGCGGGCGACGAACTCCTTGGTCTCGTCCTCGCTGCGCTGCACGCCCGCCGGCGTGTAGTCGACCTGCGGCTCGGTTCGCAGCCGGTCGTTGTCGGCGTCGGAGTTACACCAGATCGTCGGCCGCGACAGCCCCACCCCGCGCGGGTCGAACCCAACCAGGTCGAACCGTTCACGGACCTTCGGCGGCAACGTCTGAACGATGCCCAGAGCGGCCTCGACCCCGGACTCGCCGGGACCGCCGGGGTTGATCACCAGCGAACCGATCCGGTTGCCCGTCGCGGCGAAGCGGATCATCCCCAGCACCGCCACGTCGCCGCTGATGTGGTCGTAGTCCACCGGCACGGCGAGCTTGCCGCACATCGCGCCGGGCGGCAGCTTGGCCGGGTTGTTGGCGCGGCACGGCACCCACTTCACCGGCTGGCCCAGCCTGGGCCCCGCCATGACCGCATGCCCGCCGACGACGCGGACGCAGCCCGCGAGCAGCATCGCCACGGCTGCGATCGCCGTCCAGATCAGCAGCGTGCGCGCGATCGTGTCGCGGCGAGAGGGGCGCATGCCAACATATGCTGCCAGAGGGCGGACAAGATGCTGGTTACCCGGTGGCTGCCAGCAGTTCTTCCATCACCACGGCGAACTCATCGGCCATCTCCCACAGATCGGGCAGCAGGTCCGGGCAGGAGATCAACCCCACGTCCAGCTTGCCGTTCAGCGACATCACCGTGATGTTCAGTCCCGAGCCGTGAAAGATCGGCCCTAAGGGATACATCGCCTGCACCTCACAGCCCAGCAGATACAGCGGGAGCTGCGGCCCCGGCACGTTGGAGACCACCAGGTTGTGCACCGGCAGGCTGTGCGTCAGCCGGGTGTTGGCATAGACCCGCATCGCGATCCCGAACACGGCCGGCGCGGCGAACTGCGTCCAATCCTGCAACAGCGTGGCGCCGATCGCCGAACTATGTTCTTTGGCAACTGAATTCGCCTGCGCAATGGCACGCAGGCGCTCCCCCGGGTCCGCGACCTGGGTTTCCAGGCTGGAAAACATGCCCGAAATCTGGTTGCGGCCGGCGCGATCGGACTTGCCGCGCACCGAGACCGGCACCGTCGCGACCAGCGACGTCTCGGGCAGCACGTTGCGCTCGGCCAGGTATTGCCGCAGCACGCCGGAGACCAGGGCCATCACCACGTCGTTGACCTTGACGCCGAAGCGGTTCTTCACCCGCTTGATGTCCTCGAGGTCCAACTGCGCGTAGGCGACCGTCCGCCGGCCGCTGACGCTGGCGTTGAACAGCGTCGGCGGCGCGGCGAAGGGGCGGGCCATCGCCTGCCCCTCCAGTGCCCGCGCCAGCGTGGCGATCACCGACGTCATGGTTTGCGGCAGCACGTTGGCCAGGTGCAGGGGGCGGGCGGCGAACCGCAGGAGCCCACCCGCGGCGATCTGCCACCCGGTGGCGCCGCCGACGCCGACCACCGGATCCGGTGCGGGCGCGTCGGCCTCGGGGGTGCACAGCCGCGATATCAGGTTGGCGCCGGTCACCCCGTCCACCCCGGCGTGGTGCACCTTGGTCAGCAGCGCGATTCGGTGGCAGTCGCCGGCCCCCACACCTTCGAGGACCCACATCTCCCAGAGCGGGCGCCCGCGCTGAAGCGGCAGCGACGCGATGTGGCCGCAGATCTCCGAGATCTCCGCCCGGCCTCCCGGCGCCGGCAGCACGATCCGGTGCAGGTGACGACCGATGTCGAAGGTTTCGTCGTCCACCCAGACCGGATGGTCGAGGTTCAGCGGGCTGTTGGCGAGCCTTTCGCGCAACTCGGGCATCGCTGTGATCCGTAGCGACAGCGCATCGCGCAGCCGGTCGAAGGTGTAGCCGCCGGGCATGGTCGACGTGTCCAGCTCCATGAGCGAGCAAACATGCATGGGCTGTGTCTCGGTTTCCAGGTACAGGAAGCTGGCATCGAGTCCGCTGAGCCGCTGCATCCCGTCGATGGTAGGGGTCCGATGGGGCGTGTCACAGTGCCGGCCGGTGACAGCCCGGTGACAACGATGGACAAAAGGTGGCAGACTGTGGGAGTCCGACGAACCCGGGGACCCGTTTCAGGAAGAAGACCTGAGGGCCACGAGGATCGACCAGACCAAATCACTAGGGACAAAGATGTCTTCTGAGCAGAATGTTTATGGCTCCAACCCTGCCGGTTCCGCGCCGCGCACCAAGATTCGCACCCACCACCTGCAGAAATGGAAGGCCGAAGGCCACAAGTGGGGCATGCTCACGGCCTACGACTACTCGACCGCCCGGGTCTTCGACGACGCCGGTATCCCGGTACTGCTGGTCGGTGACTCCGCCGCCAACGTGGTCTACGGCTACGACACCACCGTGCCGGTTTCCATCGACGAACTAATTCCCCTGGTGCGGGGGGTGGTACGGGGCGCCCCGCACGCGCTCGTCGTCGCCGACCTGCCGTTCGGCAGCTACGAGGCCGGGCCCACCGCCGCACTGGCCGCCGCCACCCGCTTCATGAAGGAGGGCGGCGCCCACGCCGTCAAGCTCGAAGGCGGCGAGCGGGTAGCCGAGCAAATCTCGTTTCTGACCGCCGCGGGCATCCCGGTGATGGCGCACATCGGCTTCACGCCGCAGAGTGTCAACACCCTGGGCGGGTTCAAGGTCCAGGGCCGCGGCGACGCCGCCGAGCAGACCATCCACGACGCGATCGCGGTCGCCGAAGCCGGGGCCTTCTCCGTCGTGATGGAGATGGTGCCGGCCGAGTTGGCCACCCAGATCACCGGCAAGCTGACGATTCCGACGGTCGGGATCGGCGCCGGCCCGAACTGCGACGGCCAGGTACTGGTGTGGCAGGACATGGCCGGCCTCAGCAGCGGGAAGACCGCCCGCTTCGTCAAGCGCTACGCGGACATCGGCGGTGAACTACGCCGCGCCGCAATGCAATACGCCGAGGACGTGGCCAGCGGGGTGTTCCCCGCCGACGAGCACTGCTTCTAGTCTTCGGTCGGCGCCGGCGCTCCGCAGCGAGCCCGGAAATCGGTCATGGGCGCGCGGAGGCCCTGCAGGTCGGCATGGGTCTGCGGGTTGGCGTCCATGTACTGCTGCAACCGGTCGCGCATCTGTTCGCGGGTCAGCCCCTTCAGGCCGGTGAAGAAGTCGTTGACGTCCGGGTGACCGAACAGGTATGCCGACGTCGACGCCGCGACGCCCGCGGCTATCCCGGCCATGTCGGCCGCCGTGCAGTTAGGCGGCGCGGGTTGCGGGTCCGCGTTGGCAGAGCCGGCCGCCGCGCCGAAAAGCAGTGCGCCACCTACTGCCCCGACGGCCACCGCGCCGGTGAACACACGAGGTCTGCGACAACCGAAAAACACCATGACACAGCTCCTTAATCAGGTACCCGACAAGCCGCAGCCGGAGCGGCTGCCCCGCTCGGCAAAACCATAAGCGGTTTTCGCGCCGCGCATAGACCGAACACGTTCGAAAGCCCGTTCACTTTGATATGGCACGCTAGGGATGCTCGGCAGCGACACGTTAGAGCCATCCACTGACCATGGGAAGTCAACGATGCCTGGAAAAGCGCCAAAGACGGCGCGCCATCTGGAGGTGGAACGCAAGTTCGACATCGTCGACTCGACGGTTTCGCCCTCGTTCGAGGGCATCGCCGCGGTGGCGAGGGTCGAGAAGTCACCCGCCCAGTCGCTGGACGCGATCTATTTCGACACACCGGCGCAGGACTTGGCGCGCAACAAGATCACGCTGCGGCGCCGCACCGGCGGCACCGACGCCGGTTGGCACCTGAAGCTGCCGGCGGGGCCGGACGCCCGCACCGAGATCCACGTGCCGCTGGCCACTTCCGGCCCGGAATCCGTACCGGATGAGCTGCGAGATGTGGTGTTGGCGATCGTCCGCGACCGCCCGCTCGAGCCGGTCGCGCGGATCACCACGCAGCGCGATAGCCAGGTGCTTTACGGCAGCGACGGCACCGCGCTGGCGGAGTTCAGCAACGACCACGTCACCGCGTGGACGGCCGACTCCGGCGGCGCCGGCCCAGCCGAACAGGAGTGGCGCGAGTGGGAGGTGGAGCTCGTCGCGACGAACGGGACCGCCGATACCAAGCTGTTGAACCGGCTGAGCAATCGTCTGCTCGACGCCGGCGCGACCCCCTCCAACCACGGTTCCAAGCTGGCCCGCACGCTGGGTTCCACGTTGCGGCACGACGCCCCGGCCGCGCCCGCGCCGTCGGACCCGGTGCACCGCGCGGTGGCCGAGTACATCGACGAGCTGCTGGTGTGGGACCGCGCCGTGCGCGCCGATACTGACGACTCGGTCCACCAATTGCGGGTGACCATCCGCAAGATCCGCAGCCTGCTGCGGGATTCGCAGGATGCCTTCGAGTCGGCGAATGTCGCGTGGGTCCTCGATGAACTGCGCGAGCTCGCCGCGGTCTTGGGGGTGGCGCGCGATGCCGAGGTGCTCGCCGAGCGCTACCGGCAGCACCTGGACCTGTTGGCGCCGGAATTGGTGCGCGGGCCCATCCGGGAGCGCTTGGTGGAGGGCGCGCGCCGGCGCTACCAGACGGGGCTGCGGCGGTCGCTGATCGCCATGCGGTCGCACCGCTACTTCCGGCTGCTCGACGCGCTCGACGCGCTCGTGGCCGACATTCCCGTCGGGTCGGCGCACGAGGACGCGACACCGGTGACTATCGACGCGGCGTACCGGCGGGTGCGCAAGGCCGCCAAGGCCTCCCGGGCCAGTGCAGACGACGCGCACCCTGAGCGCGACGAGGCGCTGCACCGGATCCGCAAGCGCGCCAAACGACTCCGCTACACCGCGGCGGCCACCGGGGCCGACAAGGTGGCCGAGCAGGCGAAGGCCATTCAGTCGCTGCTCGGTGATCACCAGGACAGCGTCGTGAGTCGCGAGCACCTAGGCCACCAGGCCGACTCCGCGCACGCCGCGGGCGAGGACACCTTCACATACGGCCTGCTCTACCAGCTGGAGAGCGACTTCGCCGAGAGCTGCCGTGAGCAGGTCGGGGATGCGCTGCGCGCGCTGCAGAAGGCGGTGCGCAAGGCGCGGCGTTGAGCCGGCGCTGACGGCCGCGCTCGAGTGTCGACTTATGGCACGCGATACGGCGTCAAGCGTGCCTCAATCCGACACTCGGCGAGCGTCTCGATCGCGAAATGCGTGATCTCCCGAGGCAGCCGGAGCGAAGGCGGACGAGTTGGCTTGTAAGCCGGATTCTGTTCCTCACCGCCGCGGCGTAAGCAACGGCGGCAAGGCGGCGACCATCCATCTGGGCACACCGTTGCCGGGTACCTCGAGCGGTCTACCCGCAGGCTCGGGCGAGCAACCCTCGAACGCCTGCGCGGCCGCACCTCCCGGTGCGGCCTTCTTGACCTTGCTTCGGGTGGGGTTTGCCTAGCCATTCCGGTCACCCGGGATGCTGGTGCGCTCTTACCGCACCGTTTCACCCTTACCACCGCGAGGGTGGCGGTCTGTTTTCTGTGGCACTTTCCCGCGAGTCACCTCGGATTGCTGTTAGCAATCACCCTGCTCTGTGAAGTCCGGACTTTCCTCGACTCGTCGCCACGAGAGCGCGAGCCGCGGCCGCCCAGCCAACTCGTCCGCGTCGAACACGGTACCCGCTGGGGCATGTCGCGGCCAATGGCCGC
This sequence comes from Mycobacterium sp. NGS68, assembly GCF_059812195.1. NCBI lineage: Bacteria > Bacillati > Actinomycetota > Actinomycetes > Mycobacteriales > Mycobacteriaceae > Mycobacterium > Mycobacterium sp. NGS68. The sequence goes on along the minus strand of NZ_JCALCE010000003.1, from coordinate 62,888 downwards.
GCGGGTCATCGCGTGCTGTTGCCGCGCCGACCCGTGATTCCCAGATAGGCGGCGATCAACACGACGGCGATGATGATGCCAACCAGGAACGGAATTATCTTGAAGCCGCCGTTTTGGTTGGAATATCCCAGCTTGTACGACACCCACGTCCCCAGAAACGAGCCGGCAGCGCCGAGCAGCACCGTCATGATGACGCCGATGTTTTGCCTGCCCGGCATCACGAGCCGGGCCAGCCCTCCCACGATGAGCCCGATGACGAGGGCGCCGATGATGGTTGTGATCACCGGTCTGGTGTACCCACTGCGTGCCGGCTTAGCCCTTCTTACTGGGCACGATGACGACGACAATGAGCGTCAGAATGCTGAAGAACAGCCCGAGGATGCCCCAGCCGATGGGGTTTCGCCCCTTCATGGCGGCGATCAGCGCGCACACGATCGCGGCGATGACGCTGCCGATCAGGACGAAAATGCCCTTGATTCCCCTCAAGATCAGGCCCGCGGCCTGCGGGTTGTCCTGGGCGGCTAGAACCAGCGTGTGCAGCATGACGATCTCCTCGGTGTGGACGTCCAGTAGGGGCACCTGCTCCAAGCGGATACCCCGGGACGCGCCACTACAGACAGGACCGGAGTAACGGATGGCCGATTGGCAGAAGCGTGTCGACTCCGGCGACTGGAACGCCATCACCACCGAGGTCGACGAATACGGCGGCGCACTGCTGCCCCAGCTGGTCACAGCCGCCGAAGCGGCGCGGCTACGCGGTCTCTACGCCGACGACGGCCTGTTCCGCTCGACCATCGACATGGGCCCCAGGCGATACGGCGCCGGGCAGTACCGCTACTTCAACGCCCCGTATCCCGATCCGATCGAGCCCCTCAAGCAGGCGCTCTATCCCAGGTTGCTGCCGATAGCGCGCGAGTGGTGGGCCAGGCTGGGCCGCGACGCGCCCTGGCCGGACACCCTCGACGAATGGCTGGCGGCCTGCCACGCCGCCGGCCAGACCCGGTCCACCGCGCTGATGCTGAAGTACGGCGCCGACGACTGGAACGCCCTGCACCAGGATCTCTACGGCGAGTTGGTGTTTCCTCTTCAGGTGGTGATCAACCTCAGCGACCCGGCCCGCGACTACACCGGCGGCGAATTCCTGTTGGTCGAGCAACGGCCGCGGGCCCAATCCCGCGGCACGGCAACGCAGTTGCCGCAGGGGCACGGATTCGTCTTCACCACGAGGGAGCGTCCGGTGCGCTCGAAACGGGGCTGGTCGGCGGCGCCGGTCCGGCACGGCATCTCGACGGTCCGCTCCGGCGAACGCTATGCCATGGGCCTGATTTTTCACGACGCGGCCTGACGATTACGGTGACGGCGTGAGCACTCCCCTCAAGGTCGTCCTGGCCGGTGGCAGCGGATCTTTGGGTCGGCGGATCGCGGCGGATCTCGGCGGTCGCGGCCACGACGTCGTCGTCCTGACCCGCCGCGAAAACCCGGCGCTCGGCGTGCGCCAGGTGCCCTGGGATGGCCGCACCGTCGGCGACTGGGCCGCCGAACTGGACGGACCCAACACCGCCGTCGTCAACCTCGCCGGCAAGCTGGTCGACTGCCGGCCCACCGCAAGCAACGTCGCCGCGCTCAGGGACAGCCGGGTGGCGCCCACCAAGGCGCTGGTCGAGGCCAGCCGGCAGCTGAAAACTCCGCTGGCGCACTGGCTTCAGGCCAGCACCACCGCGATCTGGTCGGACGCCGGAGAAACCCACTGCGACGAGACCACGCCGCTGCCGACCGGCCTGCCCCAGATGACGGGCGTGGCCGAACCCTGGGAGCGTTCGTTCGAGGGAGCCAACACCCGCCACGGCGTGATCCTGCGTACCTCGGTCGTCCTGGACCCCGACTCCCCCGCGCTGACCCGACTGGTGGGGCTGACCCGGTTCGGCCTGGGCGGTCGGGTGGGCAGCGGCCGGCAATGGTTTTCGTGGATTCACCTGTCGGACTGGCTGGCGATCGTCCGCGCCTGCCTGGGTCTGACTCCCGGCGTCACCATTCCCGACGGGGTGCTCGTGGCGGCGGCCGATCATCCGGTGCGCAACCGCGACCTGATGGCCGCCCTGCGCCGGCAACTGCACCGCCCGGCCGCCCCACCCACCCCGGCCGCGTTGGTGAAACTCGGTGGCGTCGTTTTGCGCACCGATCCCGCGCTCGGGCTGACGGGACGGTATGCGACGTCAAAGATTCTGAAAGACAACGGCTTTACGTTCGACTTTCCGACGCTCGACGCGGCGCTGGCCGATCTGCTGCGCTGATGGCCCGGCCAGATCAGCGGTCCAGTGAGCGGATGATCGCGGGCGTCGCCGCGGCGGCCGTCGCGCTCGGGGTGACCCAACTGCTGGGCATCCCCTTCGGCCCGCGGGCCGATGCGCGCGCCGCGGTCGGCTCGGCGGTCGTCGACCTGACGCCCGGGCCCGTCAAAGAGTGGGCGATTCAGACCCTCGGCACCATGGACAAACCCGTTTTGGCCGTCGTCGTGCTCGTGGTGATCGCGACGGTCGCCGCGATCGCCGGGTCCTTCGAGACGCGGCACCGCCCGTTCGGCAGCGCGGTGATCGCCGCGGGTGGCGTGCTCGGCTGCGCCGCGGTGCTATCGCGGCAGGGCGCGACGGTGATTGACACCATCCCGACGGTCACCGGCGCGGCCTGCGGTGTGTGGGCCCTGCGGTTCCTGGTCCGACGACTTCCGGCTGAGGCTCCCGACGCCGCCGACGATGACGAGCCCGACACCGGCCGACGCAGGCTGATCGCGTACGGCTTGCTCGGATTCGGCGTGGCCAGCGGCGTGGCGGGCGCAATGTTCACTCGGTTGGCGCATTCGGTGGCCGGTGACCGCACCGCCCTCACGCTTCCGCTACCGCGCAGATCGGCGCCCCAGATACCCGCCGAGGTGCAACCCAACGGCGTTGCGCTGCCAAGCTTTATCACCGCCAACCGCGACTTCTACCGAGTGGACACCGCGCTCAGCACGCCACAGCTCAGCCACGGCGACTGGCGCCTGCGCATCCACGGCATGGTGGACCACGAAGCCACCTACAGCTTCGACGACCTCTCCCGCTTCGAGGTCGTCGAGATCGTGACGACGTTAACCTGCGTGTCGAATCCCGTTGGTGGAAAACTGATTTCGACGGGCGTCTGGACGGGCTACCGGGTGGCGGACCTGCTCGCGGCGGCGGGTGTGCACGCGGACGCCGACATGGTGCTCTCGACATCGGTCGACGGGTTCACCGCCGGCACTCCAGTACAGGCCCTCACCGATGGCCGCGACGCGCTCCTGGCCATCGGCCTCAACGGCCAGCCGCTGCCGATCGAACACGGCTACCCCGCCCGGCTGGTGGTGCCCGGCCTCTACGGCTACGTGTCGGCGACCAAGTGGGTCGTCGATCTGGAGCTGACCCGCTTCGACAAGGCCAAGGCGTACTGGACGCGGCAGGGCTGGGCGGCGCACGCGCCGGTGAAGACGGAATCGCGCATCGACGTGCCGAAGGGCGGCCAAAGGGTGCCGGTGGGACCGGTGACGTTCGGCGGCGTCGCGTGGGCGCAGAATCGCGGCGTGCGGGGCGTGGAGGTCCGCATCGACGACGGCGGATGGCAGCCCGCCGTGCCCGGCGCGAGCTATTCCAACCAGACCTGGCGGTTGTGGAGCTTTCCCTGGCAGGCGAAAAACCCTGGGAAACATACGATCACGGTGCGTGCCACCGACAACACCGGCGCGGTCCAGACGGCGGATCAGGCCGACCCGGTGCCCGACGGCGCCACCGGATGGCACACGGTGCACTTCACCGTTTCCGCCAGCTGAGCACCGCGATCACGATTCCGACCAGCGCCGTGATCGGGCCGATGATCGACCACGTCGTGGTGTTGGTCATCGGGCTGCCACCGAGGACGCCGAAGCCCTGCAGCGCCCAGATCACGCCGAACAGCGCAAGGATCAGCCCGACCGCGAACGTGACGACGGAAGTCCGGCTCATACCGGAATGATAGATGGCGCGGCGGCGAGGAACCCCGCCAGCGCCTGCGCCATCCGGGCCCGGATCGGAGCGCCCGAGAGCACCACGTCGACCATCGACAGCGACTGGTGGGTGTGGCCGCGGGCGCGGACGTGCTCGGTGGGGACACCCGCCGCGGCAAGCGCGACGGCGTAGGCCTCGCCGTCGTCGCGCAGGGGATCGAACTCGGCCGTCACGACGACCGCGGGCGGCAGACCGGACAGATCAGCCGTCCGCAGCGGGGCGAAGCGCGGGTCGCCCCGGTCCGCCTCGCCGATGTAGAGGTCGTACAACCACCGGACCACCGGCGTCGTGAGGCCGTAGCCGTCGGCGTTCTCCGCAAAGGACGCGGACGTCATGTCGCCGGATGCCGGCGGCGTCAGGAGCGCCTGCCCGAGGATGGCCGGTCCGCCCGCGTCGCGCGCCAGCTGGCATACCACCGCCGCGAGGAGTCCACCCGCGCTCCAACCACACACCGCGAGCTGTCCCGGCCGGCCGCCCAACGCCGCGGCGTTGTCGGCAACCCAGCGCACCGCTGCCATGGCGTCGTCGACGGCCGCGGGAAACCGATGCTCGGGCGCGTGGCGGTAGTCCGCCGAGACGAAGACCGTGTCGCTGCGCACGCATAAGTCCCGGCACAGCGGGTCATCCGCGACGGCGTCGCCCAGCACGCCGCCGCCGCCGTGGAAGTACACCACGACCGGGTGCGGGCCCGGGGTCGGCGGCCGGTACAGCCGGTATGCCAGATCGCCTGTGGCACCAGGCAGGACACCGTCGACGATCTCGCCGACGTCCGGTCCCGGCGGCCGCACCAACGCCATCTGCGCGTAGAGGGCGCGCGCGTCGGCGACGGACATCGATTCCATCGGCGGCAGCCCCAACTCCGCCATCGCGTTCAGCACCATCTCGACGTCCGGTTGCAGCCGGCGCACCACCCCGTCGTTGCAGCGCGAGCCGTCGGGTCCGGACCGGCGGAAGCCGAGATAGTCGCGGGCGACGACGTCGTCGCAGCCGGCGCGGTAGAAGTCGAAGCCAGCGCAGTAGGGCAGGAAAACCCGTGGCTTGCCAGGCACGTTGGCGCCCATATACCAGGAATTCGCCGCCGGGTAGAGGGTGATGTCGGCGCAGTCGTTGACGTGCTGCGTCCACCCGGCCTCGGCGGTTTCGGTGGGCTCGATGACGTCGAAGCCGTCTGCGGCCAGGCGAGCGAGGCAGTCGAGCACCCAGTCCGCGTGCTGTTCAATCGCCACGACCATGTTCGCCAGCACCGACGGACTGCCGGGACCGGTGATGAAGAACAGGTTCGGGAAACCGGCCGTGCTCAGGCCGAGGTAGGTGTGCGGCCCGTCGGCCCATTTGTCCTTCAGCGCCAGGTCATTACGCCCGCGGATGTCGACGGCCGTGATCGCCCCCGTCAGGGCATCGAAACCGGTGGCGAACACGATCACGTCGAAGGCCAACGACTCGTCGGCGGTGTCGATGCCACTTTCCGTGATCGCTCTGATCGGATGCTTGCGGACGTTGACCAGGCGCACGTGCGGCAGGTTGTAGGTGGCGTAGTAGTCGGTGTCCAGGCAGGGCCGTTTCGTCGCGATGGGGTGATCGGTCGGGCACAACTCGGCAGCGGTCTGCGGATCCTGGACGATCGAGCGGATCTTGCCGCGGAAGAATTCGGCGTATTCGTGGTTGGCGGCGGGATTGCTCAGCACGTCGGCGTACACGTTGATCGCCTCGAACAGCAGGCCGTCCGCCCAGGCGCGCTCGTAGGCCTGTCGGCGTTCGGTCTCCGAAACGCTGAATGTCGGGGTGACGCTGCGCTCCATCGGGATGCCGCCGAACGAAATTTTGGCCGCCGCACGGTATTCCGCTTCATCTGCCACTCGCGCGAGCTTCGCGGGCGGCATCGCGCCGTTGCGCGCGGGGATCGAAAAACACGGGGTGCGCTGAAACACCACCAGCTGCCGCGCTTCGCGTGCGATGACCGGAATCGATTGCACGCCCGAGGAACCCGTGCCGATCACCGCCACCCGCTTGTCCCGAAAGGCGATGGGCTCGTGCGGCCAGCGGCTGGTGAAGTAGACCTCGCCGCCGAAGGACTCGAGACCGTCGATCTCGGGCGGCTTGGGCAGGGACAGGCAGCCGGTGGCCATCACGACGAAGCGGGTGGTGACCTCCTGGCCGTCGGTGCCGACACGCCAGAGCCTCGCCCCGTCGTCCCAATGCGCCCGCTGCACCCGCGTGCCGAAGGTGATGTGGCGCCGCAGGTCGTGCTTGTCGGCGACATGGTTGAGATAGCGCAGGATCTCGGGCTGGGTGGCATATTTCTCCGACCACTGCCAGTCCCGTTGCCAGTCCGGATCGAAGCTGTACATGTAGTCGATGCTGGGCACGTCGACCCGGGCACCTGGATACCGGTTCCAGTACCAGGTGCCGCCGACGTCGTCGGCCGCCTCGAACACGCGAAATCGGTATCCGGCGCGGCTCAGGCGGTACGCGAGGTAGAGGCCCGCGATGCCCGCGCCCACCACGACGACGTCGACATCCGGTCCGTCCGTGCTGGCTGCTTCGGTCATCCATCGATCATCGCTCCGGGCGCGCCGGATGTCATAGGTACCGCGATACTTGATCCTCGCGCGGGCAGGCCGCGAGCGGTACGTTCCGAGGATGCCGACGAAGTGGTGGACTGCGCTGACGTGTGCGGCGATGATCGTGCTCGCGGTGGTGGGATGCGGCGCCCCACAGAAGTCCCGCGAGATGGTGCCGGCCGGGCCCACCTCGTCGGCGCCGGGTTCGTGGGTGGAGGACGCCGTCACGTTCCCGGTCGGCGACATGACCGTGTATGGCACGTTCCGCCACCCGTCCGGGCAGGAGAAGCCGGTGCCGGGGGCACTGCTGATTGCGGGCAGCGGGCCCACCGACCGCAACGGCAACTCGGCCGTCGCGCGCGGCTCGATCAACACACTGCAAAACCTGGCCCAGGCCCTGTCCAAGGACGGCGTGGCCAGCCTGCGCTACGACAAGCTGGGCACCGGGCAGACGGGTCTCGGGCCCTACGCCAAAGACGCCACGACGATCGACGTGCCCGCGTTCCAGAACGAGGCCAACGCGGCGCTGACCTTCCTGGCCGGCCAGTCCGGCGTCGACCGCAACCGCCTGATGGTGATCGGGCACAGCGAGGGCGCCCTGTACGCGCTGCAATTGGCCACCGCCGCGCCCGGAAGCGTTCCGCCGGTGCGGGCCCTGGGGCTGGTGGAGCCGCAGAGCCGTCGCATCCTCGACCACGTCTCCCTGCAGGCGCACGCCCAGGCCGACGCCGCCGTCAAGGCCGGAAAGCTCACCCAAGCTCAGGCCGACGAGAACACGGCGGCGATCGACAAGTCGATCGCCGAATTCCGCGCGACCGGACAGGTTCCGCCCGACGAGCCGGCCGGCTTGAAGCCGATCATCAACGCCGCCAATGCCCGGTTCCTGCAGCAGGAAGACGCCCTCGATCCGGCCGAGCTGGCCGGCAAGCTGGCCCGCGGCATGCCGGTGCTGGTCACCTGCAGCGATGCCGACACCCAAATCACTTGCGAGGACGTCGATCACCTGGTGTCCGGCCTGACGGCCGCGGGCACCAAGACCGACTTCGTGCACCTGACCGGCGTGAACCATGTCCTCAAGGAGGACGCCAGCAAGACACCGGGCGGCTACACCAAGCCGCTGCCGTTCTCCGCCCAGCTCACCACCGCGCTGGCGTCGTTCGTCAAAGAGAACCTCAGCTGACGAGATAGCCCGTCTGGTTCACCAGCCGCACCGAAGACGCTCCGTCGGAATAGAACTCGGCGATGCTCAGCGACGCCAGGTCCAGGTGCAATCGGTACAGAATGCCCGGCCCGGCGTCCAGCGCCAACCGCAGCATCATCTTGATCGGCGTCACGTGCGATACGACCAGCACCGTTTCGCCCTGGTGTTCGGCGACGATGCGGTCACGCGCCCGCAGCACCCGCACCAGCGCTTGGTCGAAGCTCTCCCCACCCGGCGGCGCCGTGCTGGTGTCGCGCAGCCAGCGCCGGTGCAGCTTCGGATCACGTTCGGCGGCCTCGGCGAACGTCAACCCCTCCCAGGCCCCGAAGTCGGTCTCGATCAGATCGTCGTCGACGGCCACGGTGAGGCCCAGCGCGCCGGCGGCCGCCGATGCGGTGTCGTAAGCCCGTTGCAGCGGCGAAGAAATCACCGCCGCGATGCCGCCGCGCTCCCCCAGGTACCGCGCCGCGGCCGCCGCCTGCCGACCCCCGAGGTCGGTGAGCGCCGGGTTGCCGCGACCCGAATACCGGCGCTGCACCGACAACTCGGTCTGCCCGTGGCGCAGCAACAGAATCCTGGTCGGGGTGCCACGCGCCCCGGTCCAGCCCGGCGATTGGGGCGCTTCGGATTTCGCGGTCTGCGCCGGCGCACCCGCCGCGGCGGCATCCATCGCCTCGTTGGCCAGCCGGTCGGCGTGCGAGTTGCGCTCCCGCGGAATCCACGCGTAGCTGATCCGGTCGAAGCCCGACGCCAGCTTCTTGGCCTCAGCATGCAACTCGGCCAGGTCGGGGTTCTTGACCTTCCAGCGCCCGGACATCTGCTCGACCACCAGCTTGGAATCCATGAACACCGCGACCTCGGTCGCGCCGAGCCTCGCCGCGTCCGCCAAACCGGCCAGCAGGCCGCGGTATTCGGCGACGTTGTTGGTCGCGCGGCCGATAGCCTCCTTGCTCTCGGCCAGCAGGGCGGCATCGTCGGCGCTGCGCACCACCGCGCCGTAGCCGGCCGGCCCGGGGTTGCCGCGCGACCCGCCGTCCGCCTCGACGATCACCTTCACTGGGCTGCCTTGACCCGCAGCAGGATCGCGCCACACTCGGGACAGCGCACGACGTCGTCGTCGGCGGCCGCGGTGATGCGGGCCAGCTCGCCGCGGCCGATCTCGATGCGGCAGGCACCGCAGCGGTGCCCCTGCAGCGGCCCGGCACCCGGCCCTCCCCCGACCCGCTGACGTTCGTAGAGCGCGGACAGGGCGGGGTCCAGCGTCGCCGCGAGCTCGTCGCGCCGCGCCGAATGCTGTTGGCGGGCTTGGTCGATTTCGGCGACGGCGGCATCCAGCGCCTGCTGGGCGCCGGACAGCTCGGCCTGCAGCGCCTCGATCGCGCGCGCCTCGGCGGCCAGCTGCTCCTGCAGTTCCTCGCGCTGCTCCATCACCTCCAGCAGCGAATCCTCCAGGCTGGCTTGACGCCGTTCCAACGTCTCCAGTTCGTGCTGCAGGTCGGACAGCTGCTTGGCGTCGATCGCACCCGATTTGAGCAACGACCGATCGCGGTCTTCGCGTTGGCGCACCCCGTCGATCTCCGACTCGAAACGCGACACCTGGCCGTCCAAGTCCTGCACCGCGATCCGCACGGCGTCCAACCGATCGTTGGCCGCGTCGTGGTCGGCCTGCAACCGGTCGTAGGCCTCCCGTTGCGGCAGATGACGGGCGCGGTGTGCGAGCCGAGACAGCTCGGCGTCCAGCCCGGTCAATTCGAGTAGTGACCGTTGCTGTGCCACGTCGGCTTTCATGCCTGACCTCTCTGAGCCTGTTCGTCGGCCTGTTCGTTGACGTTCCAGGGGTCGGTACGGATGTTGCACACCCGGACCGGCAGCTCGTCGCCGAACCGGGACCGCAGCATGCCGGCGGCCTGCCCGCACCATGGGAATTCACTCGCCCAGTGCGCGACGTCGATGAGGGCGACATCCGATGCCCGCAGGTGCTCGTCGGCCGGGTGGTGGCGCAGGTCCGCCGTCACGTACGCCTGCACATCCGCGGCGGCCGCGGCACGCAGCAGCGAATCGCCGGCGCCGCCGCACACCGCGACCCGCGACACCGCCATGTCGGGGTCCCCGGCCGCGCGCACTCCCCAGGAGGTCTTCGGCAGCGCGGCGTCGACGCGGGAGACGAAGGCGTGCAACGGCTCCGGTTGCGCCAGCCTGCCGATGCGGCCCAGCCCGGCACCGCCGGGCAGGGGCACCATCGCGAAGACGTCGAACGCCGGCTCCTCGTAGGGATGCGCGGCGCGCATCGCCGACAGCACCGCCGCCCGTATCCGCGCGGGTGCGACGACCTCGAAGCGGTCTTCGGCCACCCGCTCGACGGCGCCGACGCTGCCGATGGCTGGCGTGGCGCCCTCGTGCGGCAGGAACTGGCCGATGCCGCTGACACTCCAGCTGCAGTGCGAGTAGTCGCCGATGTGCCCGGCGCCCGCCGCAAATACCGCCGCCTGCACGGCTTCGGCGTTCTCCCGCGGCACGTAGATGACCCACTTGTCCAGATCCGGCCCATCCGATGCCGGCTCGAGCACGGTCTCGACAGTCAGACCGAGCGTCTCCGCCAGCGCGTCTGACACACCGGGTGCCGCCGAGTCGGCGTTGGTGTGCGCAGTGAACAGCGAACGGCCGGAACGGATCAGGCGGTGGATCAGCGCGCCCTTGGGTGTGCTGGCGGCGACGGTGTCCACCCCGCGCAGCAGCAGCGGGTGATGCGCCAGCAGCAGCCCGCCATCGGGCACCTCGTCGATGACCGCCGGGGTCGCGTCGACCGCGACGGTTACCGACTCCAGCGCGTCGTCGGGGTCGCCGCACACCAGGCCGACCGAATCCCACGACTCGGCGAGCCGCGGCGGATACGCCTCGTCCAGCGCCGCGATCACGTCGGCGAGCCGCACGCTCACGGCAGCACCCCGTTGATGCCGTCGACCAACAGCGGCCACTCCGGCCGCACCGCCGCGCGGAGATATCCGGCGTCCAGGCCGACGAACGTGTCCCCGCGGCGAACCGCAATGCCTTTGTCGTGCAGGCTTTGTCGGATCCGCTCCGCGCCCGGCATGCGGAACAGCACGAACGGGGCCCGGCCGTCGACCACGTCCGCGCCCACCGATTCCAGACCGACCTCCATCTGGGCCCGCAGCACCGCCAGCGCCACCGCGCGGTTGGCGGCGTCGGTGACCGCTTCGGCGGCGCAGCACGCCGCGATTGCCGTCAGTTGCAGCGTGCCCACCGGCCAGTGCGCGCGGCGCGCGGTCAGCCGCGCCAGCAACTCCGGCGCACCCAGCGCGTAGCCCACCCGCAGCCCGGCCAGCGACCACGTCTTGGTCAGGCTGCGCAGCACCAGCACGTCGGGCAGTGCCAAACCGGCCAGCGACTCCGGCTCACCGGGGACCGAATCGGCGAACGCCTCGTCGACCACCAGAGTCCGGCCGGGCCGCCGCAGCGCGAGCAACTGCTCGCGGGTGTGCAGGACCCCCGTCGGGTTGGTCGGGTTGCCCACCACCACCAGGTCGGCGTCGTCGGGCACTGCCGCGTTGCCATCCAGGCCGAACGGCGGCCGCAGCACCACGTGATGCACCGGGACCCCGGCCGCGGTCAGCGCCACCGCCGGCTCGGTGAACGACGGCGAGATGATCGCCGCGCGCGCCGGGCGCAGGTTGGGCAGCAGCGCGAACCCTTCGGCGGCCCCGGCCAGCGGCAGCACCTCGTCGGCGCCCCTACCGTGGCGCTGCGCCACCGCGTCGCGGGCCGCGCCCACGTCGTCGGCGCTTGGATACCGAGCCAGGTCCGGCAGCCGCTCCGCCAGCCGCTGCACCAGCCACCGCGGCGGCTGAGCATCGCGGACGTTGACGGCGAAATCCAGCATGCCCGGCGTGACGGCCTGATCGCCGTGATAGCCCAGACTCGCCATCCCCGAAACACTAGTGCGCCCCCGACATCGTCAGCGTCGGCGGTGGCAGCTCCTACTGCTTGTCGACTACTGCTTGTCGACTTTGTCGCCGATCTGACCTGCGGCCTTGGCGGCAAACTTCGCCTGGTCTTCCTTGCGCATCAGCACGAGATCGATCACCACGTTATTGCGCACGGTCAGCGCGCGCCCGACCGTGATGCTCATGCCGGGCGCCCCGTTGTTGCCGGGGACGCTGCTCGAGGCGGTGGTGGTCAGGATTCCGTTCTCGTTGGCGAACGGTCCGAACTTCCAGTTGATCTCGGCGCTGTCCGGGCCGGCGGGCTGGGTGATGGTCTTGTCGCCGCACGCGGGCCACTTTTGCGCCGAGGCGTTGAAGAAGTCGGTCGCCTCCTTGGCGGACGGGAACAACGCCACCGCCTGAGCCAGCTCGATGTCCTGATCGTTCTTCAAGTCGGTGACGGAGTCGTCGCCGACGACCGCGGTGAAGCCGCTGCCGTTGTACACGGCCGCCTCGACCGGCCCCATCGCGTAGGCGCATTCATCGGGGAACTTCCAGTTCGCCTGCGGCTTCGGCAGGTCGTCCTGCAGCTTGTCGATCTTCTCCTTGCTCCTGGTGGCGGTGACGCCCAGCAACGCGTCGACCTCGGCGGGCGTGAGCAGGACATTCGCCAGCGCGGCCTGCGCCAGCGGAGGCTTGGCGGCCGCCGTCGAGGTGGTCGTGGTCGCGCTCGCCGAGCTGGACGAACCGGAGCCCTTCTCGTCGTTGCCGCCGCACGAGGCGACCAGCACGGATACGGCGGCGACGGCTATTGCCGCGGGTAGGTGGCGCATACGTTGATCACCCTTCATGGTCATGGCCCGATGGTGCTGGCATGGCAGCCAGCGCACGGAGCATAACCGTGGCCCCGCCTCGGCGAGGGCCGATCGCGTGATCGTTTACCGGACCGTCGATCGAGCCGACGGCTGCGCCGCCGGAACGGTCACGGACAATGGGAGCGTGACTGACACGATGCCGTCGAGCGGGGATGCCCCGCAGTTGGTGGTGTTCGACCTCGACGGCACCCTCACCGACTCCGCGGAGGGCATCGTCGCCAGCTTCCTGCACGCGCTCAGCCACATCGGGGCGCCGGTGCCCGAGGGCGACCTGGCCGCCCGGATCGTCGGGCCGCCGATGGACGACACCTTCCGCGCGATGGGGCTCGACGGGCGCGCCGAGGAGGCGATCGCGGCCTTCCGCGCCGAGTACGGCAGCCGCGGCTGGGCGATGAACACCTTGTTCGACGGCATCGCCGCGCTGCTCGCCGACCTGCACGCCGCCGGCATCCGGCTGGCCGTGGCCACCTCCAAACTGGAGACGACGGCGCGGCGCATCCTCGCCCACTTCGACCTCGACCGGTATTTCGAGGTGATCGCCGGGGCCAGCCCGGACGGCGCGCGCAAGTCCAAGGAGGAGGTGCTGGCGCACGCGCTGGCTCAGCTGCAACCGCTGCCCGAGCGCGTGCTCATGGTCGGCGACCGCAGCCACGACGTGGACGGGGCGGCCGCCCACGGCATCGACACCGTCGTGGTCGGCTGGGGCTACGGGCGGGCCGACTTCGCCGACGGGTTCGGGCCCGCGACGCACGCAGCGACCGTCGACGACCTGCGGAGGGCCTTAGGTGTCTGAGTCGAAACCGCTGCATGTCACCTTCGTCTGCACCGGCAACATCTGCCGGTCACCGATGGCCGAGAAGATGTTCGCCCACCAGATCGCCGAGCGCGGTCTGAGCGACGCCGTACGGGTCACCAGCGCCGGCACCGGCGACTGGCACGTCGGCGCCGGCGCCGATATCCGCGCGGCCCGGGTGCTGCACAACCACGGCTACCCTACCGACCACCGCGCCGCCCAAGTCGACGACGACCACATGGCGGCCGATCTGGTTGTGGCGCTGGGCCGCAACCACCTCCGGCTGTTGCGACAGCTGGGCGTCGACGACGAGCGGATCCGCATGTTGCGCTCCTTCGACCCACGCTCAGGCGCCTACGTCCTCGACGTCGACGACCCCTACTACGGCAATCACGATGACTTCGAGGAGGTTTTCACCGTCATCGAGGCTGCCCTGCCCGGCCTGCACGCGTGGGTCGACGAGCAGCTCGCGCAGAACGGGCACGGTTGATGCGCCGGGTTTTTCGAAGCCTGTCGTTCCTGTCCCGGCCGGGATGGATAGCGCTGATACTGCTGGTCGTCACGTTCACCTACCTGTGCTTCGTGGTGCTCGCACCGTGGCAGCTGGGAAAGAACACCAGGACGTCGCGGGAGAACGACCAAATCCAGTCCTCTCTGAACAGCCCGCCTGTGCCGCTGAAAACCTTTCTGCCGCAGCAGGTTTCCGCGGCACCGGAGCAGCAGTGGCGGCGGGTGACGGCTACCGGGCACTATCTGCCCGACGTGCAGGTGCTGGCGCGGCTGCGGGCGGTGGAGGGCGACCAGGCGTTCGAGGTGCTGGTGCCGTTTGTCGTCGACGACGGGCCGACCGTCCTGGTCGACCGCGGCTACGTGCGTCCGTTGGAGGGCTCGCACGTGCCGCCCATCCCCCGCGCGCCCGAGGGAACGGTGACCCTCACCGCGCGGCTGCGCGACTCCGAACCGCTGGTGAAGGAGAAGGAGCCGTTTCTGCGAGACGGTGCCCAGCAGGTGTATTCGATCAACACCGAACAGGTCGCGGCGTTGATGAAGGTGCCGCTGGCCGGGTCGTATTTGCAGCTGGTCGAGGATCAACCCGGCGGGCTCGGCGTGATCGGCATGCCGCATCTGGAATCCGGGCCGTTTCTGTCATACGGCATCCAGTGGATTTCGTTCGGCATCCTCGCCCCCACCGCGCTGGCCTATTTCACCTACGCCGAAGTGCGCGCCCGGCGTCGGGAAAAGGAACTGGCGCCCGCGCCCGAGGCCCCGATGACCGTCGAGGAGAAGCTCGCGGACCGGTACGGCCGGCGTCGGTAGGGCGTGCGTGGGGGGCCGTCACAGGCGTCACAGCGTGCCGGGTGTGTGGATTCTTGCCCGCCTCATCGCGACAACTTGTGACAGTCGTCGTGCCGCAACGCAGTTGTCGCTCGTGAGGCGGGCAAACAGACACATGTCTGCCGGCCGATAACAGAGTGGCGCTGGGACTAACCCGGCCGCTGTCCGCGAGCGTGCGCAGATGTGGGCGACACGCGGTCCTGGGTGGCATTCTGTGCACGCTCGCGGCGGGCCGGCCCGTCGCTGCCGCGACGGCGCTCAAACTTGCGTGAATTCGCGGGTTCGGCCGCGAATTTGGGGTCTCTCGCGAGTCCCCGGAGTCACAGACCACCGGCACGCTACGGCCGCACTGACCACAGCCGCGGCGGCCTGCACCACCCGCGACAACACCACCGCGCGGCGCAGGTCCGCCACCGTCGGCACCCGGCCATCGCCGAGCGTCGGGCGGATCTGCAGCTCGTGGCGGTACTGGGTCGGCCCGCCGAGCCGAACGCCGAGCGCCCCGGCGAACGCAGCCTCGACGACGCCCGCGTTGGGACTAGGGTGCCGGGCGGCGTCCCGGCGCCACGCACGCAGGGCACCCGTCGGCGATCCGCCGACCACGGGCGCGCACACCACCACCAACGCCGCGGTCAACCGCGCGGCGGCAAAGTTCGCCACATCGTCCAATCGCGCTGCCGCCCAGCCGAATCGGGCATAGCGCGGCGACCGGTACCCGATCATCGAGTCCAGGGTGTTGACGGCCCGATAACACAGCACGCCGGGCGCGCCGCCGACCGCCGCCCACACCAGCGGCGCGACCTGCGCGTCGGAGGTGTTCTCCGCCACCGACTCCAGCGCCGCTCGGGTCAGGCCGGGCCCGTCCAACACCGAGGGGTCGCGTCCGCACAGTGCCGGCAGCAGCCGTCGGGCCGCCTCGAGGTCCTCGAGGTCCAGCCGCTCCGACATCGTCAGGCCCGTGCGCGCCAACGAGGTTCCGCCCAGCGACACAAAGGTGGCGGCCGCCAGCGCGGGGCGGGACCGCAGCGTCGCACCCAGCAGGCCCGCGGCGCCGACCAGCAGGCCGACGTGCACGGCGCCGGCCACCCGGCCGTCGCGATAGGTCAGCCGCTCGAGCCGCGCGGCCGCCGCGCCGAAAGCCGCGACCGGATGCCCTCGACGCGGGTCGCCCAGCGCGAGGTCGGCCAGGTAGCCGGCGAGCAGGCCGACGAATCGTGTCGACGCAACCACCCCGGCAGCGTCCCACACGTGGTCTACTCGATCACATGGGGAAGACACCGCGATGAAGCGGCCCGCGACCCGGGTCGCCGACCTGTTGAATCCGGCCGCGCTGTTGTTGCCGGCCGCCAACGTGATCATGCAACTCTCGCTGCCCGGCGTGGGCTACGGCGTGCTGGAAAGCCCGGTGGACAGCGGCAACGTCTACAAGCACCCGTTCAAACGGGCCCGCACCACCGGCACCTACCTCGCGGTGGCCACCGTCGGGACCGAGTCCGACCGCGCGCTGATCCGCAAGGCCGTCGACGTCGCGCACCGGCAGGTCCGGTCGACGGCAGCGAGCCCGGTGTCCTACAACGCGTTCGATCCCAAGCTGCAGCTGTGGGTGGCCGCGTGTCTGTACCGCTACTTCGTCGAGCAGCACGAGTTTCTGCACGGCCCGCTCGACGACGCCAGCGCTGACGCCGTATACCAGGACGGCAAAAAGCTCGGCACCACGCTGCAGGTGCCCGAACGCATGTGGCCGCCGGACCGAGTCGCGTTCGACGAGTACTGGAAGCGCACGCTCGACGAGCTGCAGATCGACCCGCCGGTCCGCGAGCACCTGCACGGGGTGGCCGCGATGGCGTTCCTGCCGACGCCGCTGCGGCAGCTGGGTGGGCCGCTGAACCTGTTCGCGACGACGGGGTTCCTGGCACCGGAGTTCCGGGCGCTGATGCGGCTGGACTGGTCGGAGTCCCAGCAGCGCCGGTTCGAGTGGCTGCTGACCGCGCTGCGGTTGGCCGACCGGCTGATTCCGCACCGGGTCTGGCTGCTCGGCTATCAGATCTACCTGTGGGACATGCGGTCTCGGGCGCGCCGCGGCCGCCGGATCGTGTAGATGGGCCGTCTGGCCGGCAAGGTCGCGATCATCACCGGCGCCGGGTCCGGCATCGGGTGGGCCGCGGCCCGACGCTTCGCCGACGAGGGCGCCCGCGTCGTGTGCGCCGACATCAGCGGGCAGGAGCGGGAGATCGCCGGACTGCTCGGGGATGTCGCCGTGCCCGTGAGCGTCGACGTCACGCGGGCCGCCGACGTGCGCGGCATGGTCGACGCCGCCGTGCAGCGCTTCGGCCGGGTGGACGTGCTGCTGAACAACGCCGGCTTCGGCGGGCCGCACGCGGCCCTGGCCGACATCGACGAGGCGACGTTCGACACCATCCTGGCGATCAATCTCAAGGGCGTGTTCCTCGGCATGAAGTACGCGATCCCCGCCATGCTGCAAACGGGCGGCGGCGCCGTCGTCAACACCGCCTCGGCCTCCGGGCTGGTCGGCTGGAAGGGCCTTTCCTGCTACGCGGCGGCCAAGGCAGCGGTGGTGCAGATGACCAAGTCCGCGGCACTGGACTACGCGAAGACCAACGTGCGCATCAACGCGATCTGCCCCGGCATGACGTACACCGGCATGGCGGGCGCCAAGCCTGACGACGAGGTGCCGCCCGGCAGCTACCTGCCGACGCCGATGGCGCGCTGGGGCGAGCCCGCCGAACTCGCTTCTGCCGCACTGTTTCTCTCCAGCGATGAGGCTTCGTTCATCACCGGCGCGGCGCTGGCCGTCGACGGGGGCTATGCCGCGAGCGGCCCGATGCTCGGCGGGGCGCGTCCCCCTCGCGAGCAGACGCAAAAGTTCCCTTTCGAGGGCCGATTCGGGTGATTTTGCGTCTGCTCGCCGGGCTTAGCGCACCGTCGCGAAGAACTTACGGACGTCGTCGACGAATAACTCCGGCTGCTCGAACGCGGCGAAATGCCCGCCGCGCGGCATGTCCGTCCAGTGCGTGATGTTGTAGACGGGCTCGCACCAGCTGCGCGGGGCCTTCAGCAGCTCGCCCGGGAAAGCCGCTACCCCGGTGGGTAATTCGACGCGACCCCCGCCACCCCACACTTGGAAGCTCTCCCAGTACAAGCGGGCCGAGGACGCCGCCGTCTCGGTCACCCAGTACAGCATCACGTTGTCCAGCAACTCGTCGCGGGTG
The DNA here is from genome assembly GCF_059812195.1 of Mycobacterium sp. NGS68. NCBI lineage: Bacteria > Bacillati > Actinomycetota > Actinomycetes > Mycobacteriales > Mycobacteriaceae > Mycobacterium > Mycobacterium sp. NGS68. Next base: position 44,903 of record NZ_JCALCE010000003.1, on the reverse strand, counting down.
AACACGTTTTCCGGGTTGCCGTCGCAGTCCGACCAGGCCCAGAACTTCTCGACGATCCACGCCAATTGGCCCACCGGCGAATCGACCAACCCATAGCCCACGGTCTGCGGACGCGTCGACTGTTGCTTGGAGTAGCCGGTGCCCCACTTCCGGTGGTCGGCGAGCGCGGACATGGCCCGCTGCTCCTCGGCCGTCGGGTTGGCCAGCGACTCCTTCGTCGGCCGGCCGACCGGCATGTTGAGGTGGATGGCCGCGCAGTTGCCGCGATTGCGGCCGATCTGCGTGGTGACCGCCGCACCCCAGTCGCCGCCCTGGGCGCCGTAGCGCCCGTAGCCCAGCCGACCCATCAGCGTCTCCCACGCCTTCGCGATCCTCTCGACCCCCCAGCCCGTCCGGCTGGGTTTACCCGAAAAGCCGTAGCCCGGCAGCGACGGGCACACCACATGGAAAGCGTCCTCGGCGCGGCCGCCGAACGCCGTCGGATTGGTCAGCGGCTCAATCACCTTGTGGAACTCCACAATTGAGCCCGGCCAGCCATGCGTGATCACCAGCGGGAAGGCATCCTCGTGCAGCGAGCGCTGATGGATGAAATGAATGTCCAGCCCGTCGATGTCGGTGACGAACTGGTCGAAGCGGTTCAGCGCGGCCTCCCGCGAGCGCCAGTCGTAGGCGGCGCCCCAGTACTCGGCCAGGTCCCGGGTGTACGCCAGCGGGATGCCCTGACTCCAGTCGTCCACGCATTCGGCTTCCGGCCATCGGGTGCGGGCCAACCGCGAGCGCAGGTCGTCGAGGACATCGTCGGACACGTCAATGCGAAATGGCTTCACGGGTTTCATAGTGCCGTTCGCCTCGCGAGCAGACACAAAAGCCCCCATTTCGGGCCGAAATGGCGGGCTTTTGCGTCTGCTCGCCGAGAGTGGCCGCCTACAGCTTGGCGACTTTCTCCGCGATCTGGCGGGCGATCCCCACCGCCGCGCCGGGCGGCGGGTTGGTGGCGCACGCGGCCACGTCGACGACGACGTTGTTGCTCACGGTCAGTGCCCGCTGGCAGGCCCAGCCGTTGCCGCCCTGCAGGGTGTCGGTGGTGCTCAGGACGCCGTTCGTGGTGTCGATCGGCCCCATCGTGAAGACCTTGTCCGGCCCGCCGGGCGACAGCACCCGGTATTCGTGGTTGGCGCACAGCGGCCAGAACTGGGCCGACGCCTTGAAAAAGCTCGCCGCGCCGGTGGCGTCCGGAAACGACACGACCGCCTGGATGACGTGATGAGCGAAGTTCGGGACGGGTTCCTGCAGCTCCTGCGAGCGCACTGCGTTCCACCCGCTGTTCGCGTAGATGCTGTGCTCGGCCGGTTGGGTGAAGCGGCAGTTCATGTCCGGCTTGGTGGCGCTGGTGTTGACCATTTGCGTCGACGTCTTCGCTGCCGGTACCTCCGGAACGCCCATGGCGGTGCCGATCTCGGCCGGGTTGAGCAGCAGCCCGTCGAGGGCGTCCGCCGCCACCGGGGGTCGCGACGGCGCGACGGTGGTCGTCGTCGTGGTCGTCGGCGCCGTTTCTTTCCCGTCGTTGCCGCAGCCGGCCACCAGACCGACCAGACCCAACAAGATGACGGCTAGTTCGTTCGACAGCCTCCGCACGTCATCACCAGTCCTCCGAAAGCCGTTCGGTCAGCTCGCCCTGAGCCCGCTCGAGGTCGCTCACCCGCTTGTCCGCCACCTTGATCAGCTCGCGGACGTGCTCCATCAGCTCGCGCATGTCGGCGCGCATCGCGTCGACGGCGGCATACAGGTCGGCTTTGGTCGCCGGTTGCTGGTCCGCCGACAGCGCGTGCACGGGCGGCGCGGTCCGCCCCGCTGTCTGCCCCACCCCGTTGGCGCCCTGAACATCGGAAGGCTCGTTCACGTCCACGACCTTGCCACACGCTATCTAACTGGGCAAACAACGTCGGCCTGCCTGATTTATACGCATCCCGCGACCTCAACAATTGGCAATTCGGCTTGGCACCGCCAGGCTTTTCGTCTTGCCCATCTACCCCAAACCAGGACCTCGCGGGTACAGCTGGACGAGGTCGTGCGGCACAGCGCAGCCCACGGCGGTGGCGTCCGCGAGACTTAAACCGCTGCGCCATCATTCGGGGCAGACGTTTAAGTGTCGCGGTTTGCACGAGGGACGCTACGTAGCGCCACCATCGGGACCAGCTCTGTGCAAGCGTTCGGCGGCTCGACGACCCGTTATTCAGCGTGGGCCGGCCCGGCCTCCGAGCGGAACCGCCTACAGAAATGCCCGGTTGCCGTACCGGTCCAGCGACACGAATTCGCCGACCGGGCGCCGCGTCGTCGGGCCGTACTTCCCTTTCGGCCAGCCGAGCGGAATCACCGCGCACGGCGGGACATTCCACGGCGGGCCCAGCGCTCGTCGGGCCAGCACTGCACTGAATCTAAACAGTGCAGCAGCGCGGAACGCCCGGGTGACCACCGAAAGATGAGGGGGACCAATCGGCGAATCACCCGGGCGCTGCAACGACATCGCTCGTTACCCACGTGCGAAGTGCCACCACTAGTGGCGGTGCGCGCGCAGCCAAGGCTGGGATGCTGCGTCGGCGCGGTCATGCGACATATGTGATCACCGTGGGCGCACGCGAGTCGCTGTCCGTTGATGATCATCGTTCAGGCGCATCACCTCCTTTGTCCCAGTGCCTTTCATGCAGGGCTTTTCACGCAGAGACCCGGAGGCGATCGCTCGGTAGCCCAGATCTCTTGTGGTGGCCGGCCCCGCGAGGACCAACATCGCCGATTACAGACCGCATGCGGTCTCGACCACCGGGTTTGGCTGGTGGTTCCAGCGCGGGGTGCACACGGCCGGGCCGCGGGCATCTCGGCGAACAGGTCGGCGAGCGCATCCCAGAGGTCCGCTTCTTGTTGCAGGCGTATCCATTCGGCCTCCAGAATCGCCGACGCCTCGTCGAGTGCAGCGGTTGCCGTCTGGGTGTCGATAGCCATCTCACCTACCCCCTTACCCGGATGCTGCGGCCCGGGCCGTGCTGGCCCTGGCGGGCCGGTACTTACGCGCTGATACCTCTTTTCTCGCGTCGCCGGCAATTTGGATGCGGCGGGGCGTGGCTTTTCCGGCGACTGGGATGGTCAGTCGCAGCACTCCATGGCCGTGGGCCCGGCGTCACCAACATCATGTCCACCTCCAACGCAAATATCCCTACAGATGATCTGTGTCGGCTGTTATAGATTTTTATAGCACCGGTGCTAGATTCGTGCAAGAACGATTTGCGGCGATGCGGAGTGTGCCTGTGCCTGAGAGTGGAATGTCGCGGTCTGCGCGAGGTGTGTACGGCATCTCGGTGGCCTCGGAGTTGAGCGGCGTCGATCCGCAGACCCTGCGACTCTACGAGCGGCGCGGACTGCTCACCCCGGCCCGCACGGATGGTGGCACCCGCCGCTACAGCGACGACGATCTGGCTCGCGTGGCCCACATCGGTACGCTGGTCGCCTTGGGCGTCAATATCGCAGGCATCCTTCGAATCCTGGCCCTGGAGAGTCGCAATACCGAACTTGAGTCGGAGAACGCCAGACTGCGGTCCGAGAGCGCGATCGCCGGAAGCCGGTGACCACTCGACCGAGTCCACGCCACTGGGCCGATGAGGTTCCTGTCGCGGATGCGGTCGAATAACGCCAAACCGCTCGGCCTTGACGACGGACGTCACGACAACATCGGCCGACTGGGCATAGGTGCTAAGAAATGTATGTCTTCACGCATAGATTTTATGAGCCGGGCGTTGCGACGGATCCGCGATACTCAGAACCCCGATGACGCGAGGTCGCACCCGGCGCCGACGGCGGGCCCACTGCATGACCGCTGGTGGGCGCGGACGGTATCGAACCGCCGACCGCTGGTGTGTAAAACCAGAGCTCTACCACTGAGCTACGCGCCCTGACAACCCGGAGCAGGCTACACGCTCACCTGCCGCCCACCCAAAACGCTCAGGCCCTCAGCGCCGCCAAGGCTTCGGTCCACAGGCGCTGGTCGCGGGCTTCCCCGGGCTGCTTCATCTCCGCGAACCGGATGACCCCCGAGCGGTCGACCACGAAGGTGCCGCGGTTGGAGATTCCGGCCGCCTCGTTGAACACGCCATAGGCCTGGCTGACTTCGCCGTGCGGCCAGAAGTCCGACAGCACCGGGAACGTGAAGCCGCTCTGAGTCGCCCAGATCTTGTGCGTCGGCGGCGGGCCGACCGAGATCGCCACCGCGGCGCTCTCGTCGTTCTCGAAATCGGGCAGGTGATCGCGCAGCAGGTCGAGTTCGCCCTGGCAGATGCCGGTGAAGGCCAGCGGGAAGAACACCAGCAGCACGTTCTTGGCGCCGCGATAGTCGCCGAGGCTGACGGGCTGGTTGTTCTGGTCTCGCAGGGTGAAGTCAGGGGCCGAGGTCCCGACAGCCAGCATCAGCGCTTACCGGCCCGCGATTTCGGCTGCACCAGTCGGCTGGCGCTCCAGTTGCCCAGGTTGACCGACGAGGTTGGCATCAGCCCGGCGGTGGGGGCGGACTCGGCGATCTCGGCGGGCTGCACGTGCCCGGGCCGGCCGGTCTTGGGCGTCAACACCCAGATCACGCCATCCTCGGCCAGCGCGGTGATCGCGTCCATCAGGGTGTCCACCAGGTCGCCGTCGCCGTCGCGCCACCACAGCAGCACGACGTCGACGACCTCGTCGGTGTCCTCGTCGAGCAGATCGGCACCGCACGCTTCCTCGACCGCCGCGCGTATCTCGTCGTCGGTGTCTTCGTCCCAGCCCCACTCCTGGACGACTTGGTCCCGTTGGATGCCCAATTTGCGAGCGAAGCTCGGGGCGTCATCCGCCGCGACCACCGTGGGACCTCCCTTAACCATGCGCACGCCGTGCAATGGGCTTAATCGTCGCACAAGCCAAGCACGTCGAAAATGCCCGCCTCAACCGGCCGCCACACACAGTTTCAGCGCCTTGGACTTGACGTCGTTGAGCCGGTCGACGCGCCGGTTGAACTCGCCCGTTCCCACGTGCGTCGCGATGGCGTTGGCCACCGCCCGAACGGCGTCGACGTAGTTGCGGAATGCATCCTGCAGCTCCTGCGACAACGGGGGGCCGATGCTGCCCTCGACGGTATTGCCGCTGTTGTTGCTCGCGTCGATGGCCGGGCCCTCGGTCGGTCCGGTGTTGCGTCCCGCGTTGAACGCGGCGACGAAGGCGTTCACCTTGTCGATGGCGTCCTTGCTGGTGGTGGCCAGGCCGTCGCACGCGCTGCGCACGGCCTTGGTCGTCAGCGACTGCTGCCGCTGGGACTCCCGAACGCTCGAGGTCGCGATGGATGCCGACACCGACATCGAGACCGACGAGCGGTAGGCCGGGGCCAGACTCTGGTTCGCCTTGACGCTGCCGTTGGTGACCTTGGTACAGCCGACGATCCCGATCAGCACCAGCGCGACACAGCCGAACGCCAACGCACCTCGCCGGGGGAATTCCCCCACGTGCCTGCGAGGCACCGCACGCCTTCCGATGAGCACGGGATCAGACGTTACCGGTTCGGGCCCCAACCGTCGCGCACGCACCGAGTTCGCGCCGGTATGTCCGCTCGCGGCGGCGATCGGACGGCAGCTACCCGCCCGGCACATCGGTGCGGCACGATAGGGGGAGGTTCGATCAAGCCGATAACCCGCCAACTACAGGAGTGGAAGTTGACCACCGAGTTCGCGCGCACCGATCTGGCCAAATCCCCAAGCAGCGCAAGCGAACCCGACCGTGTTCGGGTGATCCGCGAAGGCGTGGCGTCCTATTTGCCCGACATCGACCCCGAAGAAACCTCGGAGTGGCTGGAGTCCTTCGACGAGCTGTTGGAGCGCCAGGGCCCCGCGCGGGCGCGGTATTTGATGTTGCGGCTGCTGGAGCGCGCCGGCGAGCAGCGGGTGGCCATCCCGTCGCTGACGTCGACCGACTACGTCAACACCATTCCGACCGAACTCGAGCCGTGGTTCCCCGGCGACGAGGACGTCGAGCGCCGCTATCGGACCTGGATCAGGTGGAACGCCGCCATCATGGTGCACCGCGCGCAACGGCCCGGTGTGGGCGTCGGCGGCCACATCTCCACCTATGCCTCGTCCGCCGCGCTCTACGAGGTGGGCTTCAACCACTTCTTCCGCGGAAAGTCGCATCCCGGCGGCGGGGATCAGATCTTCATCCAGGGCCACGCCTCCCCCGGCATCTATGCCCGCGCCTTCCTGGAGGGCCGGCTGAGCAGCGACCGCCTCGACGGCTTCCGTCAGGAACACAGCCACGCCGGCGGCGGGTTGCCGTCCTACCCGCATCCGCGGCTCATGCCCGACTTCTGGGAGTTCCCGACGGTGTCGATGGGCTTGGGCCCGCTGAACGCCATCTACCAGGCCCGGTTCAACCACTACCTGCACGACCGGGGCATCAAGGACACCTCCGACCAGCACGTGTGGTGCTTCCTCGGCGACGGCGAGATGGACGAGCCGGAGAGCCGCGGTCTCGCCCACATCGGCGCGCTGGAGGGCCTGGACAACCTGACCTTCGTCATCAACTGCAACCTGCAGCGCCTCGACGGCCCGGTGCGCGGCAACGGCAAGATCATCCAGGAGCTGGAGTCGTTCTTCCGCGGGGCGGGCTGGAACGTCATCAAGGTCGTCTGGGGCCGCGAATGGGACGCGCTGCTGCACGCCGACCGCGACGGCGCGCTCGTGAATTTGATGAACACGACGCCCGATGGTGATTACCAGACCTACAAGGCCAACGACGGGGCCTACGTGCGCGACCACTTCTTCGGGCGCGACCCGCGCACCAAGGCGCTGGTGGAAAACATGACCGACTCCGAGATCTGGAACCTCAAGCGCGGCGGCCACGACTACCGCAAGGTCTACGCGGCCTACCGCGACGCGACCGCGCACAAGGGCCAGCCGACGGTGATCCTGGCCAAAACCATCAAGGGTTACTCGCTGGGCGCACACTTCCAGGGCCGCAACGCCACCCATCAGATGAAAAAGCTTGCGCTGGAAGACCTCAAGCGGTTCCGCGACTCGATGCGGATTCCGATCAGCGACGCCGAGCTGGAAAAGGACCCCTACCTGCCGCCCTACTACCACCCCGGCCCCGACGCCCCCGAGATCCGCTACATGCTCGACCGGCGCCGCACCCTGGGCGGCTTCGTGCCCGAACGGCGGACCAAGGCCAAGGCGCTGACGCTGCCCGGGCGCGACGCGTACAAGCCGCTGAAGAAGGGCTCCGGCCAGCAGGAGGTGGCCACCACCATGGCGATGGTGCGGACCTTCAAAGAACTGTTGCGGGACAAGGAAGTAGGCCCGCGGATCGTCCCGATCATCCCCGACGAGGCGCGCACCTTCGGCATGGACTCGTGGTTCCCGTCGCTCAAGATCTACAACCGGCTGGGTCAGCTGTACACGGCCGTCGACGCCGAGCTGATGCTGGCCTACAAGGAAAGCGAAGTCGGTCAGATCCTGCACGAGGGCATCAACGAGGCCGGTTCGGTGGGCTCCTTCATCGCGGCCGGTACGTCCTACGCGACGCATAACGAGCCGATGATCCCGCTCTACATCTTCTATTCGATGTTCGGGTTCCAGCGCACCGGTGACGGCTTCTGGGCCGCCGCCGACCAGATGGCCCGCGGGTTCGTGCTCGGGGCCACCGCCGGGCGCACCACGCTGACCGGCGAGGGCTTGCAGCACGCCGACGGTCATTCGCTGCTGCTGGCCGCCACCAACCCGGCCGTCGTGTCCTATGACCCCGCGTTCGCCTTCGAGATCGCCTACATCGTCGAGAGCGGCCTGGCGCGGATGTTCGGCAAGAACCCGGAGAACGTCTACTTCTACATCACCCTGTACAACGAGCCGTACCGGCAGCCGCCGGAGCCGGACAACTTCGAGCCCGAGGGCGTGCTGCGGGGCATCTACCGCTATCAGGCGGCCACCGAGCGGCGCGCCAGCACCGCGCAGATCCTGGCATCGGGGGTGTCCATGCCCGCGGCGCTCAAGGCGGCCGAGATGCTGGCCGCCGACTGGGACGTGGCCGCCGACGTGTGGTCGGTGACCAGTTGGGGCGAACTGAATCGCGATGGCGTCGCCGTCGAGCGCGAGAAGCTGCGACACCCCGACCAGCCGCCCGGTGTGCCGTATGTCGCGAAGGCGCTGGCCGGGGTCTCCGGCCCGGTGGTCGCCGTGTCCGATTGGATGCGTGCCGTTCCCGAGCAGATCCGGCCGTGGGTGCCCGGCACCTACGTCACGCTGGGCACCGACGGGTTCGGGTTCTCCGACACCCGGCCCGCCGCCCGCCGCTACTTCAACACCGACGCCGAATCCCAGGTCGTCGCGGTGCTGGAGGCGCTGGCACGCGACGGGGACATCGACCCGTCGGTGCCGATCGCGGCCGCGGGCCAGTACCAGATCGACGACGTGCTGGCCGCGCCTGAGCAGACGTCCGACCCCGGCCCCGGCGCGTAGGGCCCCCGGCGCCGGCGCGGCGGTAGATCCGCCGGTGAGCCACCGAAACTGCGCACACGGCGCGTGAGCGCGCCGAAACGACGCCTGGCCGCAGGCTCGACACCCTGGCCCGCAGGCCGCGCCCGGCACGCCTTGGCGGATACTTCCAGAAAAGAGGCGTAGGTTTTAGGGGTGAGCGACAACCAGTCGGGTTCGCCCCTAGCCAACCTCGTCAGCCTCTCTAGCGCGTCGCGGCCGCGATCACCGCTGGAGCTCCTGGACACCGTGCCCGACTCCCTCCTGCGGCGCCTCAAGCAGTACTCCGGCCGGCTGGCGACCGAGGCCGTCTCGGCGATGCAGGAGCGGTTGCCGTTCTTCGCCGACCTGGAGGCCTCGCAGCGCGCCAGCGTGGCGCTGGTGGTGCAGACGGCCGTCGTCAACTTCGTCGAGTGGATGCAGGACCCGCACAGCAACGTCAGCTACACCGCGCAGGCTTTCGAGCTGGTCCCCCAGGACCTGACCCGACGGATCCCGCTGCGCCACAGCGTGGAGATGGTGCGCGTCACGATGGAGTTCTTCGAGGAGGTGGTGCCGCTGCTGGCCCGCTCCGAGGAGCAGCTGACGGCGCTGACGGTGGGCATCCTGAAGTACAGCCGCGATCTGGCGTTCACCGCCGCCACGGGCTACGCCGACGCGGCCGAGGCGCGCGGCACGTGGGACAGCCGGATGGAGGCCAGCGTCGTCGACGCGGTGGTGCGCGGCGACACCGGCCCCGAGTTGCTCTCCCGTGCGGCCGCGTTGAACTGGGACACCACCTCACCCGCGACGGTAGTGGTGGGAACGCCCGCCCCGGGCCGCAACGGCTCCAACGGCGAACTCGACAGCGACCGGGCCAGCCAGGGCGTCCGCGACATCGCCGCCCGCCACGGCCGCGCGGCGCTCACCGACGTCCACGGCACCTGGCTGGTGGCCATCGTGTCCGGCCAGCTGTCGCCCACCGAGAAGTTCCTGGGCGACCTGCTGGATGCCTTCGCGGACGGTCCGGTAGTCATCGGGCCCACGGCGCCGATGCTGACGGCGGCCTACCACAGCGCCAGCGAGGCGATCTCCGGCATGAACGCCGTCGCCGGCTGGAGCGGGGCGCCGCGGCCCGTGCTGGCCCGGGAGCTGCTCCCCGAACGGGCCCTGATGGGCGACGCATCGGCGATCGTCGCGTTGCACACCGACGTGATGCGACCCCTCGCGGACGCCGGTCCGACGCTGACCGAGACCCTTAACGCTTATTTAGATTGTGGCGGCGCGATTGAGGCCTGCGCGCGCAAGTTGTTCGTTCATCCAAACACCGTGCGCTACCGATTGAAGCGGATCACCGACTTCACCGGCCGCGATCCCACCCAACCGCGCGACGCGTATGTGCTGCGGGTGGCGGCGACGGTCGGCCAACTCAACTATCCAACGCATCAGTCCAGCGTCGGGAACAACGCAGTAACGCAGCTTCCGGTGCCGGTCAGAGGCGGTGTGATCGGCGTGTCGGGCCGATAGTGATCCAGATGACAGATCGCGGCTCGATATCAAACATGTAGCTTACGGAGCTATTTTGTTGGGTGTATACAAAAACCTAAGACGAGGTTCATAATCTGTTACACCCGCCAAAACCGTTTCCACAGTGTTCTCTTAGACACGTGATTGGATTTCTTGCGCCCGGACAGGGTTCCCAGACCGAGGGGATGCTGTCGCCGTGGCTGGAACTGCCCGGCGCAGCAGACCAGATCGCCTTATGGTCGAAGGCCAGTGGCCTGGACCTCGCACGCCTAGGCACCACCGCGTCGACCGAAGAGATCACCGACACCGCGGTCGCCCAGCCCTTGATTGTTGCGGCCACCCTGCTGGCCCACCAGGAGCTGACGCGGCGCGGCCTGCTCAGCGACAAGGAATTCGTCGTGGCGGGCCACTCCGTCGGCGAGATCGCGGCCTACGCGATAGCCGGCGTCCTGGCCGCCGATGACGCCGTCGCGCTGGCCGCCACCCGCGGCGCCGAGATGGCCAAGGCCTGCGCGCTCGAGCCGACCGGCATGTCCGCCGTGCTCGGCGGCGACGAGGCCGACGTGCTGAGCCGCCTGGACTACCTCGACCTGATTCCCGCGAACCGCAACGCCGCCGGCCAGATCGTCGCGGCCGGTCGGCTGACCGCGCTGGAAAAGCTCGCCGAAGACCCGCCGGCCAAGGCCCGGGTGCGCGCATTGGGCGTCGCCGGCGCGTTCCACACGCAGTTCATGGCCCCCGCCCTGGAGGGCTTCGCCGCAGCGGCGGCTCGCATCACGACCGCCGAGCCCACCGCCACGCTGCTGTCCAACCACGACGGGCAGCCGGTGGCCAACGCATCCGCCGCGATGGACACGCTGGTCGCCCAGCTGACCAGGCCGGTGCGCTGGGACCTGTGCACCGCCACGCTGCGTGAGCACCCCGACTACCGAGTCACCGCGATCGTCGAGTTCCCGCCCGCGGGGACCCTGACCGGAATCGCCAAACGAGAACTTCGGGGAGTGCCGGCACGTGCCGTCAAGTCACCCGCAGAGCTGGACGAGCTGGCCAACCTCTAGCGCCGGCGCCGTCCAGTAAACGCACGTCAGTTTGACTGCAACACAACATATTACGAAGGGAAGCAAAGCTGTGGCCGTAACTCAGGAAGAAATCATCGCCGGTATCGCGGAGATCATCGAAGAGGTCACCGGTATCGAGCCGTCCGAGATCACCCCGGAGAAGTCTTTCGTCGACGACCTGGACATCGACTCGCTGTCGATGGTGGAGATCGCGGTGCAGACCGAGGACAAGTACGGCGTGAAGATCCCCGACGAGGACCTCGCCGGCCTGCGCACCGTCGGTGACGTCGTCGCCTACATCCAGAAGCTCGAGGAAGAGAACCCCGAGGCTGCCGAGGCGCTGCGGGCCAAGATGTCCACCGAGCACCCCGACACGGTCGCGAACGTCCAATCAAGGTTGGAAGAGAGCAAGTGACCAAGCCTTCCACTGCTAATGGCGGTTTCCCCAGCGTTGTGGTGACCGCCGTCACAGCGACGACGTCAATCTCGCCGGACATCGAGAGCACGTGGAAGGGTCTGTTGGCCGGCGAGAGCGGCATCCACGTACTCGAAGACGAGTTCGTCACCAAATGGGACCTACCCGTCAAAATCGGAGGCCACCTCAAGGAACCGGTCGACAACCACATGGGCCGGCTGGACCTGCGACGCATGTCGTACGTCCAGCGGCTGAGCAAGCTGCTCAGCGGCCAGTTGTGGGAGTCCGCGGGCACCCCTGAGGTCGACCCGGACCGGTTCACCGTCGTGGTGGGCACCGGTCTGGGTGGCGCCGAACGGATCGTGGAGAGCTACGACCTGATGAACGAGGGCGGGCCCCGCAAGGTGTCCCCGCTCGCCGTTCAGATGATCATGCCCAACGGCGCCGCGGCGACCGTCGGGCTGCAGCTGGGGGCACGGGCCGGGGTCATCACCCCGGTGTCGGCCTGTTCGTCGGGCTCGGAGGCGATCGCGCACGCGTGGCGTCAGATCGTGATGGGTGACGCCGACGTCGCCGTCTGCGGTGGCGTCGAAGGCCCCATCGAGGCGCTGCCGATCGCGGCGTTCTCGATGATGCGGGCCATGTCGACCCGCAACGACGAGCCCGAGCGTGCCTCGCGGCCGTTCGATAAGGACCGCGACGGCTTCGTGTTCGGCGAGGCCGGTGCGCTCATGCTCATCGAGACCGAGGAGCACGCGAAGGCCCGCGGCGCCACGCCGCTGGCCCGGCTGATGGGCGCGGGCATCACGTCGGACGCCTTCCACATGGTGGCGCCGGCGGCGGACGGTGTGCGTGCCGGCAAAGCAATGCAGCGGTCGATGGAACTGGCGGGCCTGGACCCCAAGGACATCGACCACGTCAACGCCCATGGAACGGCCACGCCGATCGGAGATGCCGCGGAGGCCAACGCCATCCGGGTCGCCGGTTGCGAGCACGCCGCGGTCTATGCGCCAAAGTCGGCGCTGGGCCACTCCATTGGCGCGGTGGGCGCACTCGAGTCGCTGCTGACGGTGCTGGCGCTGCGTGACGGCGTCATTCCGCCCACACTGAACTACGAGACGCCGGATCCCGAGATCGACCTGGATGTCGTTGCGGGCGAACCCCGTTACGGCGAATACCGGTATGCGATCAACAACTCGTTCGGATTCGGCGGCCACAATGTCGCGCTCGCGTTTGGGCGCTACTAAGCGGTTAGAGGAAAGGAAACGGTCGCAAGATTCATGACCAGAAAGCCACAGTTGAGTACGGGGAACGGCTTCCCCGATGTGGTCGTCACTGGCATCGCTATGACGACCGCGGTTGCAACGGACGCCGAAAACACCTGGAAGTCGTTGCTTGACGGTCAAAGTGGGATCCGCGTCCTCGAAGACTCGTTCGTCGAGGAATTCGACCTGCCGGTCAAGATCGGTGGGCACTTGCTGGAGGACTTCGACAGCCAGTTGACGCGGATCGAGCTTCGCCGCACCGGTTACCTGCAGCGGATGTCCACCATCATGGGCAGGCGGGTATGGGAGAACGCGGGCTCGCCGGAGGTCGACACCAACCGGTTGATGGTGTCCATCGGCACCGGCCTGGGCTCCGCCGAAGAGCTTGTCTTCGGGTACGACGAAATGCGTCAGCGCGGCTTCCGGGCGATCTCCCCGCTGACCGTGCAGAAGTACATGCCCAACGGTGCGGCTGCGGCCGTCGGCCTGGAGCGGCACGCCAAGGCTGGAGTCATCACGCCGATATCGGCGTGTGCCTCCGGCGCCGAGGGGGTCGCGCACGCGTGGCAGCAGATCGCACTCGGCGAGGCCGACATCGCGATCTGCGGCGGGGTGGAAACAAAGATCGAGGCAGTACCGATCGCCGGGTTCGCCAACATGCGCATCGTGATGTCGACGAACAACGACGACCCCGAAGGGGCGTGTCGCCCGTTCGACAAGGACCGGGACGGCTTCGTCTTCGGCGAGGCCGCGGCGCTTCTGGTCATCGAGACCGAGGAGCATGCCAAGGCCCGCGGCGCCAACATTCTGGCCCGAATCATGGGGGCGAGCATCACGTCGGACGGCTTCCACATGGTCGCGCCGGATCCCAACGGCGAACGCGCGGGACACGCCATCGCGCGCGCGATCGAGCTCGCCGGGCTCAGCCCGAACGACATCGACCACGTCAACGCCCACGCCACCGGTACCCAGGTCGGCGACGTCGCCGAAGGCCGCGCCATCAACAACGCCCTCGGCAGCAACAGGCCGGCGGTGTACGCGCCTAAGTCTGCCCTCGGCCACTCGGTGGGTGCGGTCGGCGCAGTGGAATCGATCTTGACGGTGCTCGCATTGCGGGATCAGGTGGTCCCCCCGACACTGAATCTTGTAAACCTCGATCCAGAAATCGATTTGGACGTGGTGGCGGGTAAGCCGCGGCCTGGCAACTACCAGTACGCGATCAACAACTCGTTCGGATTCGGCGGGCACAACGTAGCGATCGCCTTCGGACGGTACTAACACCCCCGGACTGACCCCCCGCCTGAGCGCTTAGGCCATTACCCGGAACAGGAGACAAGCGATGACAATCATGGCCCCCGCGTCGGTTGGCGAGTCGCTCGACCCCCGCGACCCGCTGCTACGGCTGTGCAACTTCTTCGACGACGACAGCGTGGAGCTGCTGCACGAGCGTGACCGCTCCGGCGTGCTGGCCGCGTCGGGCACCGTGAACGGTGTCCGCACCATCGCCTTCTGCACGGACGGAACCGTGATGGGCGGCGCGATGGGCATCGAGGGCTGCACGCACATCGTCAACGCCTACGACACGGCCATCGAGGAGCAGAGCCCGATCGTCGGCATCTGGCACTCCGGTGGCGCCCGGCTGGCCGAAGGTGTGCGCGCGCTGCACGCCGTCGGGCTGGTTTTCGAGGCCATGATCCGTGCGTCGGGTTACATCCCGCAGGTCTCGGTGGTCGTCGGCTTCGCCGCCGGCGGCGCCGCGTACGGGCCGGCGCTGACCGACGTCGTCGTGATGGCGCCGGAGAGCCGGGTCTTCGTCACCGGGCCCGACGTGGTGCGCAGCGTCACCGGCGAGGACGTCGACATGGCGTCGCTCGGCGGTCCCGAGACGCACCACAAGAAGTCCGGTGTGTGCCACATCGTCGCCGACGACGAGCTCGACGCCTATGAGCGGGGCCGCCGGTTGGTCGGATTGTTCTGCCAGCAGGGCCATTTCGACCGCACCAAGGCCGAGGCCGGCGACACCGACATCCACGCCCTGCTGCCGGAGTCCGCTCGCCGGGCTTACGACGTGCACCCGATCGTGACCGCGATCCTGGACTCGGACACGCCTTTCGACGAGTTCCAGGCCAACTGGGCGCCGTCGATGGTGGTCGGGCTGGGCCGGCTGGCCGGCCGCACGGTCGGCGTGCTGGCGAACAACCCGCTGCGCCTGGGTGGCTGCCTGAACTCCGAAAGTGCGGAGAAGGCGGCGCGTTTCGTGCGGCTGTGCGACGCGTTCGGCATTCCGCTGGTGGTCGTCGTCGACGTCCCCGGTTATCTGCCGGGTGTCGACCAGGAGTGGGGCGGCGTGGTCCGCCGCGGCGCCAAGCTGCTGCACGCGTTCGGCGAGTGCACCGTGCCGCGCGTCACGCTGGTCACCCGAAAGACCTACGGCGGCGCCTACATTGCGATGAACTCCCGATCGCTCAACGCGACCAAGGTGTTCGCATGGCCGGACGCCGAGGTCGCCGTGATGGGCGCCAAGGCGGCCGTCGGCATCCTGCACAAGCGCAAGCTGGCCGCCGCGGCCGACGACGAGCGCGAAGCGCTGCATGACGAGCTGGCCGCCGAGCACGAGCGGATTGCCGGCGGCGTGGACAGCGCCATCGACATCGGCGTGGTCGACGAGAAGATCGACCCGGCGCACACCCGCAGCAAGCTGACCGAAGCGCTGGCCCAGGCGCCGCATCGCCGCGGCCGCCACAAGAACATCCCGCTGTAGAGCACCTCTCCCTCGCGAGCAGACGCAGAATCGCACGTTTCGGTCCAGAAACGTGCGATTCTGCGTCTGCTCGGCCGGGTTATCCCCAGGGTGACTAGTCGATCCGGCGCACGTGTCACATGCTCCCGCCGTGCACGCCAACGCGAGAGCGCTCCTCGAGCAAGCAGGCGGGTTCGCGACAACCGCGCAGCTACTCACGGTAATGACCCGCCAACAGCTGGACGTCCAGATCAAACACGGCAAGCTGATCCGCGTGTGGTACGGAGTGTACGCAGCAAAGGAACCAAACCTATTGGGCCGCTTGGCCGCACTCGACGTCTTCATGGGGTGCCCTGCCGTCGCATGCATGGGAACGGCCGCCGTGCTTTATGGGTTTGACACCGAAGACACCACCGCTGTGCACATCCTGGATCCTGGTGTACGGATGCGGCCGACAACCCGGCTGATGGTTCACCAACGCGCCGGCGCCCGACTGCAGCGGGTAGCAGGCCGCCTCGCGACCTCACCGGCATGGACCGCCGTGGAGGTCGCGCGACAACTAAACCGTCCGCGAGCGCTGGCGACACTCGACGCCGCGTTGCGTTCGCAGCGGTGCACCCGCGACGATATCGAGAATGCCATCGCCGAGCAGCGCGGGCGTCGGGGCATTGTGGCAGTTCGCGGCTTGTTTCCCTTCGCCGATGCCCGTGCCGAATCACCCATGGAAAGCGAAGCCAGGCTGGTCATGATCGACTACGGGGTCCCGCTCCCCGAGCTCCAATACGAGATCCGTTGCCCCGACGGCCGGCTGTATCGGGTGGATTTTGCCTGGCCGGAATTTCGTCTTGCGGCCGAATACGACAGCATCGAACACCATTCGGGACCCGCCGCGATGCTGCAGGATAAGACACGATCGGGCATGATCCAGGAGCTCGGGTGGACGAGTATTCCGATCGTGGTTAGTGACGTCAGGCTGCATCCCGCTCGACTCGCGCAGCGGATCTTCAATCACCTCAACCGCGCTCAGCTTGCCGGCTGACGCCCCCGCGCCCCCGCGCCCCCGCGCCCGCGCCCCCGCGCCCCCGCCGAGCAGACGCAGAATCGCACAATTCCAACGGAAATCGTGCGATTCTGCGTCTGCTCGCCACGAGGGCCGGGCCGCTACTTCAGGAACTCCTCGGCCGGGGCGACAGCCCGCTCGCGGTCGCGCGGCACCAGCCCGATGCGGGTCCGACGGTCGAGTATGTCGCCGACATCCAGCGCGCCCTCATGGGTTACGGCGTATTCGAACTCGGCCCGGGTGACGTCGATGCCGTCGGCGACCGGGTCCAGCGGCCGCTCGCAACTCGCCGTAGCGACGACGTTGGCCGCCTCCGCCCCGTAGCGGGCGACCAGCGACGCGGGCAACCCGGCCCCGGGGCCGGCGGCGGGCCCGGGGTTCGCCGGCGCGCCGATCAGCGGCAGGTCGCGGGTCCGGCAATCCGCGGCGTGCAGGTGCCGCAGGACAATCGCACGATCGAGCACATCCTCTGCCATGTAACGGTATTCGGTCAGCTTGCCGCCCACGACGCTGATCACGCCCGACGGCGACTCAAAGATGGCGTGGTCACGCGAGACATCGGCGGTGCGGCCCTCGCCGGTGTCGATCAGCGGCCGCAGACCCGCGTAGGAGCCGATCACATCCGAAGGCGCGACCGCGGTACCCAGGGCCGTGTTGACCGTGTCCAGCAGAAAGCTGATCTCTTCCGAAGATGGTTCCGGCACATCGGGAATGGGCCCGGGGGCGTCTTCGTCGGTCAACCCGAGATAGACCCGGCCGAGTTGCTCGGGCATGGCGAACACGAACCTGTTCAGCTCACCGGGAATCGGAACCGTCAGCGCCGCAGTCGGATTGCCGAAGGCGTCAGCGTCGAACACCAGATGGGTTCCGCGGCTTGGTCTTAACTTCAGCGTGGAGTCGATGTCGCCGGCCCATACCCCCGCAGCGTTGATGACGGCACCTGCCGACACGTCGAACGACTCCCCCGTGCGTCGGTCGGTCAGCCGCACCGACGTGCCGGTCGCCTCCGAGGCCGCCACGTAGGTGAGGATCCGCGCGCCGTGCTGCGCCGCGGTGCGCGCAACGGCGGTGACCAACCGTGCGTCGTCGATCAATTGGCCGTCGTAGTTCAGCAATCCGCCGGCCAGCCCGTCACGCTTGACGGTGGGCGCCAACTCCGCCACCCGGCGTGCCGAAATCCAGCGCGACCGCGGCAGCGTCGACGACGGCGTGCCCGCCAGCACCCGCAGCGCGTCGCCCGCCAGGAATCCCACCCGCACCAACGCCCGCTTGGCGTGGTTCATCGACGGCAGCAGCGGAACCAGCTGCGCCATGGGCTGCACGAGGTGAGGGGCGTTGCGCGTCATCAGGATTCCGCGTTCGATCGCACTGCGGCGGGCGATGCCGATGTTGCCGCTGGCCAGGTAGCGCAGGCCGCCATGGACCAGCTTGGAACTCCAGCGGCTGGTGCCGAACGCCAGGTCCTGCTTCTCCACCAGCGCCACTCGTAGGCCACGTGAGGCGGCGTCCAAAGCGATTCCGGCGCCGGTGATTCCGCCGCCGATCACGACGACGTCAAGTTGCGCGCCGTCGGCGAGCGCGGTGAGGTCGGCGGTGCGGCGCGCGGCATTCAGGGCGGTCGAGTCGGTCATCAGGACAGGTATCCGTTCAGTGAGTGGGTGAGTTCGGTGGCCAACGCTTCGGCGTCAAGCATCGGCCTGACGATGTCCGCGGATTGAATGGTGGACTGGGCGATCAGCAACACCATCGTCGCCAGTTGCCGGGGGTCGCCGGCGCGGACGGTGCCGGTGCGCTGCGCGACCTCCAACCGCGCCGCCAGCCCGTCGATCAGGAACAGCTGACTGGTTCCGAGTCGCTCGGTGATGTACACCCTGGCCAGCTGCGAGTGCATCACCTTCATGATCAGCTCGTCGCCCCGCAGCCGATCGGCCACCGCGACGGTCTGTTTGACCAGTGCCTCGCGGTCGTTGCCGTCCAGCGGCACGTCCCGCATCACCTCGAGGAGGTGGCCGGTCAGCAGCGCCGACATGATCGACTGCGTGTCCGGCCACCGGCGGTACACCGTCGGCCGACTCACCCCCGCACGCCGGGCGATCTCGGCGAGCGTCACCCGGTCGACACCGAAATCGAGGACACAACTCGCCGCCGCCGCAAGTATGCGATCCCCGATATCTTCGGGTGCATTACTCATTGACAGCATGTGTAATACTGTAACGCATGACGCACCTCGAGGAACTCCTGCCGCCGATGAAATGGAACGCGTGGGGAGATCCCGCCGCCGCCAAGCCGCTGTCCGACGGCGTCAAGTCGTTGCTGAAGCAGGTTGTGGGCCTTACGGATTCGAGCGACACCGAGCTGCAGCCGGACCAGGTGAAGCTGCGCCCGTCGGCGTTGTCGCAGGCGGATCAGGACGCGCTCGCCAAGATCGTCGGCGCCGAGTTCTTCCGCACCGCGGACCGCGACCGGCTGCTGCGGGCCGGCGGCAAGTCCACCCCCGACATGCTGCGCCGCAATGACACCGGCGAGCAGGATGCGCCCGACGCGGTGCTGCTGCCCGGCGAGGACGAGACCGTGCTCGAGATCCTGCGCTACTGCTCCGACCACGGCATCGCCGTCGTCCCATTCGGTGGCGGCACCAACGTCACCGGCGGGCTCGACCCCACCCGCGGCCAGTTCGCCGCGGTGATCTCGCTGGATCTGCGCCGCTTCGACGAGCTGCATTCACTGGACACAGAGTCAGGCATCGCGGAGCTGGGCGGCGGCGTCACCGGCCCGGCCGCCGAACGCCTCCTGGGCGAACACGGCTTCTCGCTCGGGCACTTCCCGCAGAGCTTCGAGTACGCCACCATCGGCGGTTTCGCGGCGACGCGGTCGTCGGGCCAGGACTCGGCCGGCTACGGCCGCTTCAACGACATGATCATCGGCCTGCGCATGGTCACCCCCGTCGGCGTGTGGGACCTGGGCCGGGTGGCGGCCTCGGCGGCTGGCCCGGACCTGCGGCAGGTGGCGATCGGCTCCGAAGGCACCTTGGGCGTCATCACCAAGGTGCGGTTGCGGGTGCACCCGGTGCCGGAGACCACCCGCTACGAGGCGTGGTCCTTCCCGGACTTCGCGACCGGGGCCGCGGCCCTGCGGGCCATCACCCAGACCGGCACCGGACCCACCGTCGTGCGCCTGTCCGACGAGGTCGAGACCGGCGTCAACCTGGCCACTCACCAGGCCATCGGCGAGGACCAGGTCACCGGTGGCTGCCTGGGCCTGACGCTGTTCGAGGGCACGAAGGAACACGCCGAGAGCAGGCACGCCGAGACCCGCGCGCTGCTGGAAGCGCACGGCGGCAAGTCGCTGGGCGAAGGCCCGGCCCAGGCCTGGGAGCAAGGCAGGTTCGGCGCGCCCTACCTGCGCGACGCCATGCTGGCCGCCGGCGCGCTCTGCGAGACGCTCGAGACGGCCACCGACTGGTCCAACATTCCCGCGCTGAAGGCCGCGGTGACCGAGGCCCTCACCTCCTCGCTGGCCGAGTCGGGCACGCCGGCGCTGGTGATGTGCCACGTCTCGCACGTCTACCCGACGGGCGCGTCGCTGTACTTCACCGTCGTCGCCGGGCAGCGCGGCAATCCGATCGAGCAGTGGTGGGCGGCCAAGCGGGCCGCCTCCGACGCGATCATGGCGACCGACGGGACCATCACCCACCATCACGCCGTCGGCGCCGACCACCGGGCCTGGATGACCGACGAGGTGGGGGCGATGGGCGTGCAGGTGCTGCGTGCGGTCAAGGCGACGTTGGATCCGGCCGGAATTCTCAATCCCGGCAAGCTGATTCCGTGACAACGGAGAAATCCACGGCCGGCCCGCTGAACCGGCGGGAGATCGCCAAGGTCACCGCGCTTACCAACCCGCTCTCGGGCCACGGCGCCGCGGTGAGCGCGTCGCATCACGCCATCGCCCGCCTGAAGCATCGCGGTGTGGAGGTCGTCGAGATAGTCGGCGAGGACGCCGAGGATGCGCGTTACCTTCTTGCCGCCGCGGTGGAGAAGGGCACCGACGCGGTGGTCGTCACCGGCGGCGACGGCGTGATCTCCAATGCGCTGCAGGTGTTGGCCGGCACCGATGTTCCGCTGGGCATCGTCCCGGCGGGCACCGGCAACGACCACGCCCGCGAATTCGGCATCCCCACCAAGGATCCCGATGCCGCCGCGGACGTCATCATCGACGGCTGGACGGAAACCATCGACCTGGGCCTGATCCGCGACCGCGAGGGCGTCAACAAATGGTTCGGCACCGTCGCGGCAACGGGATTCGATTCCCTGGTGACCGACCGCGCCAACCGGATGAGTTGGCCGCATGGCCGGTTGCGGTATTACATCGCGATGTTCGCCGAGCTTTCCCAGTTGCGGATGCTGCCGTTCCGCCTGGTGCTGGACGGTCCCGACGGACGAGAAGAGATCGAGACCGATCTGACGATGACGGCGTTCGGCAACACCCGCAGCTACGGCGGCGGGATGCTGATCTGCCCCAACGCCGATCGCACCGACGGCCTGCTCGACCTCACCATGGTCAAGTCGGAGTCGCGCACCAAGCTGATCCGCTTCTTCCCCACCGCGATCAAGGGGACACACGTCGAGCTGGACGAGGTGCGGACCGCGCGGGCGCGGACCATCGAAGTGGAGTGCCCGGGCATCAACGTCTACGCCGACGGCGACTTCGCGTGCCCGCTGCCCGCGGAGATCTCCGCGGTCCCGGCGGCGCTGCAGATTCTGCGCCCCCACCGATCCTGATTCCCCGCGTGTAACGACGCGGTCACGCACCGCGACATCTTTCCCATGATCATGCGCGGTTTTCGCGGGTTGGCCTTGGCTGCCGTTGGCGCTTCGGCACTACTCCCGACGGCGCCGAGAGCCGCCGCCGAGCACATTCCCGTCTGGAACGGGCAATACGTGCTGACCATGTCCACCAACGCGAAGAGCGGCACCAGCATGGCCGCCGGTCAACGCGAATTCGCCCACCGGGCCAGCTACACCATCAGCTCGAGCTGCACGACGACGGCCTGCGTCGCGGCGGTACACAATCCGCCGCCGCCGAAGAACGATTCGCTGCCCCCGACGATCGAGTTCACCTGGAACGGCGCGCAATGGGTGCGCGAGATGAGTTGGAAGTGGGACTGCCTGTTGCCCGACGGGACGGTCGAATACGACCCGGCGAAGTCGATCACGGTCTATACGCCCGGGCCGAACGGGGTGCTCACCGGCGTCTTCCACACGGATATCAACAGCGGGGCGTGCAAGGGCAATGTGGACATTCCAGTGTCCGCCGCACCCGTCCAGTCGCCGTTCATCTAAGACTGCCGAGCAGACGCGGGCCTGGCTAGCCGACTCCGCGGCTGAGCCAGGTCACCTCACCGGCGTCGCCGCCGTCGCGGTACACCTCGAGCGCCTCATCCCACGCGGTGCCCAGCACGGAGTCGAGCTCGGCGGCCAGGGTGTCGGCGCCCTGCGCCATCATGGTGCGTAGCCGCATCTCCCCGACCATGACGTCGCCGTTGGCGCTCATCGCCCCGCTCCATAGGCCCAGCTGCGGGGTGTGGCAGAACCGCTGGCCGTCGACGCCCGGGCTCGGGTCCTCGGTGACCTCGAACCGCAGCACGGACCAGGAGCGCAGCGCGCTGGCCAGTCGACCGCCGGTACCCACCGGACCGACCCAGTTGGTGACCGCGCGCAGCTGTCCGGGCATGGCCGGCTGCGGCGTCCACACCAGGTTCGCCTTCGATTGCAGGGTCGACGACAACGCCCACTCCACATGTGGGCAAACCGCCGCGGGCGAGGCGTGCACATACACCACGCCAGTCGTCACGTCGGCAAATTGATTCGACGCACGCATCTGTTGCTCCTTTGGTTCCACGAGGGACGTCTTCCCCAACGACCTGGTGAACCCGACGAAAGCAAGGATGCATGTTGTTTTTGTGTCGTGCGTGTCTATTGTGCCCCGTGAGACCCGTGTTGCGCTAGTGTGCAGTTCCTATCAGATGTATTGCGATAAGACTGCGTCCGATAGCGCCGGCCAGATTTCCAGCGCCCATTCCCCGAAATCGCGGTCGGTCAGCACCACCAAGGCCAGGTCGGCGTCCGGATCCACCCAGATGAAGCCGCCCGCCTGGCCGAAATGGCCGTAAGTGCCCGACGAGTTTTGCGCACCCGTCCAGTGCGGCGACTTGCCGTCCCTGATCTCGAAACCCAGCCCCCAGTCGTTGGGCCGCTGCGCGCCGTATCCGGGCAGCACCCCGTTGAGGCCAGGGAACTGCACCGACGTCGCGTCGGCGTGCATCTGCGGCGAGACCGTCGCCGGCCGCAGCAGGTCACCCGCGAATGCGGCGAGGTCGGCCACCGTCGACGTGCCCCCGAAGCCGGCCGCCGCGGCCCCACCTTCGAGCCGGGTGGCCCCCATGGCCAGCGGCTCGCATACGGCCTCGGCGAGGTAGCGGCCGAACTCGATGCCCGACTCCTGCTGCACGGTCTGGGCCAACACGGCGAAACCGGTGTTGGAGTACACGCGGCGGGTGCCGGGCTGGGCCAGCACCTGGTCGGAATTCATCGCCAGTCCCGAGGCGTGCGCCAGCAGGTGCCGGACCGTGGCGCCGGGCGGACCGGCGGGCGTGTCCAGGTCGACGACGCCCTCCTCGACCGCGACCTGTGCGGCCCGGGCGACCAGCGGCTTGGTGACGGACGCCAGCGCGAACACCCGCCCGGTGTCGCCGTGCGTGTCCAGCACGCCCGTCGGCGCCACCACCGCCGCGGCCGCCGCCGGCACCGGCCACTCGTCCAGGACGTCGAGAGCCCCCATCACTTGGTCGCGATGTAGTAATTGTTGATCGGATCCGACTCGATGCCGGTCACGCGCACGTCGGAGAATCCGGCGTCGCCGAGCATCGACACCGCCAACTGCGTTCCCCACGCCGTCCCCAGGCCGGCGCCGTCCAACGCCAGCGAGACCGTCATGCAGTGCATCATCGACACGGTGTAGAGGTAGGTGCTCATCGGCACGCCGACGTTGTCTTCGAGCCGGCTCGACGCCTTGATGTCGACCATCAGCAACACGCCGCCGGGTCGCAGCGCGCGGTGGATGTTTTCCAGCACGCGAGCCGGATGCGCCTGGTCGTGAATGGTGTCGAACGCGGTGATCACGTCATAGGCGGCGACGGTGTCCAGATCGGTCAGATTCCGGCTCTCGAAGCCGGCGTTGGTGAGCCCCAGCGCGGTCGCCTCCGCGACGCCCGCCGAGATCGCCTCGGCCGAGAAGTCGATGCCGGTGAATCGGCTCGCCGGGAACGCGCGTGCCATCAGGTTCACCGCGTGACCGCTGCCGCAGCCGAAATCGGCGACGTCGGCACCGGCCCGCAGCCGCTCCGGCAGGCCGTCGACCAGCGGCAGCACGACGTCGACGAGCGCGGCGTCGAACACCGCGCCGCTCTCCTCGGCCATCAGGCGGTGGAACCGCGGATACGCGCTGTACGGCACACCGCCGCCCGCGTGGAAGCACTCGACGATCTGCTGCTCGACCTCGGCGAGCATCGGAACGACCTGCGCGACCCGGGCCAGGTTGTCCGGCCCGGCCGCGCGGGTCAGCAGCGCGGCCCGGTGGGCGGGCAATGAATACGTTCGCTTCTCGGCGTCGTAGTCGACGACATGCCCGGTCGTCATGCCGCCCAACCACTCTCGGACATACCGCTCGTTCAGCCCCGCCGCCTCGGCGATCTGGGCACTGGTCGCGGGAGAAAGCCCGGCCATGGTGTCCAGCAGGCCGGTCTGGTGTCCGACGCTGAGCAGGATTGCCAGGCTGGCGTTGTCCAGGGTGGCAACCATCCGCTGGCCGAACTCTTCCGCGGTCTCGGTCATATTCACGGACGCTACACCCGCGCCACGACACGATCCCCGTCCCACATGAGTGGACACCGCCCACGCGGTGTATGGCGTCAAACAGTAGGTTGATCCCATGAGTCAGACAGTGCGCGGCGTGATTTCACGCAAGAAGGGCGAGCCCGTCGAGTTGGTCGACATCGTCATCCCCGACCCGGGGCCGGGCGAGGCCGTAGTCGACATCATCACCTGCGGCGTGTGCCACACCGACCTGACCTACCGCGAGGGCGGCATTAACGACGAGTACCCATTCCTGCTCGGGCACGAGGCCGCCGGCACGGTCGAGGCCGTCGGGCCCGGCGTTACCAGCGTCGCGCCGGGTGACTTCGTGATCCTGAACTGGCGCGCCGTCTGCGGACAGTGCCGGGCGTGCAAACGCGGCAAGCCGAGTTACTGCTTCGACACGTTCAACGCCGAGCAGAAGATGACGCTGACCGACGGCACCGAGCTCACCCCGGCGCTGGGCATCGGCGCGTTCGCCGACAAGACGCTGGTCGCGGCGGGCCAGTGCACCAAGGTGGACCCGCAGGCCGACCCCGCCGTCGCGGGACTGCTCGGCTGCGGCGTCATGGCCGGCATCGGTGCGGCCATCAACACGGGCGGCGTGACCCGCGACGACACCGTCGCCGTGATCGGCTGCGGCGGCGTGGGCGACGCCGCGATCACCGGGGCCGCGCTGGTCGGGGCCAAAAAGATCATCGCCGTCGACACCGACAACACGAAACTGGACTGGGCCCGCAAGTTCGGCGCCACCCACACCGTCAACGCCCGCGAGCTCGACCCCGTCAAGACCATTCAGGACCTCACCGACGGTTTCGGCACCGACGTGGTGATCGACGCCGTCGGGCGTCCCGAGACCTGGAAGCAGGCCTTCTACGCTCGCGACCTGGCGGGGACGGTGGTGCTGGTGGGAGTGCCCACACCCGACATGAAACTGGACATGCCGCTGGTGGACTTCTTCAGCCGGGGCGGCTCGCTGAAGTCGTCGTGGTACGGCGATTGCCTGCCCGAACGCGACTTCCCCACGCTGATCGACCTCTACCTGCAGGGCCGGCTGCCGCTCGACAAGTTTGTCTCCGAGCGAATCGGGCTAGAAGACATCGAGGAGGCTTTCCACAAGATGCACGGCGGCAAGGTATTGCGTTCGGTGGTGGTGTTGTAATGGTCGGCATCGATCGGGTGGTTACCCACGGCACGTTCGAACTCGACGGCGGCAGTTGGGAAGTCGACAACAATATCTGGCTGTTCGGCGACAATTCCAACGTCGTGGTGTTCGACGCCGCGCACTCCGCGGAGCCGATCATCGAGGCTGTCGGTGGCCGCCACGTCGTCGCTGTGGTGTGCACGCACGGGCACAATGACCACGTGACGGTGGCGCCCGAACTCGGCAAGACGCTCGACGCGCCGGTCCTGTTGCATCCCGCCGACGAGGTGCTGTGGCGAATGACGCACCCGGACAGCGAATTCCGTGCCATCGGCGAAGGCGAGACGCTGTCCCTGGGCGGGACCGAAATTCGCGCGCTGCACACCCCGGGTCACTCCCCCGGCTCGGTCTGTTGGTATGCGCCCGACCTGGGTGTGCTGTTCAGCGGCGACACGCTGTTCTCCGGCGGCCCGGGTGCCACCGGCCGCTCGTACTCCGACTTCCCGACGATCCTGGAGTCGATATCGGAGCGCCTCGGAAAGTTGCCCGGCGACACCGTCGTACACACCGGGCACGGCGACGACACCACCATCGGCGAGGAGATCGTGCACTACGAGGAATGGGTCGCCCGCGGGCACTGAGGCGCGGGCTCGGTTACGCTCACCGCGTTGACTCTGCGTCTACTGCGCAAAAGGTCGAGTAACCCCCGCAGTCAGCGCAGAATCAACGTCAGTCACATCCCATCCAGGATGCGCCGCTTCTCGTTCTGAAACTCATCTTCTGTCAGCGCGCCCGAATCCCGCAGCGACGCCAGCGTTTTCAACCGCTCCAGGCGAACCCCCTCGTCGCTCAGTTCGCGGGCCGTCGTCGTCGGCGGTGCGGGCGGACGCACCTGCACCACGGGGAAAGTGGGGTGCGCGGCCACCATCGCCGACCTGACCGTGCGCCTGCTGCGTCCCAGCCACGACACCGACAGCGCCAGATCGACCAGGCCCACCACGAACAGTCCGACGAACACCCACACCAGGTAGCCGTACGAGCTCTTATGGCCGAACGCCAGCCGCGGGTTGATGTAGCCGTTCACCTTGCCGTCGGTGGTGACGTGATAGGTGCCCTCGGCCGCGACCCGGACCACCCACACGCGCACATGCGCGTCGTTGTTGACGGTCGTTGTCGTGCCGATGCTTTCGGTCACGACCGGTTGCGCCACACCCTCCGGCGGGTTGATCGTCACGCCCAGCGGCGGCACCGGCAGGCCGCCACCGTTGGGTCCGCCGATGATCACGGTGTGCAGGCTCGCGGTGACTTCGCCGGCGGGCAGATGCACGTCCCCCGATCCCGGGATGGGCACCTCGCCGTAGGCGTCGTACTCGTCCAGGAAGAATGCATTGAGAACCAGGGTGACGATGAAGCCCGCCACGGACACCACGAGCACCACGATGGCGGCGGCCAGCGAAATCTTGGCGAGCCGTCTGCTGCTCATTGAGGCAGTCTGTCATGGATGCCCGCGAAAAGAGCAGACTGGATCCGACCACCGCAAAGGAGTGACACGCATGGCCAACGACCTCGTCGCCACGGTGCCCGACCTGTCCGGCAAGTTGGTGATCATCACCGGAGCCAACAGCGGTCTCGGTTTCGGGCTGGCCCGACGGCTGTCGGCGGCCGGAGCCGACGTGGTCATGGCGATCCGCAACCGCGCCAAGGGCGAGGCGGCGATCGAGCAGATCCGCGAGACCGTCCCCGACGCTAACTTGACCATCAAGCCGCTCGACCTGTCGTCGCTGGCGTCGGTCGCCGCCCTTGGCGAGGACCTCAACTCCGAGGGCCGCCCCATCGACATCCTGATCAACAACGCCGGTGTGATGACGCCACCGGAGCGCGAAACCACCGCCGACGGCTTCGAATTGCAGTTTGGCAGCAACCATTTGGGGCATTTCGCGCTGACGGCGCACGCGCTGCCGCTGCTGCGCGCCGCCGAAGGTGCCCGGGTGGTCTCGTTGAGCAGCATCGCGGCCCGCCGCGGCCGGATCCACTTCGACGATCCGCAATTCGAGAAGTCCTACTCGCCGATGACGGCCTACGGCCAATCCAAGCTGGCGGTGTTGATGTTCGCCCGCGAGCTGGACCGCCGCAGCCGCGCGGGCGGGTGGGGCATCCTCTCCAACGCCGCACACCCCGGGCTGACCAAGACCAACCTCCAGGCCAGCGGCCCGTCGCACGGACGCGAGAAGCCCGCGCTCATGGAGCGCCTCTACAAGCTGTCGTGGAAGTTCTCGCCCTTCCTGTGGCAGGAGATCGACGAGGGGATCCTGCCCGCGCTGTACGCCGCCGCCACGCCGCACGCCGAGGGCGGCGCGTTCTACGGACCCCGCGGTGTCCAGGAGGCCGCGGGCGGCGGCGTGAAACCCGCCAAAGTGCCCGAACGCGCACGCAACGACGCCGACTGCGAACGTCTGTGGGAGCTGTCCGAGCAGCTCACCGGCGTGAGCTACCCGAAGGCCAACTGACGTGGCGGCGGAGGTTCGGCTGCCCGAATCCAGCGTCGTGGTTCGGCCGGAGCCGATGGAGAGCGCGACCTATACCGCGTCGTCGCGGCTGCAGGCCGCCGGCCTGGAGCCGGCCATCGCGCTGTTCGAACGCGCCGCGCATCAGGTGCGGCTGCCTAAGCCGCCACAGCCGGTCGTCATCGCCGACTACGGCGCCGCCACCGGCCACAACTCGCTCAAGCCGATGTGCGCGGCGATCGCGGCGCTGCGCCGTCGTACCCGGCATGATCACGCAATTCTGTTGGCGCACACCGACGTACCGGACAACGACTTCACGGCGTTGTTTCGCACCCTGGCCGACGACCCGGACAGCTACCTGCACCACGACGCGGCGAGCTTTCCGTCGGCGATCGGCCGGTCGTTCTACGGCCAGATCCTGCCGTCGGGCACCGTGAACCTCGGCTGGACGTCGTGGGCGGTGCAGTGGCTGAGTCGGCTTCCGGCGGGCGCCCCGCCCCTGTCCGATCACGTGCAGATCGCGTACAGCGGCAACGCGGAGGCCCGGGCAGCGTACGCGCGTCAGGCCGCCATCGACTGGAACGACTTCGTCGCGTTTCGCGGGCGCGAGCTGTGCCCGGACGGCCGACTGGTGGTGCTGACCATGGCCGTCGACGAGGACGGCGAGTTCGGCTACCGCGCGATGAACGACGCGCTCTACGCGGGCCTGGGCGACCTGGTCGCCGGCGGCATGCTGCATCGGGATGAGTTGCTGCGCATGGCGATCCCGCTTTTCGCCCGCAGCGAGAAGGACTTTCGCGCGCCGTTTTCCCCCAAAGGCCGTTTCGAGGGTTTGACGATCGAGCATCTGGAGGTCTTCAACGCCGAGGACCGGTTCTGGGCGCGGTTCCAATCCGACGGCGACGCAGAGGCTTTCGGCGCAAGGTGGGCGGCGTTCGCGCGGGCGGCACTGTTTCCGACGCTGGCGGCCGCGCTTGAGGGCAGCGTCGGCGACCCGCGCGTGGGCGAATTCATCGAGCAGCTCGAGGCCGCGATGGCGGGGCGGCTGGCGAGCGCACCCGAGCCGATGCGAATCCCGCTCGCGTCGATCGTGCTGGCCAAACGGGAATAATCGGCGTTTCGACCCTGTGTTGAAGCGGGTAACCCCCTTCGAGGGTGGGACGTAGTCCACGACTCCGAAGGGGATAGCACATGACAACCCAGGAAAACGAGTTGGCCGACCAGGCTGACGACTCCGACACCGACGCCGACAAGCCGTCGGACAAGGAATCGTCATCCGAATCGTCATCCGACGAAGAATCGTCGTCGGAGCAAAAGGCCTCGACCGACTCGGCCACCGAAGGCGAGAAGCCAGAGCCGGACGAAGAGGACAAGGAAAAGGCCGCAGAGATGATGACGGCCTACGAATACCGGCCAACCCTGGTATTGCCTGGGACAGGGGGCGCCGTCTCGGGCACTGCAGTCAACGACTGGCTCGACGACGACGGTAACCCGTCAGCTCTCGGCGATGACGACTCGCCGGCCGCAAAAGCCGGAACCAACGAAGACGAGTCCTCCGACGAGGAAGCGTCATCCGAGGAACACGATTCCTCCGACGAGGAAACATCCGCAGAGGGACGCGATTCCTCGGACGACTCGCAGGACGAGGACAAGCTTTCGTTCGAGGAGCAGCTCGAAAAGGACAAAGAATTTAACGAGGCCGTCAGAAAGCAGGCCGAGGAAGACAAAGATCTGAGCGAAGAGGAAAAGGCTCAGGCCGAGCACGAAGAGAAATCCGTAACCCGCTAACCCCCGGGTTCAGCCCGGGTCACTCTGGTGTGGCGTCGCCGCTCAGGGGCCGTGCGGCGCGCAACGCCCCTCCGACTGCGGCCGCCAGTTGTGGGCGCGGCGTGCTGATCACGGGGACGCGCAGGCGTCCAGACAGCGCGGTGGTGACCGCCGGAAGATTGGCCCCACCGCCCACCGACACCACGGCCACCAGATCCGAGTCGTGGACCTCGTTGCGCGCCAAGGAGTCTCGCAAGACCGCCGTGAAGTTGTCCAGCGAGTCGCGGATGGCGTCGTCGAGTGCGGCCCTGGTCAACCGGATTCCGGCGTGCGAGCCCGGGAAGTCGTCGGCGAGCGTGGTCGTCGTGCTGGATGCGAGTTGCTCCTTGGCATTTCGGCATCCGGACCGCAGTCGGCTCAGCGAGCCGGTCACCGCGGCGGCCGCCCGGTCGAACCCACCGGTGCCCGGCAGGTCCGCCATGACGGCGGTCAGCAACGCCTGATCGATCTGCTCGCCGGAAAAATCACGATGGCGCACGGTGGGCGCCACCGGCTGGTAGTCGCCGGCGGCGTCCACCAAGGTGATGCTGGTGCCGCTGCCGCCGAAATCGCAGACGGCGACGATCCCCTGAGCCGGTATGCCAGGGTTGGCCCGCACCGCCACCAGCGCCGCGGCGGCATCCGGGATCAGCGTCAGCGGCCGCGCCCGGTTCGACCACTCCGACACCCGGCTCAGGGCCGAGCCCAGCGCGTCCACCGCCCTGGGCGCCCAATGCGCGGGATAGGTCACCGCGACGCTTTCCGGCAGCGGCCGCCCGCCGGTTGCCGTGTACGCCAGCGCGCGCAACCCGTCGGCGACCAGCGCCTCGCTGCGGTGCAGCGACCCGTCGGCCGCCACGATGCCGACCGGGTCACCCACCCGGTCGACGAAGTTGCCGATCACCAGGCCCGGCTCGTCCAGCCGCGGGTTCTCCGACGGCACGCCGACCTCGGGCGGCCGCTGGCGGTACAGCGTCAGCACCGGCTTGCGGGTGATCGCGTGACCGGGGGTCACGGCCGCCAGGTTGGTCGCGCCTATCGACAAGCCCAGCGCGGGACTCGTGAGTTCGGCCATGTCGGCGGCCCGGCCGCGTTAGCGGATAGTCCCGGCGCCCGGGATGAGCGGCAGGTCCAGCGGAGTCACCCAGCCCGGCGGCAGATCGTTGACCGCCGGCACCGCGTTCAGCGCCCGCATCCCGGTCGCCAGGCAGCCGGCCGTGGCTGCGTCGCGGCCCGACCCGTCGGTGAACCGGAACGCGGTCTCCTGGAAGATGCTGGGCGTTCCCTCGATATCGACCCGGTACACGTCGTTGTCGTGACCGGTCGGCCAGTCGGGGGCGGCGTCGAGGCCGATGCGGTTGACGTGTTCCAGCTGGATGCGGGTCTCGCCCTGGTAAACGCCGTTGATGGTGAACCGCACAGCCGCCACGTGCCCGGGCTTGATGACGCCCTTCACGGTGGTGCGCTCGGTCGGCGTCACCCACTTGTCCCAGGTGGTGGTGATCTCATCGAGCATGATGCCGGCGGCGTGTGCGATCATCGGCACGGTCGCGCCCCACGCGAAGATCAGCACGTCGCGGTTCTCCAGCATCGGGCTGTATTCGGGCTCCCGACCGATGCCCATCTCGACTTCGTAGTCGCCCGAGTAATTGGTGTAGTCCAGCAGCTCGGACGCGCGGACGCGCTTTACCTCGGAGGTCAGGCCCATCAGCGTCATCGGGAACAGGTCGTTGGCGAAGCCCGGGTCGATGCCGGTGGTAAAGCACGACGCCTCCCCCAGCTCGCACGCCTGCGTGATGGGTTCGATCCACTGCGGCGGGTTCAGGTGCATCGTCGGCCAGACCCACGGCGTCATCGCGGTCGAGCACACGTCGATGCCGGCCCGCAGGAATTGACTGATCAGAGAGATGTTGTGCTTCGCTTTGATCGCCGTCGGGCCGTAGTGCACCAACGCGTCGGGTTTGAGCGCGATCAGCGCCTCGACGTCGTCGGTGGCGGTGACGCCGACCGGTTCGGCCAGCCCGCAGATGTCGCCGACGTCGCGGCCCACCTTCTCGGGGCTGCTCACACCGACGCCCACCAGTTCGAACAACGGATGCTTGACGATCTCTGCGATCACCATCTTGCCGACGAAACCGGTGCCCCAGACCACTACTCGCTTCTTGCCCGTCAACGACATGCCTTCGTCAGCCACCTTCCGATTCACAGCCCCCGGACACCCGATTCACCATAAGCATCCCGGGCGGGTGCGGCCAGCAGCGCCCGGATGTGGGAGAAAAAGCTTCCGCGCGGTCGTCCGTTTTGACAGCATGAGAAACCATGAAGCATCTTCGCCTGCCCTCGGCCCTGTTCGCGCTGTGCACCGGATTCGCAGCCACCTGCGGTGTCGCACATGCGGGCGACTTTCCAGAGGTCACCTACGAGGTGAGTGGCAGCGCGCCCGTCGCCGAGCTGATCAATTACCAGACCGACACCGGTCAACTGCACGCCGTCAACACGAAGCTGCCGTGGTCGGCGCACTTCACGTCGTTCGGCGGTCAGGTGTTCGTGCTCAGTGCGCAGGCGCAGGGCAACGTCACCTGCCGAATCACCATCGACGGCAACGTGGTCAAGGAAGCAACGGCCTCCGGGGCGCCCGGGCGCACCGTGTGCACGCATTGACCTGCCTGCTGCCATGAGCGCCACGACGGGCATTGCCAGGCGGGCGAACGGGGCTGCGCCGCCGGACATCCCACTTGCCGACATCCATCTCGACGCGCTGGAGTTCTGGCAACTCGACGACGACATGCGCGACGGCGCGTTCGCCACCTTGCGTCGTGAGGCACCGATCTCCTTCTGGCCCGCGATCGAATTCGAGGGGTTCGCGACGGGCGGCGGCCATTGGGCCCTGACCAGGCTCGACGACGTCTTCCACGCCAGTCGCCATCCGGAAATCTTCAGTTCCGCTCCCGGCATCACCATCAACGACCAGACGCCGGAGATCGCCGAGTACTTCGGTTCGATGATCGTGCTGGACGACCCGCGTCATCAGCGCCTGCGCTCGATCGTGAGCCGGGCGTTCACGCCGCGGGTGGTCGCTCGCATCGAGGCGTCGGTGCGCGAGCGAGCGCACCGGCTGGTCGCGTCGATGATCGCCAACCATCCCGACGGCGAAGCCGACCTGGTCAGCGAGCTCGCCGGCCCGCTGCCGCTGCAGGTCATCTGCGACATGATGGGGATTCCCGAGGAGGACCACCAGCGGGTATTCCACTGGACCAACGTTATTCTCGGCTTCGGCGACCCGGACTTCACCAGCGATTTCGAGGAGTTCCTCAAGGTTTCGACCGAGATCGGGGCCTATGCCACCGCGCTCGCCGAGGACCGGCGGGTCAATCATCACGACGACCTGACGTCGAGCCTCGTCGAGGCGGAGGTCGACGGCGAGCGACTGTCGTCGACGGAAATCGCGTCGTTCTTCATCCTGCTGGTGGTGGCCGGCAACGAAACGACGCGCAATGCGATCAGTCACGGCGTGCTGGCGCTGTCCCGCTACCCGGAGCAGCGGGAGCGCTGGTGGTCGGACTTCGACCGCCTCGCGCCCACCGCGGTCGAGGAGATCGTGCGGTGGGCGTCGCCGGTGGTGTACATGCGGCGCACCCTGACCCAGGACTTCGAGCTGAGCGGCACCAAGCTGGCCGCCGGCGACAAGGTCACGCTGTGGTACAACTCGGCAAACCGCGACGAGTCGAAGTTCGCCGATCCCTGGACGTTCGACCTGGCGCGCGACCCGAACCCGCACGTCGGTTTCGGCGGCGGCGGCGCGCATTTCTGCCTGGGCGCCAACCTCGCCCGCCGCGAGATCCGGGTGATGTTCGAGGAGCTGTATCGCGAGATTCCCGACATCGCCGCCACCGCCGAGCCGTCGCGGCTGCTGTCGCAGTTCATCCACGGCATCAAGGCGCTGCCGGTCGCCTGGAGCTAGGGGCCGTTCGCCCGCGAGCAGACACAAAAGTCCCTCTTCTGGCAAGAAATCGGGGACTTTTGCGTCTGCTCGGCATTGACTGCCGGCCATTGACTGCCAGGCGGCGGGCAGGTAGGCCTTATCACCATGGCTGACGTCGACGTATGCGTCGTGGGCGGTGGTTTCGCGGGCCTGACCGCGGCCCTTCGCCTCAAGCGGGCCGGCCACTCGGTGGCCCTGCTGGAAGCGCGCGACCGCCTCGGCGGCCGGACCTACACCGTCAACCGCGACGACGGATCGTGGATCGACAAGGGCGGCGCCTGGGTCGGGCCGACCCAGGACCGGATACACGCGCTGATCAACGAATTCAACGTCGCGACCTTCAAGCAGTACACCGACGGCGACTACATGATGGTCGTCGACGGCAAGCCGTCCCGCTATCGGGGCACCATCCCGTGGAGCCTCGGCCCGTGGGCGTCGCTCAACCTCGGCGCGGGGTTCTACGGACTCGGCCAGGCCTGCAAATCGATCCCGCTCGAGGCGCCCTGGCGGGCGAAGAACGCCGCGAAGTGGGATCGCATGACGCTGGCCCAGTGGCTGGACCGCAACGTCAGGGCCAAGGCCGCGCACGACCTGTTGGAAATGGCCGTCGCCGGCTGTTACACGTCGGCTCCCTCTGAGGTGTCGATGCTGTTCGTGCTGTACCAGATGGCGTCGGGCGGCGGGCCCAGCTTCGTGCTCGGCGGCAAGGGCGCATCGCAGGACGCGCGGATCGTCGGCGGCATGGGCGCGGTGTACGGGCCGATGGCCGCCGAGTTGGGCGACGCGATCCGCCTCTCCCAGCCGGTCCGGCGGATCACCCAGGACGCCGGCGGGGTGACCGTGCGGTCTGACCGCGACAGCATCCGTGCCCGACGCGTCATTGTCGCCGTACCGATCGCGATTGCGAGCCAAATCATCTACGAGCCAATGCTTCCCACCGACAGGGCATTCCTGCACCAGCGCATGCCAGGCGGCGCGATCACCAAGATCTCGATCGTCTACGACGAGCCCTTCTGGCGCGCCGACGGCCTATGCGGCCAGTCCGCGGCGCCGGGGACGCTGGCGCAGGTCACGATCGACGCCTGCACCGACACCGGCACGCCGGGCATCCTGTGCGTGATCATCGAGGGCCCGACGGCCCGCAAGTACGACAGCCTCGACGAGGCCGAGCGCCGCCGGTTGGTGCTCGACGACCTCGTCCACCGGTTCGGCGCCAGAGCGGGCAAGCCCGTCGAGTTCGTCGAACAGAATTGGAGCCGCGAATCATTCTCGGGCGGTGGCATGCTCAGCCACGCGGCGCCCGGCGTGCTCACCGAATTCGGCCACGCGCTGCGCGAGCCGTGCGGCCGCATCCACTGGGCGGGCACCGAGAGCTCGGCGAAGATGTGCGGATGGGTGGACGGGGCGGTCCGCTCCGGCGAGCGCGCTGCCTCCGAAGTCATGCTCAGCGAGGCGACGGTCGCGGTATAGGGACCCGCCGGCGCGGGTTGCGCACGCGGACACGTTTGAGGCTCGACGGATTGCACATTCGACACCGGCTGCGTTTGACGGTCAACCACCGAGAGCTGTCGATCCGAAACATGGGCGGGCGCCCTACGCGAGGCCGAAGAAGGTCTTGGCGTTGGTGGACAGCACTTTGCGCTTAGTCTCCTCGTCCAGACCCTCGGTCGCCTTGTTGGCGACCTCGAGGCTTCTCGGCCAATTGGTGTCGTTGTGCGGGTAATCGGTCTCGAACATGAGCTGGTCCGGCCCAACCAGATCGAGGATGCGGAACGCGACCGGGTCGCCGAAGGTGGAGAAGTACACCCGGCCAGGCACCTGGCTGCTGGGCGGTTCGGTCAGCAGCGGATGGATACCACCCCACGCCCTGCGGTCCTCCCAGACCTCATCCACGCGCTGCAGGTAATACGGGATCCACCCGGCCTGGGCCTCGGCGAACGCGATCTTGAGGTCAGGGAACTGGATGAGTTTGGCGGAGAACAGCCAGTCGACCAGCGCGATGGTGCAATTGACCGCCATCAGCGCGCTGGTGACGACGTGCGGAGAGTCGGGCGACGACTTGGTCAACGAGGAACTCGACCCGATGTGCAGCATGATGCCCACCTGGTTGCGTTCGCACGCGGCGAAGAACGGGTCCCAGGAGCCGCTGTGGATGGACGGCAGGTCGAGGCGGGACGGCAGCTCCGAGAAGCACACGGCACGCATGCCCTTGGCCGCGACGCGCTCGACCTCCCGCACGGCCAGTTCGACGTCCCAGAGTTCGATGATGCCGAGCGGAATCAGCCGACCGTTCGAGCTGCCGCCCCACTCGTCGATCTGGAAGTCGTTGTACGCCTCGACGCAGAGCCTGGCCAGCTCCTTGTCCTTGCCGTACAGGAAGCGCTGGCCGCAGAAGCGGACGAGGGTATTGGGGAAGCACGCCGAGGCCTCGATACCGGCGATGTCCATGTCGGCGAGGCGGTCCGCGGGACGGTAGCAGCCGGGACGCATCTCGTCGTAGGTGATCGGGTCGGTAGTGAGCTCGTCGAGGTCATACCCGGCGGCCGCGCTGATGAGCGGGATCGGGATGATCGCATCCTCGTAATGCCAGATGTCGGCGTCGCGGCCCTCGTCATCCTCGATGAATGCGACGTCTGAAGTGACGGACGGATTCATCCGCCCGCGGGTGCGAACGATCCGCGGCCCGATGTCCCGGTAGCGCGCCGGGAGCCGACTGGTCCACAGATCGGCCGGCTCCACCAGGTGGTCGTCGGGCGAGACGATTCGGATGTCTACGCTCACCGATGAGCTCCTTCGGGAAAGGCCTGCGGCGTCAGTTTGCGAAATACCAATTCCGACAGGAGAGAATGACCATTTTCACCATACTGCACGCGCCGCCGCGGGCAAGCACCGGCCTCAGGAAGCCGGATCGGTGGCTCCCCAGGGCCGGTCCCAGCGGTCCACGGCGGCGGCCTCTGGCAGCGGCCGGCGCCGCACCGGATGGTGCCCACCGCTCGGCCAGCCGACGGTAACCAACGTCGCGATCTTCCAGTCGTCGGGAATGCCTACCAGCGAGCGCAATTGAGCGTCGCAGGCCCCATGCCACAGCGTGATCGCGGCGCCAAGCCCCTGGGCGCGCGCAGCCAGCAGAAAGTTCTGCACCGCAGGAAAGATCGAGCCGCCGTTCTGCAGGTCTGAGCAACCGGGTTGAGGCTGCACGCAGAACAACACCAACCCGGGAGCCTCACCACCGACCCTCGTGTGCTCCCGCATCGCACGCAGGACACGCGATTTGGCGTCACTCGCGTGGTCGGCGGGGGCGGAGAACCCGTAGAACCTGGTTATCGCGCGCCACGTCTCTCCGGCGGCCGCGGTGATCACCGCGCGCGCTTCGGGTGAGGTCAGCACCACGAATCGCCAGGGCTGCTGGTTGCCTCCCGACGGTGCCCATGTCGCGGCCCGCAGGCAGCGCTCCAAAACTTCGGCGCTGACCGGTTCGTCTCGGTAGGTCCGCACCGCAGTGGCCGAACTCATGACGGTCCAGAGGTTTTCCGAAACGCGGGGCACCGGTTCGGGGGTCACCGCGGTGCCGTTCGCGCGAGCACACCCGTCCAGCGACCACCGCGCATGGGTCCCGTGATCACCGGCAGGTCGAGGGTGGACAGCAGACCCGGAGGCGCGGCGATGACCGCCGGGATGGCGTTGAGCTCGCGCATCACGGTCGCGTAGGTCAGGCCCCGCAAGTTGCTCCCGCGACCGTGCATTTCGATGTCGACGGTGTAGGTCGGCATTCCGTCGACGATCACCCGGTAGCCGCCATGGGCGGACGGGTGCCGGGGCCAGTCCGGTGCGGACTGCTCACCCATCCGAGTGAAGTGTTCGAGGATGACGCGTTCCTCGCCGTCGACGACACCGGCGAGCCGAAAACGCATGGCGCCCATGGTTCCCCGCTCGACCCAACCGGACGCGACCTGGTAGCGCTCGGTCGCAAGCCACGGCTCGATGGAGGTGTCGACGCGGTCGAGCGGAAGCCCGAGCCCGTCGGCGACGAGGTGCACCACCGGTGACCACAGCGCCGCCAGCCGGTTGTGGTCGAGCAGTGGCGCCGGAAAGTCCGGCGGATGCCCGAAGCCCATGAAGTCGAACATGATCTCGGGCTGGTTGATGCCGCCGTAGTCGAGAATCTCCTGAGTGGTGATCGTGTCCACCCAGCCGCAGAAGCCCGACATCACCAGGGCGATGAGGTCGTTTGCCCAACCCGGATCGACGCCGCTGTTGAACACGCTGGTTCCGCCCGCCGCGCAGGCACTTTCAAGAAGTTGGACCGTCTCGGCATCAGCGGCGGGCGGATAGCACAACGGAACCAGCGAGGTGCACACGACGTTCTTTCCGGCGCGCAGACATCGCGCGATGTCGAGCGCTGCCTCGCGGTACCGGTAGTCGCCCGACGCGAAGTAGGCCACGACGTCGGCGTCGGAAGCCAGCGCGGCGTCGATGTCGGTGCTGGCGATCACGCCGGTGTTCGGGCACCCGCACAGGTCGCCGGCGTCGCGGCCGTGCTTGGCCGCGCTGTGCACGACGACGCCGACGAGGTCCAGCCCGGGGTGGCCGATGACCGCCCGCAAAGCTCCGACGCCGACTTGGCCTGGCCCCCAGAGGACCACGCGCGGCTTACGCGTCTTTACGACTGCGGCAGTCACGCAGGGCCTCCCAGTTGTCAATCAGTGAGAACGTATATTCTCAGCGGCAAGAATATCATTACCAGTTGCGCCCCCGGGCGCGATGAGGGACCGCCCGTTCCGCACGCGGGAAAACCACGCGACCTGGTGCGCCGGTCACACAGCGGCGGGCCCGTAGCGCGCGTCGGCCACCCTGTCCAGCGCTACGGCCGACTCGCCGTAGACCAGGGCCCAGCCGCGAACGCGCCGGTAGTACAGCTGGATGTCCTGCTCCATGCCGAATCCGTAACCGCCGTGAATGTGCAGGCTGCGGTGGGTGGCATCACGCGCGGTTTCGTAGGCGAACGCGAATGCCATGGCCGCCAGCTCGCACGAGCGCGTCGGCTCATCCGCGAATGAGCAAGCCGCCTGCAGGCCCAGCAGTCTCGCGCCATCGGCGGCGGTGGCGCTGTCGGCCAGCGGATGCGAGACGGCTTGATAACTACCGATTGCCGCGCCGAATGCGTGGCGCTGCTTGGCGTACTCGACGCCGATCTCGACGGCCCTGCGCGCGGCGCCCGCCAATGCCATCGCGGTCAGGGTCAGCCACACATCCAGTGCGTCGGAAAACAACCCGTGCGCGTCCGCGGCATCGGCGAGCACGATGACCCGCTCCCCCGGCCCGACGTCTGCCAGTGGCAGCGAACCCAGGTTGTGCACCGGCCGGCGGTTGCCATCCAACGGCACCGCGACCAATCGATCGTCGAGCAGTGCGACCGCCACGTCGGCGACGGCGCCGGCGGGTACCAGTCCCAGCCGCTCGCCCCGCCCACGGCGCGGCGCGAAGGTGATCAGCTTGTCACCGCGCAGCGCCGCATCCAGCAGATCGCCACCGGCCGCGCCGCACCTGGACAGCAGCAGGGCGGCGACCTGGGCTTCGATGACCGGCGCGGAACCGACTGCGCGGCCGGATTGTTCGGCTACCAGGGCCAACTCCAAGAGGGATCCACCCCCACCGCCGGCGTGCTCGTCGACCGCCATTTCGACGGCACCCGTATCCCGCAGCGCTTTCCACAGCTTGGGGTCGAAACCCAGCGGTTCGGCGGCGCGAACGCGCTGCGACGTCGACTCGCGGGCATAGAGGGCGGCAAACGATTCCACGAGTTGCCGCTGTTCGCCGGAAAGGCTCAGATCCACGTTCGTCGGTCCCATCGCGTGCGGATACCATTGCTCTCAAATTTGAGAGTAGCAATATCGCCGCTGTCGGCCACGACGGCTTCACGACGGCAGTTAGGGGCCGGTCATGCACTTTCAGCTCGACCCGGAGACCGCGGCCTACCGTGACGAGGTGCATGCGCATCTCGAGCGGATCCTGACCCCCGAGTTCGAGGAACGCCTGTACCGAAGTGGCGTCGCCCACGACGACGGTTTCGCCAAGGGCCTCGTCGCCAACGGCTACTTCGCCCCCGACTGGCCGGAGGAATACGGCGGGCAGCAGCGCGACGCCTGGGACGCGCAGGTGCTCAACGAGCTGCTGATGCGCTTCGACGCTCCGATGTACCTCTCGGAAACCACCCGAATGGTGGCGGCGATCATCCGCGAGGTCGGTACGCCGGACATGCGTGAGCGCATCCTGGCCAAAGCCATGAGCGGCGACCTGACGATCGCGCTCGGGTTCACCGAGCCCGAGTGCGGCTCGGACGTCGCCGCCGCGGCGACCAGAGCCGTTCGCGACGGCGACGAGTGGGTGATCAACGGCTCCAAGATGTTCACCACCAACGGCCACATCGCCGACTACATCTTCCTGCTCGCGCGCACTAGTCCGGACAAGCCAAAACACCAGGGCCTGACCATGTTTCTGGTGCCGAGCGACTCTGCCGGTTTCGCGGCCCAGGCTGTCTGGATGCTGTCCGGCGAACGCACCAACATCACCTTCTACAGCGACGTGCGCATCGGGGACCAATGGCGCATCGGCGATATCGACGGGGGTTGGCGGGTCCTCGGTGTCTCGTTGCAGCACGAGCACGCTTCCGGCTGGGGTCCGCATCTGACCCGGTTGCTGCACCACGCCGAGCGCTGGGCCAAGACCACCCGCGACGACGGTGTGCCGCGCATCGCCGACACCGATGTCCGGCGCCGGATCGCCAGGGTCGCAGTCGAAAACGAGGTGGCAATGCTGTTGCAGCGACGCTGCGTCTGGATGACCAAGCAGGGCCAGACCCCCGTCGCGGAGGGCCCGATGTCGAAGGTGTTCAGCACCGAGGCGCTGGAACGCGCCAGTCAGGACATGGTCGAACTGGTCGGCCCGGACGGGCTGCGCAGCTATCTCGAACCCACGGCGCCCGAGCGGGGACGCTTCGAACAGTTGCTGCGGTTCTCGCTCGGCACGACGATCTACGCGGGCACCAGTGAGGTGCAGCGGACCATCATCGCCCAGCGCGGGCTTGGCCTACCCCGATAGCTTCCTGGGCCGCCGGGTGGCGGCGACCGCGGCCGCGGGCTTGGCACGCGGGGCCCTACGCTTCGCGTCGCTGGGCAGCGCCACGGCCTGTCGGCACCACGCCCACAAATCGTCCTCGGTCAGTTCGGCCCCCTTGCTGGCGCCGTGAAAGACGCCGATCTGGGCCAGGGCGGTCAGCGTCGAGTTCAGCAAAGTGGTGAGCTGGGCGGGCGTCAGGTCCTTGCGAACGAGGCCGGCGCGGGAGCACGCGGTGAGGATCTTGGTAAGCAGCTTCTGGTGCGGCTCCCAGATCTTCGCGAAATCGGCGGGCCGCTCGATCTCGAGGCTGAGGTTGTAGATGGTCATCACCCGGCCGCCGACCGCTTCCGAGGACTCGGCCCGGGAGAGGAAGCCTCGGCAGAACGCTTCGAGTTGTTCCATCGGACCTTCGGCCGCCGTGACCTCTTGGCGAATGCCCTCGGTGAACTGGCTCGTGACGTTCTCGTACAACGCCAGCAAGAGTTCTTCCTTGCCGGCGAAATGCTGATAGAAGGCACGCAAACTCAGATTGGACCGGTCGATCAGCTTCTGGATCGTGAAGTCGGCACGGCCCGACTCCTCGACCAATTCGAGAGCCGTCGCCAGAAACCGTGAGCTGCGGGCCAGCGCGCGCGCTCGGGCCGTGCTGAGTCGCCGTTCGATCGTGCGCTGCTGCCACGTGGTGGGCATTTCGCTGTCCGCGCCGACCGGTTCGATGCCGTCCTCGACTACGACGTCGGCGCCCTTTTTCGCAACCATGATGAGAGCGAGGATACGGGATCGCTACTGAGAATCGCGATATACCTAGCTGGGTATGGTGATTATCACCTTGGGCTAGTGCGCTTTCCATTGCGGCGGCCGCTTCTCCAGAAACGCCCGCGGGCCCTCGACCGCGTCCTTGGTCAACGCCACCTTCATCCGGTAGTTCTCCGCCAGCAACTCCGCTTCGTAGATCGGCAGCGTCAACCCCTTGCGCACCGCCATCCGCGAACCCCGCACCGCCAGTGGCGCATTCGAGTTCACCACATCGGCGATCTCCCATGCCCTGCCCATCAGCGCGTCATGAGCCACAACCTCGGTGAACACCCCCAAGTCGTAGGCACGTTGCGCGTCGAGTCGCTCATGCCTGCCCATCAGCACAAGCCTCATCACGACGGGCAACGGCAGGATGCGGGCCAATCGGACCGCTTCGCGTCCCGAAGCCACACCGATACTGACGTGGGGGTCCATCAGCGTGGCACGCTCGGACGCGATCGTGATATCGGCGGTGGTGACCAGATCCATCCCGGCACCGCACGCGATGCCGTTGACCGCGCAGATGATCGGTTTGGTCATCTGCAACCAAGGCGGTGTC
Organism: Mycobacterium sp. NGS68; assembly: GCF_059812195.1. Classification (NCBI taxonomy): domain Bacteria; kingdom Bacillati; phylum Actinomycetota; class Actinomycetes; order Mycobacteriales; family Mycobacteriaceae; genus Mycobacterium; species Mycobacterium sp. NGS68. Next base: position 2,518 of record NZ_JCALCE010000003.1, on the reverse strand, counting down.
GCCTCCTGCGGCGCATCCCACTGGCGCATCGAGCTAAGGATCTGCTCGCCCTGATTATCGATGCCCGCGGCGTTCTCCATATCGTGGTCGGCGGCTTTGTTCACGTCCGCGCCGACACACAGCGCACGACCCGCGCCGGTGATGATGACCGTCCAAATATGTTGGGAACGTTCGATCTCCGCGTAGACCTCGGACAGCTCCGCGATCATCTCGTCGTTGATCGCGTTCAGCACCTCCGGGCGGTTCAGCGTCACACAGGCCGTATGTCCCCGGACCTCGAACGCGATCGTTTCCAGGACCATGGGCGCCCCTTCTGTCTTGAGAGAGCTCTTTCGCGTGCGGCCTCTGCACAGGTTATTTCAATCTGCCGCAACGGGTTCGGAATGCGCGGCCGGACGGTACCCGAAAATGCGCTCGAAGCGCTCGCAGTATCGCGGCCACACGTCGGGGTTCACCAGCCGCGGCGGCATGCGGCCCTCGAATATCGCCCGCCACTGGGTGGCGGTCGCCACCGCGATGTCGCGCACCGCCTCGGCGGTGATTCCCGCGGTGTGCGGGGTGGCCACGACGTTGTCGAGCGCAAGCAGCGGATTGTCCGCCCGCGGCGGCTCGTCGTGAAAGACATCGAGACCCGCGCCGGCGATGCCGCCGCCGACGAGCGCGTCCAGCAGCGCCTGTTCGTCGTGCACCCGCCCGCGGGCGGTGCTGATGAAAAAGGCGGTCGGTTTCATGGCGCCGAACTGCTCCTTGCCGATCAGGCCCTCCGTTTCGGCGGTCAGCGGGCACATGACCTGGACGTAATCGGCATGCTCGACGAGTTCGGCCAGCGACACCAGCCGCGCGCCGTAAGCGCGCGCGGCTGGTTCGTCGAGGTAGGGGTCGAATACCAACACCTCCATGCCGAAGGGCGCGCACAACTGCACCAGCCGCCTGCCGATCGCCCCCATCCCCACGACGCCCAACGTCTTGCCCTGCAGCTGGCTGCCGCGCAACACCAGCCGGTCCCCCAGTCCGCCGCCGCGCAGCATGCGGTCGGCCTGCGTGATCTTCTTGGCGAGATCCAGCATCAACCCGAGGGCGTGCTCGGCCACCGCTTCGGCGCCGGGACCGGAGTTGTTGCACACCGCGATGCCCGCCCTGGTGCACGCGTCGACGTCGATGACGTCGTAGCCGGCGCCGGCCGAACACACGGCCAGCAGGCACGCACAGCGCGCGATCAGTGCCTCGCCTGCCAGCCATTGCGTACCCCCGGCGACGGACGCGACGTCGGTGCGGGTGGCGACCTGGTAACCGTGCGCGGATTCCAGTGCCGCCCAGCCCTGTTCGTCCGATGCGCGCGCGTCGAGCCAAACCAGGTCGATCTCGGCGAGCTCGAGAAGGTCCCCGGCAACCGGATCGGTCCAGCGTTCGTACACCAGCCGCGGGCGCACCCCAGCTGTCATCGCCGCCCGCTAGCGCAGGTGCGGCTGCTCACCGCTTGCCGGCTTTGGGCTTGGCCTGCGCGGCCTTGAACATATCGGCCAACGCGGTGTCTACGTTCTTGTAGTCGTTGCGCGAGATTGTCCCGTCGCGGCCTTCGACCACGTCGTAACCCAGCCGCAGGTCCTTGTTTTCCATGTGGAAGTACTCGCGACCGATCGGCAGCCGTCGGTCGGCGAGCGGCACTTCCATCCAGGCGCGCAGGAAACAACGCGCCTTCTTCGGGTCGGTGCTGCTGACGAAGTCCGACCGGGAATGGCACATCGCGAAGTTGTTGGCCACTGCGGCTTCGCCCGACTCCAACCGGAACTCGACCTGCTGCTCGACCAGGAGATTGCGGAGCAACTCGACAGCCTCGCTCTGTTCGGCGGTGAACCCGCGCCCCAGCGTTCGCATCGCGGGCAGGATGCTGCTGTAGGTGAAGTTGATGCAGATGCGACCGTCGACCTGGGAGAACACCGGGACATCGTAGGGCGTCACGTCCGGCTGGTCATCGGGCTGCTCGCTGCGCCGGTGATGCGGGAATCCCTGGTAGAGCACGCCGAGCAGATCGGGGCGCTCGGCCAGTATCCGATTGTGCGCCGCGGGCCCACTGGCGAATTGGCTTTCCCCGCCTTCGGCGGCCGGGTACACGCACAGCAGCGAGAGGATGTCGGCGGCGTCGTTGTGCATGGCCAGTTCGGCGCGGGATTTCGTTCCGCGGGCGGGCTGCACGCCGCCGGGCAGTATCTCCTCCTGCACGCGCACCATCCGGTGCCCAAAGGAATTGTTGGACACTAGGTAGCCCAGGTGGCTGCAGAACGCCCAGTAGATCCGTTCCAGGTCCTCGATGGAGTGCTGCTCGACCGGGAAGCCCCGCACGCACGCCAGGCCCCTGCCGAACATCAACTGCCGGTACAGCCGCTCCAGGTCGTCGTCAAGATCGGGGTGGCAGGCATCTGCGCGGCTGATGTCGTCGCGGTCCTTGCCGGCCGTCTTGGCCAGGATCGATTCCAGCGCAGCCACATTGCGGGCCGACAGATCGAACGCAAAATCTTCC
>NZ_JCALCE010000029.1:0-74749 GCF_059812195.1 Mycobacterium sp. NGS68 | reverse complement strand
AGGAAGGGGCTTTTGCGTCTGCTCGCGCAACCTAGCCGGCGACCATGGGGGGATAGGGCAGGTCGGTGCTGGTGTGGGGGTCGACGTGCACCCGGTGGCCGAGATACGGGAAGGCGCGCTGGGAACAGGCTGGCCGGTCGCAAATCTTGCAGCCGGCGCCGATCGGCACGACGGACTCGGCATCGGCGGGGTCGATGCCGACCGAGTAGATCAGTTTGTCGGCGTGGGCGATGTCGCAGCCGAGCCCGATGGCAAAGCTCTTGTTGGGCCCCAGATATCGGCTGGGCTCCGTCGCGGTGGTTCGCGCGATCCAGAAATACGCACGCTCGTCGGGCATCTGGGCCACCTGAGTCAGGAACTGGCCGGGCCGGGCGAAGGCGTGGTGCACCACCCACAGCGGGCAGTTGCCGCCAACGCGGGAGAAGTGGAATGCGGTGGCAGACTGACGTTTAGAGATGTTTCCCGCGCTGTCGGTGCGGACGAAGATGAAGGGGACACCGCGGGCGTTGGGGCGCTGCAGCGTGGACAGCCGGTGGCAGATGGTCTCGAAGCCGACCTCGAATCGCCTTGCCAGCCGGTCGATGTCGTAGCGGACGCTCTCCGCGGCGTCGAGGAACCTCTGGTACGGCAGCAGCAGGGCACCGGCGAAGTAGTTGGCCAGGCCGATGCGCGCCACCCCGCGTGCCTCGTCGCTGAGTTGGTCGTCCGCGGCGATGATCCCGGTGATCAGCCTGGGCTGGGTGAGTAGGGCGATCTGCGTCGCGAGCTGGAAAGCGCGTCGGCCGGGGTGCAGCCACCGCGCGACGTACAGCGTCTTGGATTCGGGGTGAAACAGGCGCTTGGAGTTGGGTTTCAGCGCATCGCCATCGTCGACGACGACGGTGACGCCAAGCTTGTCGGCCAGCAGCTCCGCCAGTTGTCCGTCGAGTCCGCCGACCCGCAGGCGATGACGGGTGAACAGCTCCTCAGCCGCGAGATCGAGTTCGGCGATGTAGTTCTTGCGGTCGTAGAAGAAATCGCGGACCTCCTCGAACGGCATCGGCTGCTGCGACGTCGTCGAAACCTCCACGTTGGCCCGGCCGTGCAGCGCCTCCAGGTCGGCGGTGGCGTCGTGCAGGCGGCGGTGCAGGTTGACCAACGTCTGGCCGACGGCCGGCATCCGCGCCACGAGTTCCTCGATCTGCGCGGCGGTCGCGGGCGCCTCGGCGAGAACTTCGCTCAGGTCGGAGATCAAGCGGGCATCGGAATCCGGTGCGAAGTACTGCGTCGGCAGGTCGAAGCGCGCGCTGAGGGTCAACAGCACCGGCACCGTGATGGGTCGCTGGTCGTTCTCCATCTGGTTGACGTAGCTGGCCGACAATCCCAGGGAGCGCGCCAGCGCGGCCTGGGTCAGCCCATGGTCCTCTCGTAGCCGCCGCAATCGCGCACCGGCGAACGTCTTCGCCACCCGTGTCACGCTACGCCCGCCGCCTTTCACAAAGTTTGCAAAACCTGGCCGCCAAGGCCACAAAATTACGCCTGTATAGGCCATTTACGCCATATTCGCCGCTGCGTACTGTGCGTGATATGCGCAACCATGAGGTTCGAACCCGGCGCAGCGCCGACGACTTCCCCCGTAGCGAACACCTGGCGTGGAAGATCGCCGAGGTGGCGGCGGATCCGGTGGCTGTGCCCGCGGGGACCGAAGCGATGGTCATCAACCGCATCATCGACAACGCGGCGGTGTCCGCGGCCTCGGTCCTCCGGCGGCCGGTCGCCGCGGCGCGCGCGCAGGCGCTGGCCCATCCCGTCTCTGCCGGGGGCGCCAAGGTCTTCGGCGTCAGCGGCGACTACTCGCCGGAGTGGGCGGCCTGGGCCAACGGCGTGGCGGTGCGCGAATTGGATTACCACGACACGTTTCTGGCCGCCGAGTACTCCCACCCGGGTGACAACATCCCCGCCCTGGTCGCCGTGGCCCAACACCTCGGCCTCGGCGGGGCCGACCTGATCCGCGGCATCGCCACGGGCTACGAGATCCAGGTCAACCTGGTCAAGGGAATCTGCCTGCACGAGCACAAGATCGACCACGTCGCGCATCTGGGCCCGTCGGTGGCCGCGGGACTGGGCACGATGCTGCGCCTGGACAAGGAGACCATCTACCAGGCCATCGGGCAGGCGCTGCACTTGACGACGGCCACCCGGCAGTCCCGCAAGGGTCTGATCTCCAGCTGGAAGGCCTACGCTCCCGCCTGGGCCGGCAAGGTGGCCATCGAGGCCGTCGACCGGGCCATGCGCGGGGAGGGCGCGCCCGCGCCCATCTGGGAGGGCGAGGACGGCGTGATCGCCTGGCTGCTGGGCGGCCCCGAGCACGTCTATCAGGTGCCGCTGCCCGAGACCGGCGAGCCGAAGCGCGCGATCCTGGACACCTACACCAAGGAGCACTCCGCCGAATACCAAAGCCAGGCCCTGATCGACCTGGCCCGCCGGCTGCGTGAACAGATCGGCGACCTGAGCCAGGTCGCGACGATCGTGCTGCACACGAGCCATCACACGCACTGCGTGATCGGCACCGGTGCAGGCGATCCGCAGAAGATGGAGCCAGATGCCTCCCGCGAGACGCTGGACCACTCGGTGATGTACATCTTCGCGGTCGCGCTGCAGGACGGTGCCTGGCATCACGAGCGGTCCTACGCACCGGAGCGGGCGCACCGCCCGGACACGATCGAGCTGTGGCACAAGATCTCCACGGTCGAGGACCCCGAATGGACGCGGCGCTACCACTCGACCGATCCGGCGGAGAAGGCGTTCGGCGCCCAGGCGGAAGTCACCCTGACGAGCGGCGAGGTGATCGTCGACGAGATCGCCGTCGCGGACGCTCACCCCTTGGGCGCCAGGCCGTTTGAGCGCAAGCAGTACATCGGAAAGTTCACCGAGCTTGCCGACGGTGTCGTCGCCGACGCTGAGCGGCAACGGTTCCTGTCGGCGGTCGAAGCTCTACCGGACCTGCAGCCTGGCGCGCTGGGCGCGATCAACGTCACGGTCGGTGCGTTGGTGCTCGACCGGGCGCCCATTATTCCGCCGGGGATCTTCCGGTGACTGGGTTGATCGGAGCTGCCGCACCCGCGGCCGACGAGCGGGCCCGGTTCCGGGCAGCGCTGGAAGGCATTCGGCTGCACAGGCTTCCGGGGGCGTTCTCGCCGCTGGTCGGCGAGCTGGTCGCCGAACTCGGGTTTGACGGGGTGTACGTGTCCGAAGCCTTGCACACGCCGGTGGAATTCGAGCAGTTCCGCAACGCGGTGGATACCCCGTTGCCGGCCAACATGACGGAGTTCGCCAAGCAGCTGACCACGCTGCGGCTGGCCAGGTACGCCGTCGACGTCGGACTTCGCGAAATCTCTCACACCGGAACGCAATCCGGACTGCTGGACCGGATGCAGCCACGCAGCCGGCACGAACTGCTGCGCTACGCCGACGACAACTCCGCCCTCGAAGGAGCCACCTCATGAGCACGAAGATATTCAAAGGGCTGGCCGGTGTCGTCGTCGACACGACCGCCATCTCGAAGGTGGTGCCGGAGACCAACTCCCTGACCTACCGCGGCTACGCGGTGCAGGACCTCGCCGCGCACTGCACCTTCGAGCAGGTGGCGTACCTGCTGTGGCACGGCGAGCTGCCCACCGACCAGCAGTTGGCGTTGTTCACGCAGCGGGAGCGTGCCAACCGCCGGTTGAACCGCTCCCTGCTGTCGCTGATCGCCAAGCAGCCCGACATCTGCCACCCGATGGATGTGGTGCGCACCGTGATCAGCTACCTGGGCGCCGAAGACGCCGAAGAGGACGACAGCAGCCCCGATGCGAACTACGCGAAATCGCTGCGCATGTTCGCGATCCTGCCCACGATCGTCGCGGCCGACATGCGCCGTCGTCGTGGCCTGGAACCCATTGCCCCGCATAGCCACATGAACTACGCGCAGAACTTCCTGCACATGTGCTTCGGCAACGTACCCGAGCAAGTGATCGTGGACGCGTTCGAACAGTCCATGGTGCTCTACGCCGAACACAGCTTCAACGCCTCCACGTTCGCCGCCCGCGTGGTCACCTCCACCCAGTCCGACATCTACAGCGCGGTCACGGCCGCCATCGGCGCGCTCAAGGGGCCGCTACACGGCGGCGCCAACGAGGCCGTCATGCATGACATGCTCGAAATCGGCGCGCCCGCAAAGGCATCGGAGTGGTTGGCCGGCAAGCTGGACCGCAAGGACAAGATCATGGGCTTCGGTCACCGGGTGTACAAGAACGGCGACTCGCGGGTGCCGACCATGAAGCAGGCCCTCAAACGGGTTGCCGCCGCCCGCGATGGCCAGAAATGGCTCGACATCTATGAAATCCTGGAACGCGGAATGGCCGAGGCCAACGGCATCAAGCCGAACCTCGACTTCCCGACCGGCCCGGCCTACTACCTGATGGGCTTCGACATCAATTGCTTCACACCGATCTTCGTGATGAGCCGGATCACCGGATGGACAGCGCACATCATGGAGCAAACCGCGTCCAACGCCCTGATCCGCCCGCTGAGCGCGTACGTCGGGCCCGCACAGCGCGCGTTGGTCGTCGGCTAGGAGGGTCCGCCGTACTGCCACACCAGGCTGTGGGCGCCGGTCATGGTCGGGTTGCACCACATCGTGCGGCCGTTGCCGTCCTTGGCGGTGGCGTGCAACACCGTGCACGAATCGCCGACTCCCGGTGTGTCGGCGCTCGCCACGGGACTGAGCACGGCGGTCCCGGCGACCAACACGGCCGAGGCGAGCACCGCGAAGCGAAGTCTGCTTGTCATCCCCTAAGCATCCACCGGGCGGCCACCCAGGTCCACTCATTCACAGGTTGCTCAGGAAGGCCTCGATCTGGGCGATGATCGCGTTGATGGCCGCGATCTGCGCGACGAAGTGGTTGTAGAAGCCGGAGATGTTGCTGCCGTTGTTCCCCATCCCGGAGTTGGTGTTACCGCCGGTGTTGAACAGGCCGGAGATCGCGTTGCCTGCGTTGCCCAGGCCCGAGATGTCATCGCCCGGGTTCAGAATGTGGCCGTTGAGGAATCCGGAGGCGTTCTGACCGGCGGCGGCCAGGTTGTTGAAGAACCCGGAGGTGTTGGGGCTGTGGCTGGTGCCGCCGGGCAGGCCGTTGAAGCCGCCGGACGTACCGCTGCCGAAGTTGAAGAATCCCGAGGAGTTGGTCTGCGCGAACGTCGGACTCAGCGAGCCGAGCGACAGGCCGGGGTTCGGGTTGAGGTTCAGGACTTGGATGTTGTACGAGCCGAAGTCGACGGTGAAGTGGACGTTGGTGTTGAACGTGCCGCTGTCGACGCCGATGTCCCAGCTGCCCTTGATCCCAAGGGTGACAGGGGCTTTGGGATGGATGTTGATCGTGTACTGGCCGCGCAGCACACCCTCCAGCTGGCCACGCCACAGGAAGCCGTTGTTCTTGTCGCCCGTGATGAACGCGCCGGTGTCGACGTCGCCCGAGTTCCCGATGCCGGTGTTGAAGTTGCCCGAATTGAGGGGGCCGGTGTTGGTGCTGCCCGAGTTCATCGAGCCCGTGTTCTGGCTGCCCGAGTTGCCCCATCCGGTGTTGTTGGAGCCGGTGTTCCACCAGCCGGTGTTGTGGTCGCCGGGGTTTCCCCAGCCCGTGTTGGCCACGCCCGCGTTCCAGAGGCCAGTGTTGACGTTGCCCGCGTTCCCGACGCCGAAGTTCCCGTTGCCGGAGTTGAAGAAGCCGATGTTGTTGTTGCCGGAGTTGCCGAAGCCGATGTTGTTGTTGCCGGAGTTCAGGAAGCCCTGATTGCCGCTGCCCGAGTTCAGACCGTTCATCAGGTCGCCGAAGCCCATCCCGCCGTTGCCGGACAGCCCGAAGCCGATGTTGTTGCTGCCGAGGTTCGCGGCCCCGATGTTGCCGTTGCCGGAGTTCCCGAACCCGATGTTGTTGTTGCCCACATTGCCGAAGCCGATGTTCCCGGTGCCGTGGTTGCCCAGACCGATGTTGAACGACGCCCCGTTGTTGATGTTTCCGAAGCCGAAGTTCAGGTTGCCGACATTGCCGATGCCGACGCTGAAGTTGCCGTCGTTGGCGATACCGAAGTCCATGGTCCCGATGTTGCCGATGCCCGCGACGGTGCTGCCGATGTTGGCGAAGCCGGCGTTGAGTTGCCCGTGGTTGGCGTAGCCGAGGTTGAAGCTCTGCCATCCCGTCAGCACGCCCGTGACATTGCTGCCGCCGGTGCTCGCCAGCCCGGAGCCGACATTGAGGGTGTTGTAGATGCCGGAAACGCTGTTGCCCAGGTTCAGCGCGCCCGCGCTGGCCGTGCCGACGTTCAAGAAACCGGAGGTGCCGGTGCCGGCGCTGCCCGTGGCGCCGATGTTGTTGGAGAACCCCGAAGTATTGCTGCTCCAGTTGCGGAAGCCCGAGCTGTGGGCCGTCGAGGCGCCGGTGTTGTGGTTGAAGAAGCCCGAAGCTGTGGTGGCCGCTCCGTCGAACGCGCTGGAACCGAAGTTGCCGATGCCCGGGACGGGCTGGATATCGAGCACGGTGACCGGGATGTTCAGCGCGACAGACACATAGGGCGTGATACTCAGGATCGAGATGTCCAACAAAGTGAAGCTGAACGACTGCTTCGGGATGTTGACCGGAATCTCGTACTTGTAGGCGATCTGGTTGTTGCCGTTGGTGGCGTAGTTGAACCCGAGGTTGCCGTCGCCCGTGTTGAGGCCGCCGGTGTTCAGGTCGCCGGCGTTGAAGTAGCCGGTGTTGAAGGCGCCCGGGTTGGCGTCGCCGGTGTTGGTGCTGCCGACGTTCCAGCTGCCCGTGTTGACGCTGCCCACGTTTCCGACGCCGGTGTTGGTGTTGCCCGAGTTCAACGCGCCGAAGTTCAGCGTGCCGGCATTGAAGAAGCCGGTGTTTTGGTTGCCCGAGTTCGCGAAGCCCGTGTTGAGGTTGCCCGAGTTCCCGACGCCCCAGTTGCCGTTGCCCGAGTTGAAGAAGCCGATGTTGTTGTTGCCGGAGTTGAACAAACCGACGTTGCCGGTGCCCGAGTTGAAGCCGTTCATGATGTTGCCGACGCCCACGTGGCCGGTGCCGCTGAGCCCGATCCCGATGTTGTTGGTGCCGCTGTTGCCGAAGCCGATGTTGCCGGTGCCCTTATTGCCGAAGCCGAAGTTTCCGTTGCCCTGGTTGCCGAAGCCGACGTTCTGGCCGCCCGTCGCGCCGATGCCCTGGTTTCCGAAGCCGTAGTTGGCGTTGCCGACGTTGCCGGCACCGATGTTGTTGCTGCCGAGGTTGCCGCCGCCTAGCCAGTTGTTGCCGCCATTGTTTCCGGCGCCCAATATGTTGAAACTGCCGTTGTTTCCGCTGCCCAGGTTGAAGCTGCCGACGTTTCCGAAGCCGAAGTTGTAGGCACCCACGTTTGCGGAGCCCAGGTTGCTGATATTGATGTTGTTCAGGTCGATCGGGCCGATGGGCAGGTTTTTGAATTCGATCGGCGGTATGGAGATATTCGGCAGCGTAATGCCGAAGAACGAACTTGCCAGGGGTCGGGGGGCGGACGTGGCGGCCGCGGCGGCGAGGGGGCTCGCTGCCGCCGCGGCGCCGGCCGCCGCCCCGGGCAGGGCCTTCAGGAAGTTTTGCCACGGGGCCAGCCGGCCGACCAGGGCGGACGCGTCGGCGTGGTAGCCGGACATCGCGACCACGTCCTGAGCCCACATGCGCTCGTAATCGGCCTCGGCCTCGGCGATCGCCGGTCCTGCGAAGCCCAGCAGGTTTGCCCGCACCAGCGAGAACAGCCGATTGCGGTTGTTCGTGATCGCCGCCGGGTGCACCGTTGCCGTCAGGGCCGCTTCGAACGCCGCCACCGCCAGCCGGGCCTCGCTTGCCGCCTGGGCGGCCTGGGACGCGGAAGCCATCAGGCCTTTCGCGTAGTTGGTGGCCACGCTCGCCATCGCCACCGACGTGGGCCCCTGCCAGGCTCCGTCCGCCAACCCCGACGTCACCGCCGAGAACGAACTCGCCGCGGCCTGCAACTCACTGGCCAGTCCGGCCCAGGCGTTCGCCACCCCCAACATCGGCCCGGACCCCGCTCCGGAATACATCAAGGCTGAGTTGATCTCGGGCGAGAAGACCGAAAAATTCATGGCCTGGACCTCTCTCGGGGTGGCAGCGTCGCCTGCCGATAACCCCTTGCTGGGGTCCCCCCGAGAGTCAGCTGGAAGGTTAAAGGCGTATGTAATATACGGCTTTAACCGCCAAAGAGTTGGTAAATCAGCCTGAATTATTGCTGTGAGTATGCTATTAGCGCAGCCGACAATTAACTGTTATTGAGTGGAGCTAATTTACGTACCGCAAGTAGCGGATTGGCCACCACGCGCGCCGGATGGCGGGCGTATCGTGCACCCCTGTAGAACGCGTTCTAGTCTGTCCGCCATGGGATTCCTGAAGCCCGAGCTGCCCGACGTGGACATCGACGAGTGGAGCAAGGGCACGCGCGCCGAGAAGATCCGCCCGATGGCGCGGCACTGGGCCGAGGTGGGCTTCGGGACGCCGGTGGCGCTGCACCTGTTCTACGTCGTCAAGATCCTGCTCTACATCCTGTTCGCCTGGCTGATCGTCTTCAGCACCCGTGGCATCGACGGGTTCACCGACGTCAAGTCGTGGTACGCGGAGCCGATCGTCTTCGAAAAGGTCGTGCTCTACACGATGCTGTTCGAGGTGGTCGGGCTCGGCTGCGGTTTCGGGCCGCTGAACAACCGGTTCTTCCCCCCGATGGGCTCGATCCTGTACTGGATGCGGTTCGGCACGATCCGGCTGCCACCGTGGTCGGACCGCTTCGGCTGGACCCAGGGCACCAAACGCAAGCCGGTGGACGTCGCGCTGTACGCGCTGCTGCTGGTGTTCATCGTCAGCGCTTTGTTCACCGACGGCAACGGCCCGGTCCCCGCGCTGCACAGCAAGGCCGGACTGCTGCCGAAGTGGGAGATCGTGCTGATCCTGCTGCTCCTCGGCGTGCTCAGCCTGCGCGACAAGGTAATCTTCCTGGCCGCTCGCGGCGAGGTCTACGCGACGCTGACCGTGACGTTCCTGTTCGCGCCCGTCGACATGATCGTCGCCGCCAAGCTGGTATTCCTGGTGATCTGGATGGGCGCGGCGACGTCGAAGCTCAACAAGCACTTCCCGTTCGTGATCTCCACGATGATGTCCAACAACCCGCTGTTTCGGCCGCGGTTTGTCAAGCGGCTGTTCTTCGAGAAGTTCCCCGACGATCTGCGGCCGGGATTCCTGTCGCGGCTGTTCGCGCACGTCAGCACGTTCATCGAGATGTGCGTGCCGGTGGTGTTGTTCTTCTCCCACGGCGGGTTGCCGACCACGATCGCCGCGATCGTGATGGTCTGCTTCCACCTCGGCATCCTGACGGCCATCCCCATGGGCGTCCCGCTGGAGTGGAACGTGTTCATGATCTTCGGCGTGCTGTCGCTGTTCGTCGGCCATGCGCGTACTGGCCTGACGGACGTGAAACACCCTGTGCCGGTGGCGATTCTGCTTGCCATCGTCGTGGGCACCGTCATCCTGGGTAACCTGTTCCCGCGCAAGATCTCGTTTCTGCCCGGCATGCGTTACTACGCCGGCAACTGGGACACCACGCTGTGGTGCATCAAGCCATCTGCCAGCGAGAAGATCGGGCGCGGCATCGTCGCGATCGCGGCCATGCCGCAGGCGCAGCTGGAGCGCTATTACGGCAAGGACCGCGCGCAGATCCCGATGTACCTCGGCTACGCATTCCGCGCCATGAACACGCACGGCCGCGCCCTGTTCACGCTGGCGCACCGCGCCATGGCTGGCCAGAACGAGGACGACTACGTCATCACCGACGGCGAGCGGATCTGCAGCACGGCCATCGGGTGGAACTTCGGCGACGGTCACATGCACAACGAGCAGCTGATCACCGCCATGCAGCAACGCTGCAGGTTCGCCCCGGGCGAGGTGCGCGTCGTCCTGCTCGACGCCCAGCCGATCCACAAGCAGACGCAGGCCTACCGCCTGGTGGATGCCGCGACCGGCGAGTTCGAGCGCGGGACGGTCCGCGTCGCCGACATGGTGACGCGGCAGCCCTGGGACGACGACGTGCCGGTCCAGGTGGCCTCCGAGTAACGGCTCGGCCTACTCGGCGCGCACCTCCTGCGCGGCGGCGACCATGTTCTGCAGCGACGCGGTCACCTCGTCGGTGTTGCGGGTCTTCAGGCCGCAGTCGGGGTTGACCCAGAGCCGTTCGGCGGGAACGGCTTTCAGCGCGGCACGCAGCGACGCGGCCATCTCCTCGGCGCTCGGCACCCGCGGGGAGTGGATGTCGTAGACGCCCGGGCCCACGCTGTTGGAGAAGCCGACCGCGTTCAGGTCGTCGAGCACCTCCATGTGCGAACGTGCGGCCTCGATGGACGTCACGTCGGCGTCGAGGTCCGCGATCGCCCCGATCACCTCGCCGAACTCCGAGTAGCACAGGTGCGTGTGGATCTGCGTCGAGTCGGCGACGCCGGAGGTGGCCAGGCGGAAAGCCCCGACGGCCCAGCGCAGGTACTCGTCCTGGTCGGCGCGACGCAGCGGCAGCAGCTCGCGCAGCGCGGGCTCGTCGACCTGGATGACGGCGATGCCGGCGGCCTGCAGGTCCACGGTCTCGTCGCGGATGGCCAGCGCCACCTGGTTGGCGGTGTCGGCCAGCGGCTGGTCGTCCCGGACGAACGACCAGGCCAGGATCGTGACCGGCCCGGTCAGCATGCCCTTCACGGGCTTGTCGGTCAGCGACTGCGCGTAGGTGATCCATTCGACGGTCATCGGGTGTGTGCGAACCACGTCGCCGAACAGGATCGGCGGGCGCACGCAGCGGCTGCCGTAGGACTGCACCCAGCCGTTCTGGGTGGCGAAGAAGCCGTCCAGCTGCTCGGCGAAGTACTGCACCATGTCGTTGCGTTCCGGCTCGCCGTGCACCAGCACGTCCAGGCCGAGGTCCTCCTGCAGCTTGATGACGTCGGCGATCTCCCGCTTCATCCGGCGGTCGTATTCGGCCTCGTCGATCTCGCCGGACCGCAGTGCCGCGCGGGCCTTCCGGATCGCCGAGGTCTGCGGGTAGGAGCCGATCGTCGTGGTCGGCAACGGCGGCAGGTGCAGGCGCGCGTCCTGGCTGGCCCGCCGCTGCGCGGCGTCGCCCCGGTGCGCGCCGGAGGCCACGATCGAGTCGATGCGGGCCCGGACCTGCTCGTTGTGCAGGCGCGGGTCCTTCTTGCGGGACGCGACGGCCGAGTTGGATGCCTCGATCTCGTCGGTGACGGCGTCGCGACCCTCGTGCAGGGCGCGGGCGAGGACGACGACCTCGCGCACCTTTTCCGCACCGAACGCCAGCCAGCTGCGCAGCGCGTCGTCCAGATCGGTTTCCGGGTCCAGCGAGTACGGCACGTGCAGCGTCGAGCACGACGTCGATACGGCGACGGACCCCGCCGAACCCTGCAGGGCGGCCAGCCTGTCCAGCGCCGCCTGCAGGTCGGTGCGCCAGATGTTGCGACCGTCGACGACGCCGGCGACGACGGTCTTGTCCGCCAGCTCCGGCGCCGCGGCAATCGCCGTGTCGGCGCCGGAGACCAGGTCGACGCCGATTGCCTCGACGGGCGTGCGGGCCAGCCCGGCCAGCGACGCGCCCGGGTCGCCGAAGTAGGTGGCGACGTAGATGGCGGGCCGGTTGCTCACCGAGCCCAGCGCGTTGTAGACCGCCTCGGCCAGCGCGGGCGCGTCGGGGGAGATATCGGTGACCAGCGCCGGCTCGTCGAGCTGCACCCACTGCGCGCCGTTATCGGCGATCAGCGACAGCAGCTCGGCGTAGATCGGGACCAGTTCCTGCAGTCGCTCGATCGGTGCGCCGCCGCCGTTCACGCCCTTGGACAGCAACAGGAAGGTGATCGGCCCGATGATTACCGGACGCGCTGGAATGCCCTGACCGAGTGCCTCTTTCAGCTCGGAGAGCACCTTGTCGGGGTTCAGTGCGAACTTGGTCGCGGGCTCGATCTCGGGAACGATGTAGTGGTAGTTGGTGTCGAACCACTTCGTCATCTCCAGCGGAGCGACGTCCCTATTGCCGCGCGCGGCCGCGAAGTAGCGGTCCAGCTCGTCGGGGATCTCGGCCACCCGGCCCGGCAGCGCGCCGAGCAGCACCGCCGTGTCGAGCATCTGGTCGTAGTAGGAGAAGGTGTTCACCGGCACCGAGTCCAGGCCGGCCTCGGCCAGGTGAGACCAGGTGTCGCGGCGCAGCGTCGCGGCGACGGATTCCAGGTCGGAGCGGCTGGTGCGGCCGGCCCAGTAGCCTTCGGTCGCGCGCTTCAGTTCGCGTTTGGGGCCGATGCGCGGCGAGCCGGTAATGGTGGCGGTGAATGGTTGCTGTGTCACTAGCGCGTCCTTCGAATCGACGGTGTGGTCACCGCCCGCGGACGCGCAGCCAAACGGTCGACGGCGCGCACCCGCGGGGTGCTATCCGCAACCGAAGGCCAAACGCCCATTCCACGAGGCGATGTGCCGCCGGACGCGGCGCGCCCGGCACAGCCGGCAGGTCTTCGGACTCACAGGCGCGCACCCGGAGGTGCTCCTACTGGCCGTCGCTTCCCGGTCCCTCTGGACCAGTGCTATTTGACGGCGGTCGTTCCTGCTTACCGCTGCGGGACAGTCCCGGACTTTCACCGGGTTCCCTCTCGCGAGGCACTGTTAACGTGCTTCGCTCGATGCCGGCGCCCAGCAGGGCGTCAGCAAACCAACTGCGCCGTTAACACTACCGTGCGGGTCGGTCGTGGCTAAACTCCCGCTGACGTAACCGCGACGGATCGGAGTGCGGATGACGGCGCGCGGCTTCGAGCAATCGTTTGTCACGTCGGCGGATGGCACGGCGATCGCCATCGACAGCATCGGCTCCGGACCCGGGCTGGTCGTCCTGACAGGGGGACTGGTTCCGCCGGTACGCTACCGGCGCTTCGCGCGACGATTGGCAACCTCCTACACCGTCCACCTCGTGCATCGGCGGGGCCGGGGCGACAGCGGTCCCCAGGGCTCGGCCTACAGCATGGATCGTGAGTGTGACGACACCTTCGCCGCGCTGGAGGCGACGCATTCGCGGCTGTTATTCGGGCACAGTTACGGCGGTCTTATCGCGCTACAAACGGCCATTCGAGCCACCGCCGAACAGTTGAGTTGGGTTGTGACGTACGACGCGGGGGTCGGAGTAGACGGCTCCTTGCCGCCATTTTTCTCGCGAGTAACGCGCCTGGCGGAGGAAGGACAGCATGTCCGCGCTCTGGCCGAACTCATGCGCGAACTGGGCGGGTGGGCTCGTCTCCCGCTACCGGTGGCGGTTGCCCTGACGCGGACCCTGCTCAACACGGTATGGCGTCAGGAGCGAGATCTGATACCGACAACCATTTTCGAAGGGCGGGAGATGTTGGGATTGGACGGACCCGCTTCGACCTACGGCGCCGTATCGATGCGCATGGATGTCCTTGCCGGGCAGCGGAGTCCGGCCGCCTTCGGCAGCGCAGCGCGCGCTATCGCCGACGCAACGCCAGGCGCACACGCACTCGTGCTACCCGGGCTCGACCACAACGCACCACTTTTGCGTCCGCAGCGGCTGGCACAGCAGGTACGCGACCTGGATCCCGGCTCGTCAGCCCGCTAGCGCCTCGGCGATGGGGACGTCGCCGTTGTTGAACTCGATGGTCCGGCGGATCGTCGAGTCATCGGCCAGCGCGGCGGCGACGACGAGCGCGACGTCGGCGCGCGACACCGAACCGCCGCGGCCCTGTGCGTCGCCGACAGTGATCCGTCCCGTCGAGGGATCGAGGGTCAGGTGGCCCGGCCCCAGCACGGTCCAATCCAGGGCGCTGGCGCGCAGGTGCTCGTCAGCCGCGGCCTTGGCCTCGGCGTAGTGGAAGAACGAGTTCTCCGGTGGAACGCCATGGTCGGGTCCCGCGCCGAAGTAGGAGACCATCACGAACCGCCTGACGCCCGCCTGACCGGCGGCGTCGACGATCCGGATCGCGGCGTCGCGGTCGACGGCGTAGGTGCGCGCGGGATTGCCGCCGCCCGCGCCCGCGGAGAACACCACGGCGTCGTGGCCGGCCACCAGCTCGGCCAGCGCGTCGGTGTCGAGCTGTTCGATGTCGGCCGTGATCGGCGTCGCGCCCGTGGCTTCCACGTCGTCGGCGTGGTCCGGGTTGCGGAACACCGAGCTGACGTCGTCGCCGCGGTCGGTGAGGATGCGGGCCAATTGCAGGGCGACCTTGCCGTGGCCGCCGAACACGATGATGCGCGCCATACGTTCGACGCTAGCGCGCTTAGAGCTTCACGCGCCCCATGATCAGGTCAATGATGGGCTTGCCCGGCGGGTAGGCGCCGGTCAACGAAGCCATCGTGTGGCCGTAGTCCACCAGCAGCGTGATCCCGCTGATACCGAATGCGGCGGCGCTGTTGAGGAACGCCATGACGTCGCCCATCTGCTCCGGCGTGTGCACCTTGGAGCCGGTCTCGTCGCGGTAGTCCTGCGCGAAGGTCAGCCACAGATCGGCGTTGGCCTGCGCCAGCGGGGTGTCGGTAGGGCCCGGGCAGATGGCGTTGATCCGGATGCCCTTCTTCAGCAACGGGTAGCCCTGCGTCGCCACGTAGGCGTTGACGACCTTCTTGCTGAAGCCGTAGTGGATGACGCCTTCGGACTCGTGGGCCTTGACCCAGTCCTGGGCCGCCGCGAAGTCCGGAATGGCCAGGAACTCCGTCAGGAGCTCCAGGTCGTTCTCCCAACCCATGCCGGCGACCGAGGAGATGAAGCAGATCGCCGAGCCCGACGGCAGTTGGTTCTTCTCGATCAGGCGCTCGATGAGGTAGCGGTGGCCGAGGAAGTTGATCGCCATCAGGTCGGTCGTCCCGTCGGCGATCCCGGCGGCCGAGAACACGGCGTGGACCGGACCGTCGAGTTGCTCGAGCGCGGCGTCGATCGACGCGGGGTCCCGCAGGTCCACCTGGATCGACTTGGCGACGTCGTAGTTCACCGGGGCGTAGTCCAGCACGATGACCTCGGCGCCGAGCTCCCCGGCCGACTTCGCGGCCGCCGCGCCCATGCCCGTCGCGCCGCCGACGACGAGCGCCCGCTTGCCGTCATAACGCAGCCGATCCACAACTGTCATGGAAATCCCCTTCTCGGTGACCGCCAATGCGGTTCTACTGGCCCTACTGTAGGAGTAACAGTTGTTTGGTTCAACACCGGGGTCGCTACTTGCCAGGCACCGCCGCGCCACGTAGGACCGTGTCCCGGGCGTGCAGCAGCGAGGCCCGGATCCCGATGGCACGCAGGATGTTCTCCGGTATCCACTGCATGCCGATGACGCAGCGCGCCAGCATCGCGGTCGACGGCGTCTCGATGCGTATCTCACCCGACCGGATCCCTTCGGAGAGAAGCGATTTCATCTGCCGCAGCCGGGTGGGATACGACCAACCCGGGTTGGTGGTCGGCGGCGACTGCCGCATCCAGGCGAGCTGGATGCGGAACTCGTCGGAAAACTGATCCAGCGCGTTGACGTGCACCCAACTCATCGCGTCGAGCTTCTCGACGGGCGTCGCGTCCGAGCGCAGCACGGCGACCCAACCGGCCTCCACCTTCTGGCCGAACGACCGCATGATCGAGTCGAGCAACTCGTCCTTCGAGCCGATCACGCGGTAGACGGTGCCGGTGCCCAGACCGGCCGCGGAGGCGATGTCCCGGATCGTGGTGACTTCGTAGCCCTTGCGTCCGAACTCCGTGCGCGCGACCGCACGCAGGTGGGCCGCCTTGTCGCTGGGGTCGGCGGCGCTGTCGTCGGCCCACTCGTCGATGACGGCGCTGGCGGCGGCAAAGGCCTTGGAGCGATCCAGCGCCGCGTCGGCGGGTGGGCGGGCGGCCAACCCCTGCAAGATGATTCGACACATGAGCCGCGCCACCTGATCGGCGGCAGCCTTGTCCCGGATGACATGCAGCCCTACCCGCAGCATCGACTGACAGATGCTGTCAGCAAGCACCGGAAGGTCGATGTCGGGCCTGATATAGCCGCTCCACCGGCCGGCCCGCAGCGTCTGCAGCATCGCCTCCTGGATGGCCGTCGGCTGCTGCCGGGTGAGCTTCGTCAGCTCCGGGTCCGCGCTGGGGCCCTCATAGAACGACATCTGCAGGGCCGCCCGATGCTCCACCGCGCAGTCGGCGATGGCCACGCCCAACTCGGTGATTTTCTCGGCGGCGGGACGCGCGTCGGGTTCGTCGAGCCGGGCCTGCGCGTCGCGCCCGATGCGGTCGAGGTCGTCCTGGTAGCGCTGGATCAGCTCGACGAGGATCGCTTCTTTGGATTCGAAGTGGTGATACAGGCTGCCCGGGAGAATGCCTGCCGCGTCGGCGATTTCCTGTAGCGAGGTGCGCAATCCCGACGACGCGATGAGCGACGCGGCGGTCTGCAGGATCTCGGTCCGGCGGGTCCCCGTGTCCGCCGCGCCGCGGGCCTGGTCCGGTGCATCGGCTTTGGCCATCTGCACCTGTCCTCCCGGTGAACCAAATCTTTGGTAAAGGCTATCAGAATTGCGGCGGGAAATGCGCTGCTGACTGCGCTGATGGACCCATCTTAGAGCGGCGGACCGTCCCAATCGTCCAGCGCGACCACCTCGTCGACGGGCCGCCGCCGGGCCGGCGTGAACCGGTGCCCGGCACGCAGCCGCGCCACCGGCAACAGGCAGCCCTGTACGTAGTTCTTCGGGATATCCAGCAGCTGCCCCACTTCGCGTTCGCGGTGCAAGTGCAGGGTCGTGACGCAGGTCCCGTAGCCGCGGGTGTGCAGGGCCAGCTGGAAGTTCCACACCGGCGGGAAGATCGAGCCATAGAGCGTCGCCAGGTGGAACGACTCGTCGCCGTCGATGCGCGGCAGGTACGGCTCGTAGCACGGGATTACCAGCACCGGCACCCGCGCCATGTTGGCCACCAGCCACTCCGTCGATGACATCAGCCGGGTCTCCGGCGTGCCGGCCGGCATCAGGTCGGCGAGCAACTGGCCGCCGACTCGAAGCAGGTAGGACTCGCGGTAGAGCCCGGCGATCCGTTCTCGCTTGCCGGGATCGGTGACGACCAACCACTTCCACGACTGCGCGTTCGAGCCGTTGGCGGCCTGCAGGCCGATGCGCAGGCAGTCGCGGATTTCGGCGAGGTCGACGGGCGCGTCGAGGTCCAGCGTCTTGCGCGCCGAACGGGTGGCGGTGAGTAGGTAGTCGATGTCCATCATCAGGTGCCTACGCCACGTTGGGCGGCCACCGCGAAGACTTCCTCGAAGATCGAGCCCGGCACGGTGAATGGCTCGGTCGCCGACACCTCGGACAGGTGCGCGTCGATGTCTTCGACGGTCGGGGTGTCGTCGGCGTCGGGGGCCAGCCAGCCCTCGCCGAGGCCGACGAAGACCCGGGCGAAGCGGCCGGCGCAGGCCGAGTAGTTCTGATGGCTGAAGTCGCAGGCCCGGCTCGCCAGGTACACCACGATGGGCACCACCAGCTCGGGCTTGATGATGCTCAGAAAGCCGATCTCCTCAAGGGCTTTCGGGTCGCCCACGGTTTCGGTGACCATGCGCGAGAACCCAAACGGCAGCACGGTATTGGACAGGATGCCGTGGTCGGCGCCTTCGATCGCGATCACGTTGGACAATCCGACCAACCCGGCCTTGGCCGCCGCGTAGTGGGACTCCAGCGGCTGCCCGAACATCCCGCCGGAGGAGGAGATGAAGACAAACCGGCCGTAGCGTTGCCTTTTCATCACGCGGTAGGCCGGCTGGCTCAAATAGAATCCGCCGTCCAGGTGGACGTTGAGCATCCGCCGCCACTGCTCGGCGGACAGCTCGTCGAACGGGACGCTGTTGAAGATGCCCGCGTTGCTCACCACGGCGTCCAGTCGCCCGAAGCGCTCCACGGCCAGCCCGACGATCGCGTCGCCCCCCTCCGGGCTGGCGACCGAGTCGTGCGAGGCCACCGCAACCCCTCCGGCGCTTTCGATTTCGGCGACGACCTCGTCGGCGACGCTGGGGTCGGCGCCGTCACCGTGCATGGCGCCACCCAGGTCGTTGACGACGACGGCGGCTCCGCGCCGGGCCAGCTCGAGCGCGTACAACCGGCCCAATCCTCGTCCCGCCCCCGTGACGATGGCGACCTGGTCGGTGAAACCGATCATGTGGCGACACCTTTCGCCTGAGTGACGCGCGCGCCGAGCTCGGCGAGGTATTCGTCGGGGCCGCCGAGGAATTCGCTCCAGCCCAGCAGCCGCTTGAGAAAGAGGTGGGCGTCGTGCTCCCAGGTGTAGCCGATCCCGCCGAACACCTGGATCGCGGTGTCGCCCACGGTGGCCAGCCGCCCGGCGAACGCCTTGGCGCGCAGCGCCGCCAGGTGCCGCTCGTCGGGATCCGCGTTATCGGCGGCCCACAACGCGTGGATGACGCCGCTGCGGGCCAGTTCGACGGTTTCGTACATGTCGACGCATAGGTGCTGAACCGCCTGGAACGAGCCGATCGGCTGCCCGAATTGCTTTCGCACCTTGGCGTATTCGATGGCCAGCTGCATGACGGCGCGGGCGGCGCCGAGCGCGTCGGCGGCCATGGCGATGAGCACGTCGTCGACGGCCGCCGTGACGGCCTCTGGGGACGGGCTGGCGAGCAGTCGGGCGGCGGGGTCGTCGAGGCTCACCCGAGAGCGCTTGCGGGTCTGGTCGATCCCGGGTTCGGGTGTCACCGATACGCCGTCGGAGTTTGTATCGACGGCGAAAAGCCCAATGCCGTCGCGGTGTTCGGCGAGCACCAGCAGGATGTCGGCGGCGGCGGCGTCGGGCACGGCCACCGCCGGCGAGCAGACGCAAAAGCCCCCATTTCGGGGCGAAATGAGGGGCTTTTGCTGGGGGCACCTCCCGCTTGCGGGGGACTGCTCGCCAAGGGAAGCGACCGTCGCGATCGTGGTGCCGTCGGCGATTCCGGCGAGTAGCTCGGCGCCCGCGGCGCCCGCGCCGGCCCGGGTCAGCAGCCGCGTCGCGGCCACCGCGCTCGACAGCCACGGCCCCGGATGCAGGGCGGCGCCGAGCTCTTCGGCGACGACGCCGGCCTCGACCATCGTCATGCCCGCCCCGCCGTATGCCTCGGGCACCTGCAGGCCGGTCGCGCCCAGGCCTGCCAGGCCCTGCCACACCGCGTCGTCGACGCCGGTCGGATCGTCCAGCAGCGGCCGCACGTGCCCGGAGATCGGCGCTTTCTCGGCGAGAAAGCGCCGGACGGTGTCGCGCAGCGCGACCTGCTCTTCGCTCAGCTCGAGGTTCATTTGCGCGGCAGCCCCAGGACGCGCTGGGCGGTGATGTTCTTGTTGATCTGCGTGGTGCCGCCGGCGATCGTCAGCGAGCGCGACGTCAGCCGGTAGTCCGCCCAGCGCTTCGGCCCGCGCGCGCCCAGCACGTCGAAGGCCAGCGCGGCCAGGTCCTGCCCGATCTCGCCCCACACCGTCTTGGCCAGGCTCGCGGTTCCGAATGCGGCCATGTCCGAGCCGCCGTGCAGCGTCGCCGAAATCGAGCGCTGGCACAGCACTTCCAGATACTTAATGCGCACCGCCAACTCGCCGAGGCGGCGCACGGTGACGGGGTCCTGCCCGGCGTCGGCCGCGGCGAAGTCCGCCACCAGCTCCTCCAGCCGGACCTGCAGCTCGGCGTACAGCCGTGCCGCCCCGGCGCGCTCGTGGCTGAGCGTGGTGGTGGCGACCTGCCAGCCTCCGTTGAGCGGGCCGAGCAACGCGTCCGCGGGCACGCGCGCGTCGTGGAAGAACACCTCGGCGAAGTCGGCGTCGCCGTTGAGCGTGACCAGCGGGCGGACCTTGATGCCGGGTAGCTTCATGTCGACGATCAGGCAGGAGATCCCCTGGTGCTTGGGGACATCGGGGTCGGTGCGCACGTACAGCTGGCACCAGTCGGCCCGATGCCCCAGCGACGTCCAGATCTTCTGGCCGTTGACGACGAAATCGTCCCCGTCGCGCACCGCACGGGTGCGCAGCGACGCCAGATCGGAGCCGGCCTCGGGTTCCGACATGCCCTGACACCAGATGTCGTCGGCCCGCATCATGCGGGGGAGCAGCGTCTTCTTCTGCGCCTCGGTGCCGTACTGCATGATCGCCGGGGCGATGTTGTTCATGCCGATGACGTTGAGCGGCAACGGCGCCCGTGCACGGGTGGTCTCCTCGGTGTAGACCAGCTGTTCGAGCACCGTCGCGCCGCGGCCGCCGTACTCCTCCGGCCAGGAGACGGCCGCCCATCCGGCATCGGCCATTGTCGCGTTCCAGACGCGCAGCGCCTCGAACGCGGTGTCGTCGCGGCCGGTAGGCCGGCGGGCGGCGATCAGCGCGTCGGTCAGGTTCGCCGACAGCCAGGCGCGCAGCTCATCTCGGAAGCGTTCCACTTCCGGCGGGTAGGAGAAGTCCACGTCTGCTATTCGACCTCACGCGATTGACTGCGGCCAAGCCAAGGCGGACTTTACGTTGGAACAGATATTTGGTCAACGCCGTCACACGCCAGCGGTCGGCCGCAGGGAGGGATCCGCGGTGTCGTGGCGCGGCGTCGCGCACCCAGAGTCGTCGCTCTCATCCACGGCGCGTGGCGTCCTTCCTGATTGACTGCGCTGCCAGCGGACTTTACGGTGGAACAGATATTTGGTCGATCATGATCGGCGCGGCCGGGAGGTTACCAGCGTGGCAGACGACGCGCCCGGCGACCGGTTGCAGGCGCTGGGCATGCTGGCTTCCGTGCTCGCCGGCCGGCCCGTCGCGGTGGCCCCGCTGCCGCCGGGTGAACCCGCGTGGACCGACGGCCGGACGATCCACCTCGATACCGCGGGACGGGCCTTGCAGGCCGTGGCCGTGCAGGCGTCGTTGATCGCCGCGGGCAGCCTGGACGCCGACGTCGTGCGCCCGCTGGTCCGCCATCCGAAGCTGGCCCGGCGCTACCTGGCGATCGAGGGGCACCGCGCGCTGGTCGCCAACGCCGACCTGCTGCCGCGCGGCCTGGCGTCGCTGGGCAACCGCGAGATCGCCGGCCGCAGTGACTCGCCGGCGGCCTCGCTGCGGATCGCCGACGGCCGGTCCGCGATCGACGATCCGGCGCCGGAGTTCGGCGTGATCCGCCCGGCCAAGGTGCTGGCCGCGTACCCCAAACGGCCTGAGCAGCAGGAAGAAACGCGTCCGCAACACGTCCCGCGCAGCCGGGGCAGGACCGAACTCGAGGAGCTCGACGAGCTTGATGATGGCGAGGTCGACGATTCCGACGACCCGGATCTGTTCACCAGCCCGATCGGCGGCGGCGGCTTCATCGGCAAGTGGCTGAAGAAGATGTTGTCGTCCGCACGGAAGACCGGCAGCGGCGGCGGGCCGCCCGGCGCGGACGCCCCGACACATCGCACCAACTCCGCCAAACGCGGCCTGCACGCCGTGTCGTCGCTGGCCTCGTCCTCGAGCGACGACGAACAGGCCGACAAGGCGGCCCAGGCCGCGCAGGCGGACGGTGTGCGGTACCCGGAATGGGACGCGACGCGCAAGCGGTACCGGCCCGCCTGGTGCACCGTGCGCGAGGTCGAACCGGAGATCAAGGCGCACGCGACCCAGGCCATCGAGGGCGCCATCGGCGTCCGGCGGCCGCTGTCACGACTCGGGATGGGACTGCACCGCCGTCATCGCCAGGCGCAGGGCGACGACATCGACATCGACGCGGCGGTCGAAGCCCGCGTCGAGGTGCGGGCGGGCTCGGTGCCCGACGAGGCGGTGTACCTCGACAGCCTGCGGCGCCGGCGTGACCTGTCGGTGTTGCTGCTGCTGGATGTGTCGGGGTCGGCCGCGGAACCGGGCACGGTTGGGCGCACGGTGCATGAGCAGCAGCGGGCGGCCGTCGCCAACCTCGCCGTCGCGCTGCACGACCTCGGTGACCGGGTGGCGCTCTATGCGTACTACTCACAGGGGCGCGGCGCGGTGAGCATGGTGCCCGTGAAGCGATTCGACGACCACCTCGACACCCGCGTCATCCGGCGGCTCAACAGCTTAGAACCCGGCGCGTACTCACGCCTCGGTGCGGCCATCAGGCACGGCTCGACCGTCCTGGAGGCGCGCGGCGGCACCTCCCGGCGGCTGCTGGTCGTGCTGTCCGACGGACTCGCCTACGACCACGGGTACGAGCGGGCCTACGGTGCCGCGGACGCGCGCCGCGCCCTGACCGAGGCCCGCCGCCGGGGCACCGGCTGTGTCTGCCTGACCGTCGGCGCGGGAACGGATGTGGCGTCGCTGCGAAAGGTGTTCGGCAGCGCCGCACATGCGACGGTGGCGCGCCCGGAACAACTCGCCGGGGTGATCGGACCGCTGTTCCGGTCCGCGCTGCGCTCGGCGGAGGTGCGGCGCCGGGTGTCCTGATTGAAACAAACATCTGTTCCGGTTACGCTCTTGAATCAACACGGTGGGAGAAGGGGAGTTATGGCCAACGAGTCCGGACTCGCGCACCGCAATGGCGTGACCGGTGAGGCGGTGCGGGTGCGGCCCTATTACCAGGCGATCGGCAACGAGGAGGCCATCTTCAAGGCGGCCTACCGCCAGGGCCTGGCACTGGTCCTCAAGGGGCCGACGGGCTGCGGCAAGACCCGCTTCGTCGAGGCCATGGCCCACGACCTCGGCCGGCCGCTGATCACCGTCGCCTGCCATGACGACCTCACCACGGCAGACCTGGTCGGACGGTATCTGCTGCGCGGCGACGAGACGGTGTGGGTGGACGGACCGCTCACCAAGGCGGTGCGCGAGGGTGCGATCTGCTACCTCGACGAGGTCGTGGAGGCCCGGCAGGACACCACCGTGGTGCTGCATCCGCTGGCGGACTACCGGCGGCAGCTTCCGATCGAGCGGTTGGGCGTGACCCTGGACGCGGCACCCGGATTCGGTTTGGTGGTGTCCTACAACCCCGGCTATCAGAGCGTGCTCAAGGACCTCAAGGATTCCACCCGGCAGCGCATGGTCGCCGTCGAATTCGGTTTCCCCGCAGCCGATGTCGAGGAGGGGATCGTCGCGCACGAGGCGGATGTGGACGCCGCCACCGCGGCCGAGCTGGTGCGCTTCGGGCAGGCCATCCGGCGCCTGGAAACCGGCGGGCTGCGTGAGGTCGCGTCGACGCGCGTGCTCATCGCGGCGGGCCGGCTGGTCGCCGAGGGCCTCACCCTTCCGGAGGCGGCGCGCGCCGCGATCGCCGGGCCGCTCACCGACGACGTGGCCGTGGGCCGGGCCCTCGGCGAGATGGTCGAGGTGTATCTCGGTGGGGGCGCCGGGAGCTGACACGTCCGAACAAATATTAGGTTTAGCGAGCATTTAACCGGGAGGCCGCCAAATGTCCTACGAGAGCACCGCGGAGCCGATCAAGGTCGGCTACCTGATGGACTTCAAGCTCCCGCCAGGCTTTCCGGAGGACTTGTTCGCTTCGTTCACTCAGACTTTCGACCTAATTTTCGAGGAGGCGGTCGCCCAAGGCGTGATGGACCGCCCCGTGCAGATGATCTATCGCGAGGTCGAAGGCCTGCCCAAGGGGTCGGTCAAAGCGGTGATCGATGCCTATGGCGAATTGGTCGACGAGGGCTGCCTTGTGGTCTTCGGTCCGAACATCACCGACAACTGCGTGCCGTTGCGCGAAGCGATCGAGGAACGGTTCAAGGTGCCCGCGATCAGCGTGACGGGCACCGACGACTGGCTGGGTGAGTGGACCTTCGCATTCCCCCAGGGATCGATGACCGATGAGCCGATCTTC
Source organism: Mycobacterium sp. NGS68 (assembly GCF_059812195.1). Taxonomy (NCBI): domain Bacteria; kingdom Bacillati; phylum Actinomycetota; class Actinomycetes; order Mycobacteriales; family Mycobacteriaceae; genus Mycobacterium; species Mycobacterium sp. NGS68. The sequence continues at coordinate 50,875 of NZ_JCALCE010000029.1, read as the reverse complement.
CTGGCCGACCTCATTGCCAAGCGCGGACTCGCCGAAATCGGCGTCCTTGTCGAGCAGAGCCTCATCGGTGAGAGCTACCTCAAGAATCTGCGAAGTGCGTGTCGGCGCAAGGGCATTCGGATCGTGGCGGAAGTCGCCGTCGCACAGACGGCCCAGGACATCAACGACGCGGTCCGCACCCTGCACGATGCCAAGGCTGAGGCGATCGTGCACCTGGGATTCGGCTTCGGGATCGTGTTCATCAACCCTGCGCTGCAGGCGGTCGACTGGGATCCGCCCCGCTTCACCACCACCGCGTGGCAGAACGCGTGGGTCAACCCGATCATGTGGAACGCGTTCATGGGCTGGATCGGTGTCGACCAGTACGACGAGGCGAACAAGATCGGGCAGAACTTCCTCGACGCCTACGCGAAGAAGTACGACGGCAGTCGTCCCGAATTCTGTGTGACGGTGGTCAATCGGGACGTCGCCGCGACGCTGGTGCGGGCTTTCTCCGACGCGCATCCGCTGAGCCCGCGCGGCGTCAAGGAGGCGTTGGAGCGGGTCAAGATGATGCCCGCCGCTTCGGGCGCACCCGGCACCCGGGTGTCGTTCGGCAAATGGACCCGTCGGGCCTGGATGGGCGCCGGCTATCTGGTGGCGCGGACGCTGGACGCCGACGGCACCAACTCCCACCTGGTCGATCGCTTCGGAGAGGACGACTGAACACATGGCAGCACCGGTGAAGTCAGACGAGACGACTGCCAAGACGCGCGAAGGCAGGAGATGGGGCCCGTGGATCGCCGGCGCCGCACTGGCGGCGTTCGCGCTCTTCTTCATCGTGAACTGCCGCACCGCCCTCGACCCGCGCGTCGCCAACCCGAACGTGGAAGGCCGGCCGCGACCGGTCAGATTCACGTTCGGCCTGGACTACATCACGTTCTTGGACAGCGCCACCGCGGTGGCGCTGGTCGTGCTGCTGGTGGTGTTCATCCGGGGCTGGCGGCGCAATCCGGGTAGTCCGGCGATGCTGATGTTCCTGTGCACCACGCTGATCGTCTGGCAGGACCCGATCATGAACTGGTCGCCGTTCGCGGTCTACAACCCCGACCTCATCCACTGGCCGGAGTCGTGGCCGTTGGTGTCGCTTTCGCCGACGGTGGAACCGTTCGTCGTATTCGGTTATGTGATGTTCTATTTCGGCCCCTACTTCCCGGGGGTCTGGATCCTGCGCAAGCTGCAGGCGAGAAAAGGCCCGGAGGCTTTTGTATCGCGGCACCCCCTGGTCTGCCTGGGCACGATAGTCCTGGTGATCGGGTTCGTCATGGATGCCTTGTTGGAGAACACGTTGGTCCACTGGGGGATGTACATCTATTCCCAGGTGATTCCGTGGGGTTCGATATTCACCGGCACGACCTTCCAGTTCCCGCTGATCTGGGAGTCGTTTTCGGTGACCTTCGTGATGATCCCGGCGGCGATCCTGTGCTACCGCGACGACACGGGCAAGTCGGTGGCCGAGAAGCTGGCCGCGAAGGCCAAGGTCTTCCCGAGCCGGCCGGTGCTCGGCACGTTCCTGGTGATGTTCGTCATCATCAACGTGTCCTACTTCGCCTACGGCGCGTGGTTCTGGGCCATCAAAGTGAGCCACGCAGCCACCTCGGTCGCCTGCCCTTGGCCGTATCCGGAAGCCAAAGTGTATGACCCGCAAGGCTATTACGAAAAGGCGGGCGCGCAGGGGCCCTACTCGGTGGGCATCTGGTCGACGTGGGCCAGCGGGGAGCCCAACGGGCGGCCGCACGTCGACCCGCCGCCACCTGGCCAGGGCGCCTGCGCATCCCCGAGCCGGCATGGGTGAGCCGCGCGCCGTCGTCATCACCGGCGCGTCCCGCGGTCTGGGCTTCGCGTCGGCGGTGCGCCTCTACCGGGAGGGCTGGCGCGTGGTGGCGGCGATGCGCACGCCCGAGAAGGGAATGGCGTTGCTGCGCAGCGAAACCGGAGCCGACGCGGACGACGGGCGGCTGATCGGCGTCCAGCTCGACCTCACGGACTTCACGTCGGTCGCGGCCGCCGCCAAGGCGATCGAGGATGCCGTCGGCGCGCCCTACGCCCTGGTCCACAACGCCGGCATCTCGTCGGCCGGCATGGTGGAAGAGACCGATGTGGCGTTGTGGCAGAACATGTTCGCCACCCACGTCATCGGCCCCGTCGAATTGACGAAGGCGTTGTTACCCGCCATGCGGGCGGCGGGTGAGGGCCGCGTCGTAATGGTCGCCAGCACGGCCGGGGTGCGCGGTCAGCCCGGTACCGCGCCGTACTCCGCGGCAAAGGGCGCGCTGGAGCGGTGGGGCGAGTCGCTGGCGTGCGAGATCGCGCCGTTCGGGCTGGGCGTCACCGTCCTGGTGACCGGTACGTACGACACCGACATCATCACCGATGCGGGCACCACCGATGACCGCAACTTCAGCGGCCCCTACGCCCGACTGCACACCACGATGAACACCCGCGGGCGGTTCGCGATGCGCTTCGCCAGGGCGCCCGAACGGTTCACCGACGGCCTGGTCAAGGCGCTCGCCGACACTGGCCCGTTCCGCCGTCGCGGGGTGGGCCCGGACGCCTCGATGCTGTTGGCGTCCAACCGGATTCTCCCCGCCATCGGCATGCACCACATGTCGCGGGTCGTGCTGGGCATCCCCCGGCAGGGTTCGATGCGGGAGGGGGCATGGCCGCTGACGGTCGGCCAGAAAGCGATGGTGGCTGTCGCACGCGTGCTGCCGGCGCCGCTATTGCAGCGCCTGGCCGCGCTGAAGAAGAAGGACTAAGGAGCACTGATGGAACAGCTTTTCGACGACCTGGCGGACTTCGGCGCCTTCGACGACGCGATCTCCGGCGACGTGCGCGACCCGTACACCGAGCTGGCGCGGCTGCGCCGCGAGGAACCGGTGCAGCGGCTCGAGACGTCGGGGGCGCTTCCGCACGAGGAGTCGCTGCCGATGTTCATCGTGTACCGCCACGAGGACGTCCAACAGATGCTGCGCGACAACGAGACGTTCTCCTCGGCGGCCGTCATCGCGGCGTTCGGTCCGGTGCTGGGTGAGGGCGTGATGCTCGGCATGGACGAACCGATCCACGGCCGGCTGCGGTCATTGGTGTCGAAGGCGTTCTCGCAGAAGTCTTTAGCGCGGTATCAAGACGAGCTGGTCGCACGGGTGGCCAACGGCCTGATCGACAAGTTCGCGCCCAACGGCAAGGCGGATCTGGTGAAGGAGTTCACCTTCGACTATCCGAGCCAGATCATCGCGGGCCTGCTGGGCCTGCCGGAGGAGGACTACCCGCAGTTCCAGCGCTGGTCGATCTCGCTGCTGAGTTGGCTGATGAACCCCGAACGCGGACTGGCGGCCGCGGCGGCGCTGTGCGAGTACTTCGCGCCGATCCTCGAGGCGCGGCGCGCCGAGCCGCGCGACGACCTGATCAGCGCCCTCGGCGCGGCCGAGATCGACGGCCAGAAGCTTGCCGACGAGGAAATCTTCTCCTTCCTCCGGCTGCTGCTGCCCGCCGGCGTGGAAACCACGTACCGGTCGCTGGGGAGCCTGCTGCTGGGACTGCTGTCCGATCCCGCGCAGCTGGACGCCGTCCGCGCGGACCGGTCGCTGCTGCCGCAGGCGATCGAGGAGGGCGTGCGCTGGGAGCCGCCGCTGCTCACCATCACCCGGGTGGCGACCCGCGACACCGAACTCGGCGGGGTGGCGATCCCGGCCGGCGCCACGGTGATGCCGATGCTGGGCTCGGCGAACCGGCAGGAGGATCGCTATCCCGATCCCGACACGTTCAACATTCACCGGCAGGCGCGGGCCCATCTGGGCTGGGGACACGGCGTCCACGTCTGCCTGGGCATGCACCTCGCGCGGCTCGAGATGCGCACCGCGATCAACCTGCTGCTGGACCGGCTGCCGAACTTGCGGCTCGACCCCGACGCCGACGACCCGCACGTCCGCGGGCAGGTCTTCCGATCGCCGACGTCGGTGCCGGTGGTGTTCGATCCTCAGTAGTCAGGCCCCGAAAAACCTGGCAGCTTGCCAATCGGCTAGTTTCCAGTAAGGCTCTCCGTAGCCCTTCGTACGAGTCAACAGAGAGTGACAAATATGACCGACGCTGTAAAGGTCCGATTCGAGCCGAAGATGATGATCGACGGCAAGCTCGTCGACGGCCAGGCCGGCACCTTCACGAACATCAACCCCGCGACCGAGGAGTCCCTCGGCGAGGTCGCCGACGCGTCGAAGGAAGACATGCACCGGGCCATCGATGCCGCCCGGCGCGCCTTCGACGAGACCGACTGGTCGACCAACCGCGAGTTGCGCAAGCGGTGCCTGCTGCAGCTGCACGACGCGATCGAGGAGGAGAAGGAGGAGCTGCGCGAGGAGCTCATCCTCGAGGTCGGCGCTCCCCGGGCGATCACGTTCGGCCCCCAGCTGGATGCGCCGCTGGCCGACGGGTTGAAGTACCCGGCCCGCCTGATCGACGAGTACGCGTGGGAGACCGACCTCGGTGACCGGGTGATCAGCCTCACCGGCACGAACACCACCATCAAGGTCTGGCGCGAGCCGGTGGGCGTGGTCGGCGCGATCGTGCCGTGGAACTTCCCGTTCGAGGTCACCATCAACAAGCTCGGCCAGGCGCTCGGGACCGGCAACACCGTCGTGCTCAAGCCCGCGCCCAACACGCCGTTCAACGCGACCCGGCTGGGTCGGCTGATCGCCGAGAAGACCGACATCCCGGCGGGCGTCGTCAACGTCGTCACCGCGTCGGATCACTTTGTGGGTGAGGAACTTACGCTGTCGCCCAAGGTCGACCTGATCTCGTTCACCGGGTCGACGGTGGTCGGCAAGCGGATCATGGAAAAGGGCGCGGCCACCATGAAGCGGCTGTTCCTCGAACTCGGCGGCAAGTCGGCCACGATCGTGTTGGAAGACGCCGACTTCGGGATGGGCTGTGCGATCGGCATTGCCCCCTGCATGCACGCGGGGCAGGGCTGCGCCAACCCGACGCGGATGCTGCTGCCGCGGTCGCGCTACGAGGAGGGGGTGGCGATCCTCAAGAGCATCTACGAGAACGTCACCTGTGGCGACCCGCAGGATCCCGGAACCCTGTGCGGGCCGGTCATTTCGGAGCGGCAGCGCGACCGCGTGATGGGTTACATCCGCAAGGGTGTCGAGGAAGGCGCCACCGCCCTGGTCGGCGGCCCGGACGCCGAAACCGGTTTCGACAAGGGATACTTCGTCCGCCCGACGCTTTTCACCGATGTCGACAACTCGATGACGATCGCCCAGGAAGAGATCTTCGGCCCGGTGCTGTCGGTCATCCCGTTCGACGACGAGGAGGACGCGATCCGCATCGCCAACGACAGCAAGTACGGCCTGGCCGGCAACGTGATGTCGGGTTCGCTGGAACGCTCGCTGGCCGTGGCGCGCCGGATCAAGGCCGGCTTCATGGGCGTCAACGGTGGCGCCGCGTACGCCGCCGACGCCCCCTTCGGGGGGTACAAGGACAGCGGGGTGGGCCGCCAGAACGGCATCGCCGGTTTCGACCAGTACACCGAGATCAAGTCGGTGGGGTATCCCGCCGGGTAAGCGGGGCTAGGGATTTGGCGCCGTCGGCGGCGGGCTGGCTGCGTGTTGGCCGTCGCGAGGGGCCTCAAATTGCATGTCGGCGCCGCGACGGGCCTCAAAATGTGGCGTCGACCGGTGTTTTCCTGCGATTTTGAGCGCCCTCGCGAGGGCTGGCTGCACCCTGGCCGCCGCGCCATACCACCCCCGGCCGCCGCCCGGCCAACCCCTTGGTTGACAATCGATTCAAGTCGCTATTTCCCAAGCATGTGTCAAAGGAGACCCACTCATGGCTGAAGCCGTCATCGTCGAGGCAGTACGTTCACCCGTCGGCAAGCGCAACGGAGGACTGTCGGGGGTGCACCCCGCCGAGCTGTCCGCGCAGGTCCTCAACGGTCTGGTCACCAAGGCCGGCATCGACCCCGAGCTCGTCGACGACGTCATCTGGGGTTGCGTCATGCAGGCCGGTGAGCAGGCCCTCGACATCGGCCGCACCGCGCTGCTGACGGCGGGCTGGCCGGAGACCGTGCCGGGCGTGACCGTCGACCGCCAGTGCGGCTCGAGCCAGCAGTCGGTGCACTTCGCCGCGGCCGGCGTGGTGGCCGGCCACTACGACGTCGTCGTCGCCGGCGGTGTGGAGTCGATGTCCCGCACCCCGATGGGCGCGTCGCTGGCCAACGGCGGACGGCCGTACCCGGACGCGTTCCTGAGCCGCTACGAGGGCAAGATCCCCAACCAGGGCATCGGCGCGGAGATGATCGCCGAGCAGTGGGGACTGTCCCGCCTCGACCTGGACCAGTTCTCCCTGGACTCGCACGAGAAGGCCGCCGCCGCACAGGATTCCGGTGCCTTTGACGACCAGATCGTGGGCATTAAGGACTCCGAAGGCAACACCGTGCTCAAGGACGAGGGCATCCGCCGGGGCACCCCGATGGAGAAGATGGCCTCGCTGAAGCCGGCGTTCAAGGAGGACGGTGTGATCCACGCCGGCAACTCCTCGCAGATCTCCGACGGCTCGGCCGCCCTGTTGTTCATGTCCGCCGAGAAGGCCAAGGAGCTGGGCGCCAAGCCGATCGCCCGGGTGCACACCGCCACGCTGGCCGGTGCCGACCCGGTGATCATGCTGACCGCGCCGATCCCCGCCACCCAGAAGGTGCTCAAGCGCTCCGGCCTGTCCATCGGCGACATCGGCGCGTACGAGGTGAACGAGGCCTTCGCGCCGGTCCCGATGGCGTGGCTCAAGGACATCGGCGCCGACGAGAGCAGGCTCAACCCCAACGGCGGCGCGATCGCGCTGGGCCACCCGCTCGGCGGATCGGGCGCGCGGATCATGACCACGCTGCTTTACCACATGCGGGACAAGGGAATTCAGTACGGCCTGCAGACCATGTGTGAGGGCGGTGGCCAGGCGAACGCCACCATTCTGGAACTCCTGTGACAGATGCCGGGCAACCCGGTGCTCTCGTCGAGCACCGGGGCAACGTCCTGGTCATCACGATCAACCGGCCGGAGGCCCGCAACGCGGTGAACGCGGCCGTCAGCATCGGCGTCGGGGATGCGCTGGAGGCGGCGCAGAACGACCCCGACGTGCGGGCGGTCGTGCTCACCGGTGCCGGTGACAAGTCCTTCTGCGCCGGGGCCGACCTCAAGGCGATCTCGAGACGGGAGAACATCTACCACCCGGACCGCCCGGAATGGGGCTTCGCCGGCTACGTGCACCATTTCACCGACAAACCCACCATTGCGGCGGTCAACGGCACCGCGCTGGGCGGGGGGACGGAGCTGGCGCTGGCCAGCGATCTGGTGGTGGCCGACGAGCGCGCGCAATTCGGGCTGCCGGAGGTCAAGCGCGGGCTGATCGCCGCCGCCGGCGGTGTCTTCCGGATCATGGACCAGCTGCCCCGCAAGGTGGCGATGGAACTGCTGATGACGGGTGAGCCGCTGACGGCGGCCCAGGCCTGCGAATGGGGCCTGATCAACAAGGTGGTCTCGGCGGGTTCGGCGCTGGACGCGGCGCTCGCGCTGGCCGCGCGGGTCACCGCGAACGCGCCGCTGTCGGTGCAGGCCAGCAAGCGCATCGCCTACGGCGTCGACGACGGCGTCATCGTCGCCGACGAGCCGGGCTGGGCTCGCACCATGAACGAGATGCGGACGCTCATCCGGTCCGAAGACGCCCGCGAGGGGCCGCTGGCGTTCGCCGAGAAGCGCGAACCGGTCTGGAAGGCCCGCTAGGACGCCAGAACGTTGACGCCGAAGCGGAACAGCCCGGGCAGCAGCGTGCCCGCCGGAACGATCGTGCGCCGCACCGGGCGGGGCGCGCTGGCCAGCACCAGGCCGCGGGTAAGCCAGCGGTAGTTGCGGGTAACCCGGTGCCACGCAGCCTCATACGACGAAGGTGCATCGTCGACGATGGCGCGCACGGCCGCGCCGGCCTGCTTGACGGCCAGACTGATGCCCTCGCCGGTCAGGGCGTCCTCGTAGCCCGCCGCGTCGCCGACCAGCAGCACGCGCCCGGCGACCCGGCGCGAAACCACTTGCCGCAGTGGGCCACAACCGCGCGCCGGCCCGTGGCTCACCTCGCGCAGTCGCTGGGCTAGCTGCGGAAACCATTCCAGCGAGGGCTGGCCGCGGGACAGAATCGCCACGCCGACAAGGTCCGGTTCCACGGGCGTGATGTATGCCTCGCCCCAGCGGGACCAGTGCACCTCGACGAACTCCGACCACGGCGGCACGCGGTAATGCCAACGCACGCCGTAGCGCCGCGGCGTTCCGGCCTTCGCCTTGATCCCCACGGCCCGCCGGACAGGCGAGTGCAGCCCGTCGGCCGCCACCAGCCACCTGCAGCGCATGCCGGCGGCCGCGACGCCATGAGCGTCCTGCTCGACGTCGGTCACTCGCTCCCGGATCCACTCCGTGTCTTGCTCTTTGGCCCTCGCCGCCAGCGCCGCGTGCAGCGTGGTGCGCCGCACGCCGCGCCCCGGGCCGGTGCGAAACCGCGCCTCGGCCCGACGGCGTTCACTCACGTACGCGATCCCGTGGAACGGCAGGCCGGACGGATCCACGCCGAGCGACGTCAATTCGGCCAGCCCGCCGGGCATCAGGCCCTCGCCGCACGCCTTGTCGATGGGAGTTTCCCGCGGCTCGGCGACGATCACCGAAAGCCCTTGGCTGCGAGCGTGTAATGCCGTGGCCAGACCCGCGGGACCACCGCCGACGATCAGCAGGTCGGCGTCGTAGTCCGTCATCGGTATCGCGCCGTCATCGGTATCCCAATGCGGAGTTCTCGACGCGGATGCGCACGGTCAGCAGGATCGCGTTGGCCACCGTGAAGGCGGCGGCCGTCAGCCACGCGGTGTGTACCAGCGGCAACGCGAATCCTTCGGCCACCACAGCAACATAGTTGGGGTGGTGCAGCCACCGGTAGGGGCCGCCCCGCACCAGGGGTGCGTCGGGCAGGACGATCACCCGGGAGTTCCAGCGTCGGCCCAGCGACGTGATGCACCACCAGCGCAGCCCCTGGCTGAGCACCACCACGGCCAGCATCGGCCAGCCGAGCCAGCCGAGGAACGGCCGATGCAGCAGCCAGGTCTCCAGCACGCAGCCGAGCAACAGCGCGGTGTGGATGGTGACCATCACCGGATAGTGGGCGCGGCCAACCTCCTTGCCGCCGTGGGCAAAAGACCAGTCGGCGTTGCGTTTGGATACCACCAGCTCGGCCAAGCGTTCGAACCCGACCGCCAGGATCAGCAGGTAATACACGGATCTATCACTACCACTCGAGCAGCACCAATTCCGAACAGAAGGCCGGCCCCATCGCGATCATCAGGCCGATCGACCCGGCCGGCGGCGGATCGGCCAGGTTGGCTCGAAGCACGTCGAGCACCGACACCGACGACAGGTTGCCGTTGTCGCGCAGCGAGTTTCGGGTGTGATCAAGCGCGTCCGCCGACAGCTCCAACACGCTCTCGACGGCCTCAATCACGCGCGGCCCGCCCGGGTGGCAGACCCACGTCGTCACGTCGCGTGGCGACAACCCGTGATCGCCGAGGAAGCCGCGGACGTCCTCGCCCAGGTACTTCTCGGTGACGGTTGCGACGTCCACGGACAGCACGATCCGGAAGCCGTCGCCGCCGATCCTCCAGCCCATCACGTCCTCGGTGTCGGGGTAAATGCGGCTGCGGGTGTCCAAAACCCTGGGCCCCGGACGCCCGGGCGACCGCCGCTGCGCGCCTTTGGTGATGACGGCAGCGGCGCCGTCGCCGAACAGGCTGCTCGCGACCAGGTTGGCCACCGAATTGTCCTTGCGCTGGATGGTCAGCGAGCACAGTTCGACGGCCAGCAGCGCCGCCACCTGGTTCGGAAAGGCGAGCAGGTAGTCGTGCATGCGCGCCACCCCGGCGGCGCCGGCCACACAACCCAGGCCGAACAGCGGGACGCGCTTGACGTCCTGGCGCAGCCCAACCCGCGCGGCCAGCCGTGCCTCGAGCGTCGGCACCGACAGCCCGGTCACCGTCGTCGAAAAGACGATGTCCACCTCCGAGGGCTTCACCTTGGCGTCGTCCAGCGCGGAGACCAGTGCCTGCTCGGCCAGATCCAGCGCGACGTCGATGTAGGTGTCGTTGGCCTCGCTGAACCCGCTCAGCCGGCCGTAGCGCGACAGCGGCAGCGCGGTGTGGCGGTGTTCGACCCCGCTGCTCATCGCGAACCGCCGGAACTCCGGACCGGCGAAATTGGTCAGCGCCTTGATGGTCTCGTCTTGGGTGTTGCGGTGTTGCGGAAACTTCACCGCCACTGCGGCCACGGACGGGTGTGCGCTAGTAGTTGCGGTTGATGTGGTTGCAGGCACGGAATTGTGCCGAATCTTCCTCCCCATGTAGGTACCCACGGTGCCGCCGCCGAATGGGTTCAGATGAGTTCACGGGCGTCGGCGCGGCCCCGAAATGGGTATCCGTTTCCCGTCCGCCCGCCCACGCGGGCCGCTCACACCCCAAGATAGGTTGGACTACGTGCGCATTCTCGTCACCGGTGCCACCGGCTACATCGGATCAAGACTGGTCACGGCCCTGCTGGCCGACGGTCATCAGGTGCTGGCCGCGACGCGGAGCCCGGCCCGGCTCAAACGCCTGGGTTGGTACGACGACGTGACGCCGGTGGTGCTCGACGCCACCGACGCCGAGTCGGCGCGGACCGCACTGCAATCGGTGGCTCCCGTCGACGTGGTGTATTACCTGGTCCACGCGATCGGTCAGCCCGACTTCCGCGAGGTCGACAACGCCGCGGCGGCGAACGTCGCGGCCGCGGCCCGGGACGCCGGCGTGAAGCGCATCGTCTACCTGGGCGGCTTCGTGCCCGACGACGAAACGCTGTCCGAACACCTGTCCAGCCGGGCCGAGGTGGCCGCCGCCCTGACCGTCGACGGCGGGCCGGAGCTGGTGTGGCTGGGTGCCGCGGTGATCATCGGCGCGGGGTCGACGTCGTTCGAGATGCTGCGCTATGTCGGCGACCGGTTCCCGCTGATGCCGATACCGAACTGGATGGAAAACCCGATCGACCCGATCTCCGTCCGCGACGTGCTGCACTACCTGGTCGCTGCGGCCGACCCCGACAAGGTGCCGGCGGGCGCCTATGACATCCATGGCCCCGAAACCACGTCCTACCGGGGACTGCTGCGGGCGTACGCGCGGGTCTCCGGCCGGTGGCTCGCGACGTTGCGGGTGCCCGGGGTGCACACCGCGGTGGCGTCCCGGGTCACCGGTGTCGCGCTGCCGGTGCCCCAGAGCCTGGCCGAAGACCTCGTCGAGTCGCTGGACCACCCGATGGTGGCGTCCCCCTCCGACCTGCGCGACCGGGTGCCCGACCCGCCCGGCGGCCTGCTGGGCGTCGACGACGCCATCGCGCTGGCTTTGGCGGGACGCAACAACGCGCCGCGGCCGGTCAACGGCCTGCTGGATCCGCATCAGCTCGCCGACTCCGACCCGGTGTGGGCCGGTGGTGACGCGTTGCGTATCCGGCGGCTCGCCCGGGCGGTGACGCTACCGATCGCGCGGCCCACGCTGGGGCTGGTGAACCTCGTGCCCGGCCCGCTTGCCGGGGCGCTGCGAACCGGCCTGGACATCCTGATCACCCTCACCCCGAAGGTACGTACTGCATGACCCAGACCAGCACCCCGCACCACACCAGCGTCGCCGTCGAGCTGCGCCGCGCGATCACCAACGTCGCGGTGCCGCACCACGAACCACCCGGCGTCGTGCGGCGCAGGCGCGTCGTCGTCGGGATCACGCTGGTGACGGGCGCGGTGCTGCTCGGGTTTTCGCTGCGGCGGCATCCGGGGGAGGCGAGCTTCTACTGGCTGACGCTGGCACTGGCCGCCGTGTGGCTCTCGGGTTCGTTCCTCTCCGGTCCGCTGCATCTCGGCGGCATCTGTTGGCGCGGCCGCAATCAGCGCCCGGTGATCACCGGCACGACTGTCGGGCTGTTGGTCGGGGGCGCCTTCGTGGTGGGCGGGCTGATCGCGCGGGAGATCGCGCCCGTCGCGCACTTGATCACCCAGGTGCTGCGTTACGCCAACCAGGGAGCGTTTTGGCTCGTCGTGGTGATCACGGTGGTGAACGGCGTCGCAGAAGAGGTGTTCTTCCGCGGCGCGCTCTACACCGCGCTGGGCCGGCACTACCCGGTGGCTATCTCCACGGTTTTGTATGTCATCGCCACGCTGGCCAGCGGCAACGTGATGCTGGGCTTCGCCGGGATCATTCTCGGGCTGGTGTGTGCATTCGAGCGCCGCGCCAGCGGCGGCGTGCTGGCGCCGATGCTGACCCACTTCGTGTGGGGCCTGATAATGGTGCTGGTCCTGCCGCCGCTATTCGGAGTCTGACGTCGCGGACCAGAGCCCGCAGCGCGAAGACCCATAGCGGCCGCGCGATCAACAACGACGCCCGGCCACCGATGCCGCCGGGCAGGAAGATGGCCCGCTGCGTGTAGGTGCTGCCGCCACCGATCCGGGGCAACACGGCGATGTCCAACCATGCGCGGCCCGGCAGGTGCGCCCGGATTCGCGCCCCCGGCACGGCGTCCCGTCCGACATCGTCGACGCGGCACCACCGCCGACCGTTCACGGCCTGCCCGGCGGCCTTCACGACGTGCTCACTCCTGGCGGGGAGCACGGCGGTGCGCACGTCGACGTAGACGGTCTCGCCGGCCCAGTCCGGGTCGCTGGGCAACGGTTCGCCCGGTTCCGAGTGCAGCGACGCCCACGTCGCGTCGGGCAGACCCTGCGCCGCCCTCTGCAGCGCCAATTCGACGGCTCGGCGGTAGGGGGTGAGGCCCCGCGGCGGCGGCTCGATGATCTTGTCGATGTCGAAGTCGCCCATTACCGCGTCGCATTCCAGCGATTCGATGAGCGGCCGCGCCAGGTCGGGCGGAATCGGGGTGACCGTCCCGACCCACAGGCTCGCGATCGTCGGCGTCAGGAACGGCAGCACGATCAGACGCCGCTTGCGCAGGCCCGCGACGTCGGCGTAGATGCGCATCATGTCGCCGTACTCCAGCACGTCGGGGCCGCCGATGTCCCACGTGCGCGACTCGGGCACCTCCGCCGTGGCCGCCGCGACCAGGTAATACAGCACATCGCGCGCCGCGATCGGCTGGATGCGGTTGTGCACCCACTTCGGCGTGGTCATCACCGGCAGCCGGTCGGTGAGGTGCCGGATCATCTCGAACGACGCGGACCCCGAGCCGACGACCACCCCGGCCTGCAGCACCACCGTCTCGATGCCCGACTCGATGAGGCGCTCGCCGACGGCCGTGCGGGAGGCGAGGTGCGGGGAGAGCTCACCGTGCGTCGGATGCAGCCCGCTGAGGTAGACGATGCGCCGCACCCCGGTGCGACGCGCTGCGGTCACGACGTTGTCGACGGCGCGGGCTTCCTCGTCGCCGAAGTCCTTGGCCGTGCCCATCGAATGCACCAGGTAGTAGATGACGTCGATGCCGTCGCAGGCCGCGATCAGCGAGTCGACGTCGCCGAGGTCACCCCGCGTCACCTCGGCGTCCGCGCGCCACGGCACGTGGCTCAGTTTGTCCGGATTGCGGGCCAGCGCGCGAACCTGATAGCCCTTCTGAAGCAGACGCGGTACCAGTCGCGCACCGACGTAGCCGGTGGCTCCAGTCACCAGGCAGCGAACTTGTGTCACACCCGGTGGTTCGGAGCCGCGGCCCGGCCGGATGGGTCAGGTGTCGGTGAAGCTGGGGTCTCGGCGCTCTTGGAACGCCTTGGTGCCCTCTTTGAAGTCGGGCGCCTGCAACAGGCCGGACTGCCCCTGGAACTCCCGCTCCAGCGCGACGTCCAATTCGGTCAGCGTGGCCGCGTTGATCGCGCCCTTGGTCTTGGCGAACGCCACCGCGGGGCCGTTTAACAGCCGGGTGATCACCTTGTCCACTTCGGCGTCGAACTCGTCGGCCGGATAGACCGCGCTCACCAGGCCCCAGGACAGCGCCTCGGTGGCGGTCAGCCGCTCCGGCAGCAGGGCCATCCGCATCGCCCGGATGCGGCCGACGGCGGCGGCGACCAGGGCCGAGGCGCCGCCGTCGGGCATCAACCCGATCTTCGTGAACGCGAGCATGAAGAATGCCTTCTCGGAAGCCAACACGACGTCGCAGGCCAACGCGAGGGAGACGCCGACGCCGGCCGCAGGCCCCTGCACGACGGCGACCACCGGGCGTGGCATCGCGGCGATCGCCCGGATCAGCCGGTTGATCTCCAGGATGATCTCGTCCGGCGGGACCCCGCCGCCACCGGACATGTCGTCGGCGCTGATGCCGGCGCCGGAGCTGAAGCCGCGGCCGGCACCGCCGAGTCGCACGACCTTGACCCCGAGGTCGGTGGCGGCGCGCTCCAGCGCGTCGGCCAGGCCGGTGATGACGGGGATGGTCAGCGAGTTGAGGCTGTCGGGCCGGTTGATGGTCACCGACAGGACGCCGTCGGTCAGCTCGACGTCGAGGCCCTCTACGGGGGCGAGAGTGGCAATTCCAATTTCGGACATGCGATTCACACTAAGTGACTGCTCGTTCCCGCCTCCCGCTGCGTCCCCCGCGCGATGCGTGCCCTGCTGCGCGGGTGCTGACGGTCGCGACCCGCGTGGTCCGCTGCGCTGGCGCTCGCGACACTTAAACTGCTGCGACGACACGCCGACGACGTTCGCAGTGGGTTAAGTCTCGCGGCGGGTACCGATGGCGGCGGCCCGCGTCGCCTGGCTGCGCCGCGCTCGCGGCGGGACCCGGCATGCAACCCCACCGACTGCGGCTGCGAAGATGCAATCAACCGGTTGTTAGATCCGAACGGCGTCAAAGTAGACGAAAGGTCGGTACTCCCATGGCGGGACCACTGCACGGATTGCGCGTCATCGAATTGGCCGGCATCGGCCCCGGCCCGCACGCCGCGATGATCCTGGGGGATCTGGGCGCCGACGTGGTCCGCGTCGATCGGCCGTCGGTTAATCCCGCCGGCGCCGTGCGGGACACCACGAATCGCAACCGACGCATTATCGCCGCTGACCTGAAGTCCGACGATGGCCGCCAGCTGATCCTCGACCTCGTCGCCAAGGCCGACGTGCTGATCGAGGGCTACCGGCCCGGCGTCACCGAGCGCCTCGGCCTGGGGCCCGAAGACTGCGCCAAGGTCAACGAGCGGCTGGTGTATGCCCGGATGACGGGCTGGGGTCAGACCGGTCCGCGCAGCCAGCAGGCCGGCCACGACATCAACTACATCTCGCTGAACGGCGTCCTGCACTCGATCGGCCGGGCGAACGAGCGACCGGTCCCGCCGCTGAACCTGACCGGCGACTTCGGCGGCGGCTCGATGTTCCTGCTGGTGGGCATTTTGGCCGCGCTGTGGGAGCGACAGACCTCCGGCAAGGGGCAGGTGGTGGACGCCGCGATGGTCGACGGATCCAGCGTGCTCGCCCAGATGATCTGGCAGTTCCGCGCGTCGGGGATGTGGACCGACACCCGGGGCACCAACATGCTCGACGGCGGCGCGCCCTACTACGACACCTACGAGTGCGCCGACGGTCGCTATGTCGCCGTCGGGGCGATCGAGCCGCAGTTCTACGCGGCAATGCTGACGGGGCTGGGCCTCGACGCCGCCGACCTGCCGGGTCAGAACGACGTGGCCCGCTGGCCCGAGCTACGTGCGGCCTTCACCGAGGCGTTCGGCAGCCGCGACCGCGACCACTGGGCCAAGGTGTTCGCCGAGTCGGACGCCTGCGTCACGCCGGTGCTGGCCTTCGGCGAGGTGCAGACCGAGCCGCACATCACCGAGCGCGACACCTTCTACGACCACAGCGGGAACCTGCAACCGCAGCCGGCGCCGCGGTTCTCCCGGACTGCCAACGACACGCCCCGCCCGGCTGTCGCGGTGAGCGATCCGCAGGACGTGCTCAGGGACTGGGCATAGGCTCGCGCGACGGCTCTACCGCAGTGACTCTGCGTCCAGCGCGCGGCCGAGCCGCCGCGCGACGAGCTCACCGCAGTGACTCTGCGTCCAGTGCGCGGAAGTGCGAGTAGCCATCGCAGTCAATGCAGACTCAACGCGGCGGGGCCGCCGCGCGACGAGCCCACCGCGGTGACTCTGCGTCCAGCGCGCGGAAGTGCGAGTAGCCACCGCAGTCAATGCAGACTCAACGCGGCCGGGCCGCCGCGCGACGAGCTCACCGCAGTGACTCTGCGTCCAGTGCGCGGAAGTGCGAGTAGCCACCGCAGTCAGCGCAGACTCAACGCGGCCGGGCCGCCGCGCGACCAGCCCACCGCGGTGACTCTGCGTCCAGTGCGCGGAAGTGCGAGTAGCCACCGCAGTCAATGCAGACTCAACGCGGCGGGGCCGCCGCGCGACGAGCTCAACGCAGACTCGACGCCCACAGAAAAGGAAGACCCCCCGCATCGCGGGGGGCCTCACAGGGGGAACGCAACCGAACTTATCGACGGAACCATTGCTGGACTCGGGGGTTGGCTATCAATAGCCGCGCAAACATACCCATGGCGGACTCAGCTTGCTGTCGGAAGTGGGTGCCAGTCCTCGAACTGCTCTGAGGTCTCACCCTCGACGAGCATGTCGCCGTGGTAAAGAGCCTCGAAGTCAGCCTTGATGACGTCGGCACTCGTGTCGTCGATCCACATGACCATGAGCCTATGAGCCACTTTTAAGGAATCAGTGAGTCACGATTCGGAAAATGGTGGCAATTATTACCCGTCGGTAGGGTATCGGGGCTTCACGGCCCCGGATGAACCCTCCGAGACCCGGCGTCGTACCCACAGGAGAGTTGTTTGACACCTGTAAGTTAGCGCAGTTAAGTTATCGGGACTGGTCGGTGCCCAGGGGGAGCGCGACAAGCACCGCTGCGGAGGGACGCGAGCATGCTGCAATGGATCGCACGATTGGCCATCCGAGCCCCGCGGCGCATCGTCGCGGTTGCGGTCCTCGTCTTCGTCGGAGCGGCGATCTTCGGCATCCCGGTCGCCAAGTGCCTGTCTCCCGGCGGCTTCCAGGACCCGAACTCGGAATCGGCGCGGGCGATCAACGTCCTGAGCGACAAGTTCGGGCAGAGCGGCCAGCAGATGCTGATCCTGGTGACAGCGCCCGGAGGCGTCAACAGCGAGCAGGCCCGCAAGGTCGGAACCGACCTCGCCGAGAACCTGAAGCGCTCGCCGCTGGTCTACAACGTGTCCTCCGCCTGGACGGCGCCACCCGAGGCGGCGGCGGATCTGATCAGCAAGGACGGTCGGTCGGGACTGATCGTCGTCAACATCAAAGGCGGCGAGAACAACGCGCAGACCAACGCGCAGACACTGTCCGACCAATTCGTCCATGACCGCGACGGCGTCACCGTCCTGGCCGGCGGCGCGGCGATGCAGTACGCGCAGATCAACAAGCAGAACCAGGACGACCTTCTCCTGATGGAGATGATCGCGGGGCCGCTGAGCTTCCTGGTGCTGATCTGGGTGTTCGGCGGGCTGCTCGCGGCGGCGTTGCCGATGGCGCTGGGCGCGCTGGCCGTCGTCGGCTCGATGTCGGTGCTGCGATTCGTCACGTTCTCCACCGAGGTGTCGATCTTCGCGCTGAACCTGAGCACGGCGCTGGGCCTGGCGCTCGCGATCGACTACACACTGTTGATCATCAGCCGCTACCGCGACGAGTTGGCCGAGGGCAGCGACCGGCATGAGGCGCTGATCCGGACCATGGCGACCGCCGGGCGCACGGTGCTGTTCTCGGCGACCACGGTGGCGTTGTCGATGTCGGCGACGGCGCTGTTCCCGATGTATTTCCTCAAGTCGTTCGCCTACGCCGGGGTGGCCACCGTCGCCTTCGTCGCGACCGCCGCCATCGTGGTGACGCCGGCCGCGATCGTGCTGCTGGGTGGCCGGCTGGACTCGCTGGACGTGCGCCGGTTGCTGCGGCGGATCTTCAAGCGCCCCGAGCCGGTCCATAAGCCGGTCGAGGACATGTTCTGGTATCGCTGCAGCAAGTTCGTGATGCGCCGCTGGCTACCTGTCGGCCTGGCCGTCGTCGCCCTGCTGTTGCTGCTCGGCCTGCCGTTCTTCTCGGTCAAGTGGGGTTTCCCGGACGACCGGGTGCTGCCGAGTTCGACGTCGTCACATCAGCTCGGTGACCAGCTGCGCACCAACTTCGCGCACGATTTCGCGATGACGGTGCCTGTCGTCGTCCCCGACGCCCGCAACCTGGACCCCGCGGAGCTGGACCGGTATGCCGCCGACCTGTCCCGGGTGCCCGACGTCGCGGCCGTCGCGAGCCCGACGGGGACGTTCGTCGCCGGGGAGCGCAGGGGTCCGCCGTCCGGCGCCGCCGGGCTGGCCGACGGCAGCGCATTCCTGACCGTCAACAGCACGGCGCCGGAGTTTTCGGCGGCCTCCGACAACCAGCTCAAACGACTGCACGCGGTATCCGGACCCGGCGGGCGTTCCGTCCAGATGGCGGGCGTCGCGCAGGTCAACCGCGACAGCGTCGACGCGGTGACGCAGCGGCTACCGGCGGTGCTGGGAGTGATGGCCGCGACCACGTTCGTGCTGCTGTTCCTGCTCACCGGCAGCGTGGTGCTGCCGGCGAAGGCGCTGGTGTGCAACATGCTGTCGCTGACGGCCGCGTTCGGCGCGCTGGTGTGGATCTTCCAGGACGGGCATCTCGCCGCGTTGGGGACCACGCCCAGCGGGACGCTGGTGGCGAACATGCCGGTGCTGTTGTTCTGCATTGCGTTCGGGCTGTCCATGGACTACGAGGTGTTCCTGCTGTCCCGGATCCGCGAATACTGGCTGAAGTACCGCCCGGAGAAGGCGACCGCGAAAGAGGCGCATGCCGCCAACGACGAGGCCGTGGCGCACGGTGTGGCCCGCACTGGCCGGGTGATCACCGCGGCCGCGCTGGTGATGTCGATGTCGTTCGCGGCGCTGATCGCGGCGCACGTGTCGTTCATGCGGATGTTCGGCCTCGGGCTGACGCTGGCCGTGGCCGCCGACGCCACGCTGGTCCGGATGGTCCTGGTTCCGGCGTTCATGCATGTGATGGGGCGCTGGAATTGGTGGGCGCCCAAGCCGCTGGTGTGGGTGCACGAGCGGTTCGGCATCAGCGAGGCCGGAGCCGAGCCGGCAACCGGTCCCGTGTCCGACGACGCCTCGCCCGAAGGACAGACGACACAGCACAACGGGCGTCCCGTGCACGTCACTGTCACCCGCGATGGTTAGCGTCTCCGTCACGGGCGTGCGCCGCCCCCGAGCCCGCCGCGGATCGGGCGACCGGCTCGGCCACGAAATCCTGGACGCCGCCACCGACCTGCTGCTAGAGACCGGGCAGGCCAGGGCCGTGTCGATCCGGTCGGTGGCCCAGCGCGTCGGCGTCACGCCGCCGTCGATCTATCTGCACTTCGAGGACAAGAACGCCTTGCTGGACGCGGTGTGCGCCCGCTACCTGGCCAGGCTCGACGAGGAAATGGAACGCGCAGCGGAGGGGCAGCCGTCCACGTTCGACGTCCTGCGCGCCCAGGGCCTGGCCTATGTGCGGTTCGCGCTACAGACTCCGGAGCTGTACCGGCTCGCCACCATGGGCGAGTGGCGGTCCAACAGCGACGCGGACCTGGCCCTGGCCAGCTCGGCGTTCAAACATATGCGTGCCTCGGTGCAGACGCTGATGGACGAGGGCGTCTACCGGACCGACGATCCGACCACCATCGCCCTAGAGCTGTGGAGTGCCGCGCACGGCGTCGCGGCCATCGTGATCGCCAAGCCGCACCTGCCATTCGGGGACGTCGAGGCGTTCGCCGACCGGGTAATCGGCGCGGTCCTGTGCGGGCATATGGTCTCAGGACTGGTCGGGCCGCAAGCCACGTCGGGCCGGCTGTTCGACTGGGTGCTCTCGCACCGTCCTATGGAGGGGAGGCCAACGGCATGACAGCGACTGCGGCCCAGCCGGTCAACAACCCGTTCTTCGCACGGATCTGGCCGTTCGTGGCCAGCCACGAGGCGGAGGCGGTCCGGGCCCTGCGGCGGGAGAACCTGGCGGGCTTGTCGGGCCGGGTGCTGGAAGTCGGTGCGGGCATCGGCACGAACTTCGCCTTCTACCCGGAGTCCGTGCAGCAGGTGGTGGCCGTGGAGCCCGAGCCGCACCTGGCCGCGCGGGCCCGCGTCGCCGGGAAGAGCGCGCCGGTTGCCGTTACCGTGACGGGCGAGACGGTCGAGCAGTTCGCCGGCGACACCCCGTTCGACGCGGTGGTGTGCTCGCTGGTGCTGTGCTCGGTGCGCGACCCCGACAAAGTGCTGCGGCAGCTGCAGTCGTTGCTGCGGCCGGGCGGAGAGCTGCGCTACCTCGAGCACGTCGCCAGCGCCGGCGCCCGCGGCCGGTTGCAGCAGTTCGTCGACGCGACATTTTGGCCTCGGCTCCTGGGCAACTGCCACACCCATCGCGATACCGAGCGCTCGATCGTCAACGCGGGGTTCGAGGTGGACTTTTCGCGGCGGGAGTGGACGTTGCCGGTCTGGGCGCCGATGCCGGTGTCGGAGCTGGCCCTGGGCCGGGCGCGTCGGCCGTAGGTTCGCCGCGTCCGGAGCTAGCCAAGCAGCGCCGGCAACCGCTCCAGCAACCCCGGCAGCGCGCGACTCGCCGACTCGCGGATGCTGATCGTGGCGCTTCCCGTCAGCGGCGTGGGCTCCGGGTTGACCTCGATGACGGCGGTCCCGCGCGCCAGCGCCAGATCGGGCAGCCCGGCCGCCGGGTAGACGATCGCCGACGTCCCCACCACCACCATCACGTCGGCGGACTCGGTCGCCTCGACCGCGGCCCGCCATGGGCCCTGGGGTAGCTGCTCGCCGAACCACACGATGTCCGGCCGGATCAGGCCGCCGCAGCGGCACACCGGCGGCTCTACCTCGATCGTCGGCTCAGGCATGTCGGGCAGCGGCTCGGTATAGGCCAGACCGCAATGGTCGCAACGGAATTCGAAGAGGCTGCCGTGCAGGTGATGCACGGGTGAGCTGCCGGCGCGTTCGTGCAGGTCGTCGACGTTCTGGGTGATCACGGTGACGTCGGCCTGGTCCTGCCACGCGGCGATGGCGCGGTGGCCGTCGTTGGGCTCGACGGTGCCCACTAGGTAGTGGCGCCACAAATACCAGCCCCACACCCGCTCGGGGTTGTCGCGCCAGCCCTGCGTGCTGGACAGCTCGTAGGGGTCGAAGCGGGCCCACAATCCGTTCTTGTCGTCGCGGAACGTCGGGACCCCGCTTTCCGCGGAGATCCCCGCGCCGCTGAGCACCGCCACTCGCATCCCACAAAGATAGCTGCGCTAGGGCCATACTGGATGAGTGGACTTGCGGGATTTGTTACGGGTGGACGTGAAAGCGGGCAAGCCGCTGTTCGACCAGCTCAGGACCCAGGTCATCGACGGAGTACGGGAGGGCGCGTTGCCGCCCGGCACCCGGCTCCCGACGGTGCGCGACCTGGCCGGGCAGCTTGGGGTGGCGGCTAACACCGTGGCCCGCGCGTACCGCGAACTGGAGTCGGCGGCGATCGTCGAGACCCGTGGGCGCTTCGGCACGTTCATTTCCCGCTTCGACCCGACCGATGCCGCCATGGCGGCCGCGGCCAAGGAATACGTCGAGGTGGCCAGGGCGCTGGGGCTGACGAAGTCCGACGCGATGCGCTACCTCACCAACGTCCCCGACGATTAGGGCGCGCGACGCTCAAGGATGAAATTCCGCGGGGGTCTGAAGCGGTCCCCGACGATCAGCCGAACTCCAGCAGCGTCAGGCTCGGCCGCAGCGCGTCGAGAATCGGCAGCCGATACGCCGTCGACATCGCGGCGTTGAACAGCAGGCCCCGGCCCGACGGCAACCTCAGGTCACGCGCCGAGCGCACCCCGGGCACCTTGTGCGCCAGGCCCGCGGCCTGCGCCGGGGTGAGGCTGAACGGCATCGGCGGGATCTTGTAGCCGCGCGAGGTTCGCAGCCCCGTCCGGCTGAACAGGGCGAACCAGCGCGGCGGCAGATCGAACAGCAGTCGGCCGCCGGGAAATCTCTTGGCGCACTGCCCGATCAGATCCAGCGACTGCTCGGGCTGCAGATACATCAGCAACCCCTCCGCGGTCACGAATACGCCGTCGGCGGGGTCGACGGAGTCCATCCAGCTGTAGTCCAGCGCGGACTGGGCGCACACCGACACCCGCGGGTCCTCCGACAGACTAGGCAGCAACTGCTCCCGGATATCGATGATCGGCGGCAAATCAACCGTCAGCCAACGGAATTGGCCGTCGGGTATCGCAGCGTCGACGCGCCAGAAGCTCGTCTGCAGGCCCTCCGCCAACGCCACCACCGTGGCCGTCGGGTGCTCCCTCAGATACGCCAGGGTCTGGATGTCGTAGGCCCGCGCGCGCAGCGCGAAGTCCTGGCGCGTCGCGCCGAACTTCGCGAAGTCGAAGTGGATCGAGTCGGCCAGCGTCACCGCCATCGGATCGTCGATGATCGGGTTCGGCCGGCGCGCCTCGGCGGCCCGAGCGTTGAGCGTCAGCAGGGCCGTCTCGGAAACCCCGCTCAGGCTGACCTTCACTTCAGCACCTTATCCAGGGTGCGCAGGTTGCGGGTGGTGGTCGACGACTTGTAGCGCGTCTTGCCCATCGTCTTGCCGATGGTGCTGTCCAGGGTGCTGCCCTTCGGCACCTGCCAGTAGATGACGCCCTCGCCGGGACTGACCTTCTCGTCGGAGCCGGCGCCCAGCGCGGCGAGCTCGTCGTGCACCTTGGGGTCGGTGACGAACGTGACGTACGACTGGTACCCGTCGACCTCGCGATCGAACGGATACCCGTCGGAGATCGCCTGCACGGTGTCGACGGTGTAGGCCAGCACCCACGCGTCGTAGCCGAACGTTTCCCGCAACGCGGCTTCGGCCTTCTTGCGCACGGCGGCGACACCGGATTTCGATGTCAGCAGGACGTTACCGGTGGCCAAGATCGTCCGGACGTCGGTGAATCCGGCGTCGGTGAACGCCGCCGCCACCTCGGCCATCTTCAGGTTGACGCCGCCGACGTTGACTCCGCGCAGGAACGCTGCGTATTTGGCCATGACCCGATTTCAGCAGCCCGCCCGACAGCGACGCAACGCGACGTAGGCTCTTGGCATGGGGCGCCAAGTCTTCGACGACAAGTTGCTGGCCGTGATCAGTGGTAACGCGATGGGGGTGCTGGCCACCCTCAAGAAGGATGGCCGTCCCCAGCTGTCGAACGTGTCCTACCACTTCGACCCGCGCAGGGTGGTGATCCAGGTGTCGATCACCGAACCGCGCGCCAAGACCCGCAACCTGCGCCGCGACCCGCGAGCCTCGCTGCTCGTCGACGCCGACGACGGCTGGTCCTATGCCGTCGCCGAGGGCACGGCGGAGCTGACGCCGCCGGCCGCCGCGCCCGGCGACGACACCGTCGAGGCGCTGATTGCCTTGTACCGCAACATCGCCGGCGAGCATCCGGATTGGGACGAATACCGCGAGGCCATGGTCACCGACCGGCGTGTGCTGCTGACACTGCCGATCTCGCACGTATACGGGCTGCCGCCGGGCGTGCGGTAGGCCGCAACGCTAGGCTTCCCGTATGGCTGAAACGGACCCCCCAGAGGACGAGACCAAGCGCAAGTTTCGTGAGGCCCTCGACCGCAAGTCGGCGAAGTCCGCGGGCGGATCGGATCACAAGGACGGCGGCGGCAAGCAGTCGCGGTCGCATGGCGCGGCTAGCAATCGTCGGGAGTTCCGCCGCAAGAGCGGCTAGCCGCGAAACCTGTTGCGCCAATCCCTGATCGACTAGGCCGAGACGCCGCTCTTTCCGTTGCGCCGAAGAGCAGCCCACCGACACCTCCGACGCCCGGGGTTCCGTTGTGTGCCGAGTTCCCGCCGTCGCCACCGTTGCCGATCAGTCCGCCGTTGCCCCCGTTGCCTCCGCTGTCGGGGATGGCGATCGAAACGCACGCAGTGAGATCCAGATCACACAAATTTGGCTTGTGTCGAGCTTTAGCCACGTCGGTAGGTGACGGCAAGGCCAGCTGGCGTGCCTGTCGCATCGCTAACGTTCTTGGCCCATCTGCGTGGTTCGTCGCGTCGGGCGCGCAGTTCTAGACTGACCGGGTGCCGAAACTGCAGCTTGTCCAAGACCCGGCCGCCGACGCGCTGCTGGACGACAATCCCTTCGCCCTCGTGGTCGGCATGCTGCTCGACCAGCAGGTGCCGATGGAGACGGCCTTCGCGGGACCGAAGAAGATCGCGGACCGCATGGGTAGCTTCGACCCCGCCGAAATCGCCGACTACGACCCGGACAAATTCGCCGCGCTGTGTTCGGAAAGGCCTGCCATACACCGGTTTCCGGGATCCATGGCCAAGCGGATCCAGGCCCTCGCGCAGATCATCGTCGACCGCTACGACGGCGACGCGGCCGCGTTGTGGCGCGACGGCGACCCCGACGGCAAGGAGTTGCTGCAGCGGCTCAAGGCGTTGCCCGGCTTCGGCGAAGTGAAGGCGCAGATCTTCCTGGCGTTGCTGGGCAAGCAATACGGCGTGACGCCGAAGGGCTGGCGGGCAGCCGCCGGTGAGTTCGGCAAGGCGAACACCCACATATCCGTCGCCGACATCGTCGACGCCCAGTCACTGGGCAAGGTGCGGTCGTACAAGAAGCAGATGAAGGCGGCGGCAAAGGCGGCCAAAGCGGCCAAGGAGTAGGTACGCAACTCATAGGGAAGGCGGCAACGTGAAGACACACCTGACGTGTCCGTGCGGAGAGGCCCTCGTCGGCAAGGACGAGGACGAGCTGGTCGAGAAGACCCAGGCGCACCTCGCCAGCGTTCATCCGGGCCTGGAGTACGACCGCGACGCGATCCTTTTCATGGCCTATTAAGACGATGCCGCGAGCGCCCGAGATACTCGGACGCCCGCGGCGGGGGTACGGGTCGTTACGGGACTACCGTCGACCCGATCGTCGGCATGAACTGGCACTGCCTTTCCTTGGTGGTGACCTGCCCGAAGATCGTCGACATGATGCTGCCGGAACCGGTGTCGGCGATCGCCGTCAACGTCGTCGGCCCGTCCCGGTTGATGTCGGGGTGCGGCTTGAGGGCGACGGTTCCGGACTTGCCGGTGGTCAGGTTCACCCATGTCACGTTCAGCGGCAGCTTCTGCACCTCGGCGGGGCCGGGTGTGCCGATCGCAGTGAACACATAGGCGGTCTGCCCGGGCCCGGGGCCGGGCGTCGGGATCTTGGCCGGACCCGCAACCGACAGCGCGGTCGCAATCGCATTGCTGCCGTCCGCAAGGCAATTGGTGCCGATGGACGGATACATGAAGTCCTGCATCGGCGGCGCGTCCGGGCCGAGGTTCGGGGCCGCGGCCGGGGCCGCCGGCGGAGGAGCCGCGGGGGCGGGTGCCGGTGAGGCTGCAGGTGCCGGCGCGGGTGCGACGGCCGGCGCGGGTCCCGGTGCCGCGGGTGCGGCGGCCGCGTGCGGCTCGGGCGCGGGTACCGCGGCGGGCACGACGGCCGGGGCGGCAGGCGCCGGGGCTGCCGCGGGTGCGACGGGCGCCGGGGCGGCCGCGGGCGCGGGTGCTGGGGCTGCCGCAGGTGCGGGGGCGGCGGCGGGCGCGGGCCCGGCCGCGTGGTTGGGGTCGACGCCCGTCGGCAGGTGCGACAGCGTGCCCGGCTCGATACCCGCCGGCGGCAGGTGTGGCGCGTCCGGCTGGGCGAGTCCCACCGGCCCGGCCGGCACCACCGGGGCCGTCGGCTGCTGCACGAACTGGTTCACCGATGCGGCCACGTTCTTGGACTCGCTCGGCGCGCCCGGGTTGTGGGTGAACGCCTGCGCGGCGGCCATGAGCAGCTCTGTGGCCTGCCCGGGGTTGGCGGCCGCCTGCTGAATGATCGGGCTCAGCTGCGACAGCGCGGGCAGGCCCGGCAGTTGCTGAGCGGGGTTCGGCGGCGGCGTCGGGTCAGCCGCCGCGCCCGGGCAGAGCCCGAGCGCGGCAGCCGACGCGGTGACGACAACGGCCAAACCTTTGGACAGGTTCCAGGTGCTTGCCATGGTGTCCTCCGGTTCTCGTTGGTGGGTTAGCCGTTTATCGAATCGCTCAGGGCAGGGCCGCGAGCAGCGACGGCGGCGTCAGCGCCAACGGCGGGGCTACCGGTGCTGCCGGTGCGCCCGGTGCGGGGTGCGCACCCGGAACGGCGCCCGAGGCGAGCGCCGGCAGGTCCCCCGGCAGCGAGATCTGCGGCGGCACGCTCACCGGCAGGCCCGGCAGCGCGGGCATGTCGACCTTCGCCTGCGGGATCCCTGGGGTCGTCGCCGGAACGGCGGCCGACGCGGGAGCGACGGGACTGCCGAGGCCGGGGATGGCGGACAATCCCGGAATCGCCGAGAGCCCCGGGATCGCCGCCGCCGGTGCGGCGGGCGCCCCCGGAACCGCCGGAGCCGCCGGCGCCGCTGCCGCTGGCGCGTTGACCCCCGGAATGGTCGGAACGGTGCCCGGCGCAGCGGCGGGGGCGGGTGACGAGATGCCCGGAATCGGCGCGGTCACCCCGGGCAGACTTGGCGTCGCTGCCGGGGCGGGCGCGGCCGCCGCGGCCGGCGTGAGGCCGGGCAGGGTGGCGCTGATGCCAGGAGCCGACGGCGGCTGGACGGGCGGAGTGGCACCGAGCGCCGTCGCGAGGTTCTGCAGGATCTGCGGAGCGTTGGCGGCCGAGCTGATCAGCTGCTGCGGAATGTTCGGCATAGGCGGCGCCGGGGCGGGCTGGGGGTCGGCGTGTGCGATACCGCCGGTCAGCAGAGCGGCGGACGAACCGACTACGACGGCTGCGGCGCGCACGATGGTCCAGATGGTTGGCATGACTCTCCCTGGTTGTCGATGACTGGTCCCGGCGCCGAAGTTACTTTGATACGGATGTGACTCAAGTGACACATGTGGCATTTATTCGATCGTTATCCAGACGTGTGGCGGCGGTGACCAAGCGGCGACCAAGCGGCGACCGTCGGGCCTGGTGACTAAAGTCGGACCCGTAGACACCACCACGGCCGCCCCGGCGGCAAGCATCTCCCGGCGGCTGGCAACTTGGTTGACCGCTGCCGCGCCCCTGCTGTTGATCGCGAGCATCGCGGCGCGGCTGGGCTGGACGTACCTGACCCCGCACGGCGCCAACTTCGTCGACCTGCACGTTTACCTCGGCGGCGCCGCCGCGCTCGACCACCCCGGCACGCTGTACAGCTACGTGTACGCGGATCAGACGCCGGACTTCCCGCTACCTTTCACGTATCCGCCGTTCGCGGCGATCGTGTTCTACCCGCTGCAGCTGCTGCCGTTCGGTCTGGTCGGCTTCCTGTGGCAGGTCGCCACGATCGCCGCGCTGTACGGCGCGATTCGCGTCAGCCAGCGCCTACTCGGTGTGCCCGGCGGCGAGGGTCAGCGCGTCGCGATGCTGTGGACGGCGGTCACCATCTGGATCGAGCCGCTGCGCAACAACTTCGACTATGGGCAGATCAACGTGTTCCTGGTGCTGGCCGTGCTGTGGGCGGTCTACAGCAACCGGTGGTGGCTGTCGGGGCTGCTGGTCGGCGTGGCGTCGGGGATCAAGCTGACGCCGGCCGTCGCCGGGGTCTACCTGCTCGGCGCCCGGCGCTACGGCGCGGCCGCGTTTTCGGCGGTGGTGTTCCTCGCGACCGTCGGCGTGTCGCTGTTGGTCGTCGGCGACCAGGCCCGCTACTACTTCACCGACCTGCTGGGCGATGCGCATCGGGTCGGGCCCATCGGCACGTCGATCAACCAATCCTGGCGCGGCGCCATCTCCCGGATCCTGGGCCACGACGCCGGCTTCGGGCCGCTGGTCTTGGCCGCGGTCGCCGTCACCGCGGTGGTGGCCGTCCTGGCGTGGCGGGCCCTAGACGGGTCCGACCGCCTTGGAAGGCTGCTGGTGGTCGAGTTGTTCGGGTTGCTGCTCTCGCCGATTTCGTGGACGCATCACTGGGTGTGGCTGGTGCCGCTGATGATCTGGCTCGTCCACGGACCGCTGCGCGAGCGGACCGATGCGCGAATTCTGGGCTTCGGCTGGTTGGTGCTCACACTCATCGGCGTGCCGTGGTTGCTGCTGTATGCGCAGCCGACGATCTGGGTGATCAGCCGGCCCTGGTACCTCGCATGGGCGGGGCTGATCTACGTTGCCGCGGCGCTGGGGACCCTGATCTGGATGGCCGTCGCGTCGAACGTGCAATCAGGGCGAACGAGCCAAAAGGCGGGCGTGACGTAAGTCGACATTCGGCGGCCCGGGCCGGGCCCGGCTGTTGCGAGGGCTGGGCTGCTACCGTCGAGTGTTGGGTTGTGCCACGGGTTTCTGCCGCGGCGCGGGCGTGACGTAAGCCGACACGCCCCTAGTCGACGATCCCGTCGATATCCCGCGCCATCTCGACGTCGTTCTTGGTGATGCCGCCCTCGGAATGCGTCACGAGGGCGAAAGTCACGGTCCGCCAACGGATATCGATGTCGGGGTGATGGTCCTTGCGCTCCGCGTGCTCGGCCACCCGGCGCACGGCGTCGATGCCGTCGAGAAACGCCGGAAACTTGATCGACCGGCGCAGGGCTCCGTCGGCGCGCTCCCAGCCGTTGAGGTCGGGCAGGGCGGCGTCTACTTCCTGATCCGATAACACAGCCATACGCCCGAACATACTCCGGGCGGGCGGCCGCGAGGACATCGCAAGCGAACCGCGTCACGACGCGCTCTAGCGCGTCGTTGCCGGGGGACCGGTGTCGCGGTATAGCGTGACTGGCCATGCTGCACCAGATCGTCGTTGCCGGAGCGGTCATTTCCGGCCCGACGGTCCTGGTGGCCCAGCGTGTTCGACCACCGGAGCTGGCGGGCCGCTGGGAACTTCCCGGCGGCAAGGTCGCGCCCGGCGAAACCGAACCGGAGGCGCTGGCCCGTGAGCTGTCCGAGGAGCTGGGGGTCGAGGTGTCGGTCGGCGACCGGCTCGGTGAGGACATCCCGCTGAACGACACGACAACGCTGCGCGCGTACCGCGTGCGGCTGATCCGCGGCGAGCCCCACGCGCACGATCACCGGGCGCTGCGTTGGGTGACCGCAGCCGAACTGCATGACGTCGACTGGGTGCCCGCCGACCGGGCATGGCTGGGGGACCTGGCCCGGGCGCTCTAAGCACAACCACAGCTGGTGGGCAGCCGGCACACAGCGGAATCGCAGGTATTGAGTGTTAAATACAACAGTACCTGGTAGAAACACTTGACCTGGAGTTGATTTGCCTCACCTCGGCGGAGTGATCGAGGAGTTGCTGGAGCGCAGCGGCCGGTTCTTCACCCCGGGGGAGTTCTCGCCTGACCTGCGCACCGTGACCCGTGAGGGCGGCCGCGAAGCCGACGTGTTCTACCGCGACCGCTGGAGCCACGACAAGGTGGTCCGCTCCACGCACGGCGTCAACTGCACCGGCTCCTGCTCGTGGAAGATCTACGTCAAAGACGGCATCATCACCTGGGAAACCCAGCAGACCGACTATCCGTCGGTGGGCCCGGACCGGCCCGAATATGAGCCGCGCGGATGTCCGCGAGGCGCCTCGTTCTCCTGGTACAGCTATTCGCCCACCCGCGTGCGCTATCCCTATGCGCGCGGCGTGCTGGTCGAGATGTTCCGCGAAGCCAAAGCGCGCCTGGGTGATCCGGTGCTGGCCTGGGCCGATATCCAGGCCGACCCGGAGCGTCGTCGCCGCTATCAGCGGGCGCGCGGCAAGGGTGGCCTGGTTCGGGTGACGTGGGCCGAGGCCACCGAGATCATCGCCGCGGCCCACGTTTACACCATCAAGACGTACGGCCCGGACCGGGTCGCCGGCTTCAGCCCGATCCCGGCGATGTCGATGGTCAGCCACGCCGCGGGATCGCGATTCGTTTCGCTACTCGGCGGCGTCATGACGTCGTTCTACGACTGGTATGCCGATCTGCCGGTGGCCTCGCCGCAGGTTTTCGGTGACCAGACCGACGTGCCCGAATCCGGGGACTGGTGGGACGCATCGTATTTGGTGATGTGGGGCTCCAACGTGCCGATCACCCGAACGCCCGACGCGCACTGGATGGCCGAAGCCCGTTACCGCGGGAGCAAGGTGGTGGTGGTCAGCCCGGATTACGCCGACAACACCAAGTTCGCCGACGAGTGGATGCGCTGCGCGGCGGGCACCGATGCGGCGCTGGCCATGGCGATGGGCCACGTCATCCTTTCGGAATGCTATGTGCGCAAGCCGGTTCCATTCTTCTGCGATTACGCCCGGCGGTACACCGACCTGCCCTTCCTGATCAAGCTGGAACGACGCGGCGAGAAGTTGGTGCCCGGCAAGTTCCTGACCGCGGCCGACATCGGCGAGGAAGTCGACAACGCCGCGTTCAAACCCGCGTTGCTGGACGAGGCCACCGACAACGTCGTCATCCCCCACGGCTCCTTGGGATTTCGCTACGGCGAGGACGGCGTCGGCAAGTGGAACCTGGACCTCGGGTCGGTCGTCCCGGCCCTCAGCGTCGAGGGCACGCACGACGCCGAACTCGTCGAACTGCCCAGCTTCGATACGATCGACGGCCACGGCGAGACCGTCTGCCGTGGCGTGCCGGTGCGCCGGGTCGGCGCGCACCTGGTGTGCACGGTGTTCGACCTGATGCTGGCCCACTACGCGGTGCGGCGCGACGGACTTCCCGGCGATTGGCCCACGGGCTACGACGACCCCGCCCAGCCGAACACCCCGGCCTGGCAGGAGCCGATCACCGGGGTCCCCGCGGCCCAGGCCATCCGCGTCGCGCGGGAATTTGCCCGCAACGCAGAGGAATCCGGCGGCCGCTCCATGGTCATCATGGGCGGCGGCATCTGCCACTGGTTCCACGGCGACGTCATCTACCGCTCCGTGCTGGCGTTGCTGCTGCTGACCGGGTCGATGGGACGCAACGGCGGCGGGTGGGCGCACTACGTCGGTCAGGAGAAGGTGCGGCCGCTGAGCGGCTGGCAGACCATGTCGAACGCCACCGACTGGTCCCGCCCGCCGCGGCAGGTGCCCGGCGCCTCCTACTGGTACGCCCATACCGATCAGTGGCGTTACGACTCCTATGGGGCCGACAAGCTGACCAGCCCGGTGGGGCGCGGCAGGTTTGACGGCAAGCACACGATCGACCTGTTGGCGTCGGCGACCGCGATGGGCTGGAGTCCGTTCTACCCGCAGTTCGACCGGTCCAGCCTGGACGTCGCCGACGAGGCGGCCGCGGCCGGACGCGACGCGGGCGAGTACGTCGCCGAACAACTCGCGAGGCGCGAGCTGAAGCTGGCGGTCACCGATCCCGACAATCCCACCAATTGGCCACGCGTGCTGAGCGTTTGGCGCTCCAACCTGATCGGATCGTCGGGCAAGGGCGGCGAATACTTCCTCAAGCACCTGCTCGGAACCGACTCCAACATTCAGGCCGACGCCCCGCCCGGCGACATTCCCGAGGGCAAGCTCGACCTGATGATGTCCATCGACTTCCGGATGACGTCGACGACGCTGGTGTCCGACGTGGTGTTGCCCGCCGCCACCTGGTACGAGAAGGCGGACCTGTCCAGCACCGACATGCATCCGTACGTGCACGCCTTCAGCCCGGCGATCGACCCGCCGTGGGAAACCCGTTCGGACTTTGAGGCATTCGGCGCCATCGCCCGCGCATTCAGCGCGTTGGCCCGCCGCCACCTCGGGACCCGCAGCGACGTCGTGCTGACCGCGCTGCAGCATGACACTCCCGACGCGATGGCCTATCCCGATGGCACCGAACGTGATTGGCTGCAGAACGGCTCCGTGCCGGTGCCCGGCCGGACAATGGGCAAGGTCACCGTGGTGGAGCGCGACTACGCGGCGATCTACGACAAGTGGGTAACGCTGGGTCCGCTCGTCGACAAGTTCGGGATGACCGTCAAGGGCTACACCGTCCATCCCTTCCGTGAGGTCAGCGAGTTGGCTGCCAAGTTCGGGGTGATGAATTCCGGTGCGGGCGTGGGACGTCCGGCGATCACCACGGCACAGCGGATGGCCGACGTCATCCTCGCGCTGTCCGGAACCTGCAACGGCCGGCTCGCCGTCGAGGGCTTCCTCGAGCTGGAGAAGCGCACCGGTCAGCGGCTGGCGCAGCTGGCGGAGGGCAGCGAGGAACGCCGCGTCACCTATGCCGACACGCAGGCCCGCCCGGTCCCCGTGATCACCAGCCCGGAATGGTCGGGCAGCGAAACCGGCGGACGCCGTTACGCCCCGTTCACCATCAACATCGAGCACCTCAAGCCGTTCCACACCCTCACCGGGCGGATGCATTTCTACCTCGCACACGACTGGATCGAGGAGCTGGGCGAGCAGCTGCCGGTGTACCGGCCGCCGCTGGACATGGCCCGGCTGTTCAACCAGCCGGAGTTGGGCCCGGAAACCGACGGGATCGGGCTCGCCGTGCGGTATCTGACGCCCCACTCCAAGTGGTCGTTCCACTCCACCTACCAGGACAACCTGTACATGCTGTCGCTGTCCCGCGGCGGCCCCACCATGTGGATGAGTCCGGGCGACGCGGCGAAAATCCAAGTCCGCGACAACGATTGGGTGGAGGCGGTGAACGCCAACGGCATCTACGTGTGCCGCGCGATCGTCAGCCACCGCATGCCCGACGGCGTGGTGTTCGTCTACCACGTGCAGGAGCGCACTGTGGACACGCCGCGCACCGAGACCAACGGCAAGCGCGGCGGCAACCACAACGCGCTCACGCGGGTGCGCATCAAGCCCAGCCACCTGGCCGGCGGCTATGGCCAGCATTCGTTCGGGTTCAACTATCTGGGCCCCACCGGAAATCAGCGTGACGAGGTGACGGTGGTGCGCCGGCGCAGCCAGGACGTGAGGTACTGACGTGAAAGTAATGGCGCAGATGGC
This sequence comes from Mycobacterium sp. NGS68, assembly GCF_059812195.1. Classification (NCBI taxonomy): domain Bacteria; kingdom Bacillati; phylum Actinomycetota; class Actinomycetes; order Mycobacteriales; family Mycobacteriaceae; genus Mycobacterium; species Mycobacterium sp. NGS68. Next base: position 17,828 of record NZ_JCALCE010000029.1, on the reverse strand, counting down.
GATGGTCATGAACCTCGACAAATGCATCGGCTGCCACACCTGCTCGGTCACCTGCAAGCAGGCCTGGACCAATCGCGCGGGGACCGAGTACGTGTGGTTCAACAACGTCGAAACCCGCCCGGGCGTGGGCTATCCGCGCACCTACGAGGACCAGGACCGCTGGCGCGGGGGATGGGTGCGGGACAAGAAGGGCCGCCTGCGGCTGCGCGACGGCGGGCGGATCGCCAAGCTGCTGCGGATCTTCGCCAACCCCCGGTTGCCGACCATCAACGACTACTACGAGCCGTGGACCTACGACTACGAAAACCTGACGTCGGCGCCGGCGGGTGACACCTTCCCGACGGCCGCGCCGCGCAGCCAGCTCAGTGGCGAGCCGATGAAGGTGTCGTGGGGCCCCAACTGGGACGACAACCTGGCCGGCTCGCCAGAGATCGTGCCGCAGGACCCGATCCTGCGCAAGGTCAGTGAGCAGGTGAAGCTGAAACTCGAAGAGACGTTTATGTTTTACCTGCCGCGGATCTGCGAGCACTGCCTCAACCCGTCCTGTGTGGCGTCGTGCCCGTCGGGCGCGATGTACAAGCGCACCGAGGACGGCATCGTGCTGGTCGACCAGGACCGCTGCCGCGGCTGGCGCATGTGCGTATCCGGATGTCCCTACAAGAAGGTGTATTTCAACCACAAGACCGGCAAGGCCGAGAAGTGCACGCTGTGCTATCCGCGCATCGAGGTCGGGTTGCCGACGGTGTGCTCGGAAACCTGCGTGGGACGGCTGCGCTACCTCGGGCTGGTGCTCTACGACGCCGACCGGGTGCTGGAGGCGGCGACGGTGGAGAACGACACCGACCTCTACGAGGCGCAGCGCCGAATCCTGCTGGACCCCAACGACCCCGAGGTGGTCGCGGCCGCGCGAGCCGAGGGCATTTCCGACGAGTGGATCGAGGCCGCCCAGCGGTCGCCGGTGTACGCGCTGATCGAAACCTTCCGGGTGGCGCTGCCGCTGCATCCGGAATATCGGACGATGCCGATGGTTTGGTACATCCCGCCGCTGTCACCGGTGGTCGACGCGGTGAGTCATGACGGCCACGACGGCGAGGACCTGGGTAACCTGTTCGGCGCGCTCGAGGCGCTGCGCATCCCGATCCAGTACCTGGCCGAACTGTTCACCGCCGGTGACACCGACGTCGTCGCAGCGGTGCTGCGCAGGCTGGCGGCGATGCGGTCCTACATGCGCGACATCAACCTGGGCCGCGAGACCCAGCCGCACATACCGCAGGCGGTCGGGATGACCGAGGAGCAGATCTACGACATGTATCGGCTGCTGGCGATCGCGAAATACGAAGAGCGCTATGTGATCCCGACGGCGTTCCCGATGCCGGTCGACCTGCCCCCCGATGAGGCGGGCTGTTCGTTGTCGTCCGACGGCGGCCCGGGAATGTACGAGTCCGGGCCCACCCCCGTCTCGGTGGAGACCTTCCACGCCGTGCAGGCGCGCCAGGTGAACCTGCTGAACTGGGACGGCAAGGGCGCGCCCGTCGGGCTGTTCCCGGAGTCGGTGTCGCGATGAAGCTACTGGCGCGCGTCCGCGAACGCACCGCCACGGTGCAGGACCGGCTGGTGTGGCAGGCCGCCTCGCTGCTGCTGGCCTACCCCGATGGTCGGCTGGACACGGTCGACGAGTTGCTGGGCCACATCGACGGGCCCGCGGCGGCGCTGCTCGGGCGGACGCTCGGCGCGCTACGCGACCGCGACCCGATGGCCGCCGCGACCGACTACGTCGAGACCTTCGACATGCGCAGGCGCGCAACGATGTACCTGACCTACTGGACCGCCGGGGACACCCGCAACCGGGGCCGCGAGATGCTCGCCTTCGCGTCCGCCTACCGCGCCGCGGGTGTCGAGCCGCCGCGCGATGAGGCGCCGGATCACTTGCCCGTCGTACTCGAATTCGCCGCGACCGTCGACCCCGACGTCGGCCGACGGCTACTCGTCGAGCACCGCGTCCCCATCGACGTGTTGCGGGGCGCGCTGGCCGACGCCGGGTCGGTGTACGAACACGCCGTGGCGGCGGTCTGCGCGACGCTGCCGGCCGCGACCGACCAGGACGTGCGGCGCGCGCAGCGCTTGGCCCAGGCGGGCCCGCCCGCGGAAGCCGTTGGTCTGCAACCGTTTACCCTGACCGTCCCGCCGCGACGCGAAGGAGGCGGGTCGAATGTTTAGCAACGTGTTGTTCTGGGACATCGCGCCGTACGTCACGTTGTCGGTCTTGAGCGTCGGCATCTGGTGGCGCTACCGCTATGACAAGTTCGGCTGGACCTCCCGTTCCTCGCAGATCTATGAGTCGCGCCTGCTGCGGGTGGCCAGCCCGATGTTCCATTTCGGCATCCTGGCGGTCTTCGCCGGCCACGTGGTTGGGTTGTTCATCCCGCCGCGTGTGACTCACCTGCTGAAAATCAGCGATCACTTCTACCACGTGCAGGCCGTCGTCGCCGGGTCCATCGCGGGCCTTGCGACGCTGACCGGTATCGGGTTGCTGATCTACCGCCGGTTCACCCGCCCGGCTGTAGCGGGAGCTACCACCGGCAGCGACAAGGTCATGTATGTGGTGCTGGTGCTGGCGATCGTGGTCGGGCTCTACTGCGACCTGATCGGCACGGGGCCGCATGGCGGGGAGTTCCACTACCGCTACACGGTCGGTTTGTGGTTCCGGCGGATCTGGTTACTGCAGCCGCACGGTGAGGTGATGATCAACGCACCGTTGGACTACCAGCTGCATGCCCTGATCGGGATGGTGTTGTTCACGCTGTGGCCGTTCACCCGACTGGTGCACGCGTTCAGCGCGCCGATCGGCTACCTGTTCCGGCCCTACATCGTCTACCGCAGCCGTGCGGTCGCCGACAGGCGCGAGCTGGTCGGCTCAGCGCCACGCCGGCGCGGGTGGTAGCGGCTCCGATCGGGGCGGCGCGATGTCGAGGCGGACTCAACCGGGGGGTGACTGTCGCCGACGAGCCAGCTGCCACGCGACGCCGCTGGAGACCGCCGCTATCAGCCCGATCGCGAGACCTGAGAGCAGGTCGGGCCAACTCGTGTAAGCCGGGGTGCTTTCGCGCAGTACCACTGCGACGAGTGTCAGCGTCAACGCATAGGAGCTAAGGAGTAGACAGCCGCGTGCCAGCCCGCGGGTGGGGCGCTCGAACATGGGAACGAGGAGTAGCACTAAGCCGACCACGCCGGGCAGAGCGGCGGCGAGGACTTCCCACTGCCTGAAGTTGCCTAGAAACCGAAAGACCGTGGTCGTCAGCCCCACCGCTACCAAGGCGAAACCCGCAATGGTCAAATCCGCGCGTCGCAGACCGCGGCCAATCGCCAGTAATGCGATTCCCGCCATCGCGGTGACGACGATCAACCAGCAAACGGTCACCGCCGCCTTGAAGTACAGACCCTGGTCCCAGTATCCCCAGGGTACGACCAGGAGCGTAATCGAAAGGGAGACAAGGGCAGCGCCGGAGAGCACACACGTGAACCTGCCGGCCGTGACGTCCCGCCCCGCCTCGGGCTGCTTCAGCGTGGGTGGGGCGGGGGTCCGCCGCCAGGCGACGCCCGCGGCCACGACGATGATCAAGCCGATCACAGCGCCGCTGATCAAAGATGACGGCGGGATGTCTAAGGCGAAGGAGCTGAGCGAGGTTTCCATGAGGGCCAATGCCAAAATTCCCGCGCCGCAAGCCAGGCTGGCCCCGTTGAGTGCGCGACTGGGGCGCGCGTACAGCGGGATGAGCGTCAGGGGTAGCCCAACAATGCCGGCGACGAGCAGGTAGCCCGCGGGTAAGGAGAAGCCCGCGTCGTCGAGCAGGCACCAGATCAGCGTGCTTAACCCGAAGGTGAAAAGAGCGCAGCCGGTGACCGTTCGATCTGCGAAGGTCCGACCGCGGCCCAGCAACATCAGCACAACTCCCGACAGTGCGCCGAGCATGAGAATCCAGGTGAGGGAGACGTTCACCTGCATGTCGTGGGTGAGTCGCCATCGGGGTGCCCGCGGAGAAAGTATCTTCGCGGCCGCCAACGAAACGAGGACCACCCCGACCAGGACGCTTGCGAAGCTACCGCCGCTAACGGCGGGCGCTTCGCTCGTCGAATCTTGCACTAATGGCGCACGTTGGGTCGCGGCCGCCTGGGTGAGCTGATGGGGGGAGACCGGCATTGGCGGGCGGAGTGGCGCGGGTCCAGGGGATCGCCGGTCGGTGACGGGCGGCGGAGGTGAAGGCGGGGTCGGGGGTGGCGCGGGGGCCGCGTGCAGCGCGTCCTGCGCGGCGGCGGAAAATTCGGCGGCGGTCTGATAGCGCTCGCCGGGTTGTTTTGCCATGCCGCGGGCGATGACCTCGTCGAAAGCCGCCGGAATAGCCGGGTTGATGGCGCTGGGCCGCGGCGGCTCCATCGTGAGGTGTCCGGCGATCTGTTGCTCCATGCTGTCACCGGGGAAAGGCCTTGCGCCGGTAAGGCATTCGTGTAGCACGCAGGCCAGCGAATAGACGTCGGCACGGGCGTCGGCGGTTCCGGCCATGAACCGTTCGGGGGCCATGTAGGAGAAGGTGCCGACCATCATGCCGGTCTGGGTCAGCCGGGTCGCCGAGGCGTCGTGTGCGATGCCGAAGTCGATCAGATAGACGTGCTCGTCGGGGGTCATCAGCGCGTTGGACGGCTTGATATCGCGGTGCACCAACCCGTTTCGGTGGGCGGCGTTCAGCGCGGCGGCCAGCTGCTTGATCACCTGCACGGCCCGCGGCGGCGTCATCGGCCCGTGGCGCTCCAGCAGCGTGTGCACGTCGATACCCTCGATGATCGGCATCACCAGATACAGGCGGCCATCGATCTCCCCGGTGTCGTGGATGGGGATGATGTGCGGTTCGGTCAGCCGGGCCGCGACTTGGGCCTCGCGGCGGAATCGCTCCTGATAGCCGGGGACCGTGGCCATCTCGGGCGGCAGGACCTTGACAGCGACGTCGCGCCCGATCACGGTGTCGTGGGCCCTGAACACCTGGCCCATTCCGCCTTCGCCGATCAGCTCGACCAGCCGGTAGCGACCGAACGCCGCCTCTTCCATAGGCGGGGATGTTACCCACCGGAGGCGCCGCCGACCGTGCATAGACGGAATTTCACGCTACGATGAAACTCGTGCCGACGAAGACCAAGAAGTCCGTGACGCCGGGGCCCCGCGACGAGCGCGGTGTCCTGCAGGCCCGGATCCTCAGCGCCGCGCGGCAGGAGTTCGCCACCCACGGCTGGGCCGGAACCACGATTCGGGCCGTCGCGCGCGCGGCCGACGTCGACCCTGCGCTGGTCTACCACTACTTCGGTTCCAAGGAGGCCCTGCTGGACGCGGCGACGGAGCCGCCCGCGAAGTGGCTGGAGTCCGTCGTCGCGGCGTGGGCGACGCCGATTCCCGAACTGGGCCGCCAGCTGGTGCGCACCATGCTCGCGGCCTGGGCCGACGACGAGATCGGCCCGGTGCTGCGCGCGGTCCTGCTCACCGCCGCGCACGACGACCACATCCGAGACAAGCTGCGAACGGTCGTGGAGCGCAGCCTGATCGGTGAGTCGACGCTGGGCACCGACGAGGCGGACCGGCTGCGGCGCAGCGGTCTGATCGCCAGCCAGCTGATGGGCTTCGCGATGCTGCGCTATGTGTGGCAGATCGAGCCCGTCGCCTCGATGTCCGACGACGAAGTGGTGGCCGCCGTCGCGCCCAACATCCAGCGCTACATCGAGGCGGACCTGTCGCCGTCGGGGGCGCGTTGAGTCTGCGCCCAGCGCGCAACCCACTCGCACTTTGTCGCGGTGGACGCAGACTCAACGCGGCGGGCTGGCGTGCTGCGGCCCCCGGCGTTGAGTCTGCGCCCAGCGCGCAACCCACTCGCACTAAGCAGTAAGCGCAGAGTCAACGAAGCGAACAGCGGCCGTCACCGGCGAGGCCAGTTCGCTATCTGCGGCACTCGCTGCCACAATCACGGCGTGTCATTCCGCAATGTCGCCATCGTCGCGCACGTCGACCATGGCAAGACGACGCTGGTCGACGCGATGTTGCGGCAGTCCGGCGCGCTGCACGAACGCGGCGAAGTGCAGGAACGCGTGATGGACTCCGGCGACCTGGAGCGTGAGAAAGGCATCACAATCCTGGCCAAGAACACCGCCGTGCACCGCCATAACCCGGACGGGACGGTGACTGTAATTAATGTCATCGACACCCCGGGCCACGCGGACTTCGGCGGCGAGGTGGAACGCGGGCTGTCCATGGTCGACGGCGTGCTGCTGCTGGTCGACGCGTCGGAAGGTCCGCTGCCGCAGACGCGGTTCGTGCTGCGCAAGGCCCTGACGGCGCACCTGCCGGTGATTCTCGTCGTCAACAAGACCGACCGGCCCGACGCGCGCATCGAGGAAGTGGTCCACGCCAGCCACGACCTGCTGCTCGACGTCGCGTCCGACCTCGACGACGAAGCCGCCAAGGCTGCCGAGCACGCGCTCGGCCTGCCCACGCTGTACGCGTCCGGACGCGCGGGCATCGTCAGCACCACCCAGCCGGAAGACGGCCAGGTCCCCGACGGCACCAACCTGGACCCGCTGTTCGAGGTGCTGCTCGAACACGTACCGCCCCCGAAGGGCAATCCGGAGGCGCCGCTGCAGGCCCTGGTGACGAACCTGGACGCGTCGGCGTTTCTCGGCCGCCTCGCCCTGGTCCGGATTTACAACGGCAAGCTGCGCAAGGGCCAGCAGGTGGCCTGGATGCGCGAGGTCGACGGGGTGCCCGTCATCACCAGCGCCAAGATCACCGAGCTGCTGGCCACCGAGGGTGTGGAACGCAGCGCCACAGACGAGGCAACGGCGGGCGACATTGTCGCCGTCGCGGGTCTGCCGGAGATCATGATCGGCGACACGCTGGCCGACCCGGACCATGCGCACGCCCTGCCCCGCATCACCGTCGACGAGCCGGCCATCTCGGTGACGATCGGCACCAACACCTCCCCGCTGGCAGGCAAGGTATCGGGCCACAAGCTGACCGCCCGCATGGTCCGCAACCGCCTGGACACCGAGCTGGTGGGCAACGTCTCGATCCGCGTCGTCGACATCGACCGGCCCGACGCGTGGGAGGTGCAGGGACGTGGCGAACTGGCCCTGGCCGTGCTGGTCGAGACGATGCGCCGGGAAGGTTTCGAGCTCACGGTCGGCAAGCCGCAGGTGGTCACCAAGACCATCGACGGCAAGCTGCACGAACCCTTCGAGGCGATGACGATCGACTGCCCCGACGAGTTCGTCGGCGCCATCACACAGCTGATGGCCGGCCGCAAGGGCCGCATGGAAGAGATGACGAACCACGCCGCCGGCTGGGTCCGGATGGACTTCATCGTGCCCAGCCGTGGCCTGATCGGCTTTCGCACCGACTTCCTCACCCTGACCCGCGGCACCGGCATCGCCAACGCCGTGTTCGACGGCTACCGGCCGTGGGCCGGGGAGATACGCGCGCGCCACACCGGGTCGCTGGTGTCCGACCGGACCGGCACCATCACGCCGTTCGCGCTGCTCCAGCTGGCCGATCGCGGCCAGTTCTTCGTCGAGCCCGGTCAGGACACCTATGAGGGCATGGTCGTCGGGATCAACCCGCGTCCCGAGGACCTCGATATCAACGTCACCCGGGAGAAGAAGCTGACGAACATGCGGTCGTCGACCGCCGACGTCATGGAGACCCTGGCCAAGTCGCTCGAGCTCGATCTGGAACAGGCGATGGAGTTCTGCGCGGCCGACGAGTGCGTTGAGGTGACGCCGGAGATCGTGCGCGTGCGCAAGGTCGAGCTGGACGCAACCTTGCGCGCGCGGAGTCGGTCGCGCGCCAAGGCCCGGGGTTAGCTTGGCGTCGCCGCGCGAGCGTAACGACCCTGCGAAATCCGACGAGGATTCTCGCGACCCCGTTGCGGTCGCGGGAAACCCGGCCAAACGGGGTGCCCTCGATACCCTGATGGGCGTGCTGCACCGGGCCCGCCATCTTCTTGTGCTGGTCGGAGTACTGGTCGCGCTGGTGGGGTTGGGCCTTGCGGCGTGCACGGTCAACCCGCCGCCCGCGCCGCAAAGCACCGATACGCCGCACAACTCGGCGCCGCCACCGCAGCGTCCGACCCAGATCATCATGGGCATCGACTCGATCGGCGCCGGGTTCAATCCGCATCTGTTGTCGGACCTGTCGCCGGTGAATGCGGCGATCAGCGCGCTGGTGTTGCCCAGCGCGTTCCGCCCAGTGCCCGACCCCGCCTCGCCGACGGGCTCGCGCTGGGAGATGGACCCGACGCTACTGGTGTCCGCCGAGGTGACCAACCAGAACCCGTTCACCGTGACCTACAAGATCCGGCCGGAGGCGCAGTGGACCGACAACGCCCCTATCGGCGCCGACGACTTCTGGTACCTGTGGCGTCAGATGGCCAGCCAGCCGGGCGTCGTCGACCCGGCCGGTTATGACCTGATCACCGGGGTGCAGTCGCTGGAGGGCGGCAAACAGGCCGTCGTTACGTTCGGGCAACCGTATCCGGCCTGGAAGGAACTGTTCAGCAACATCCTGCCGGCGCACATCGTCAAGGACGTGCCGGGCGGTTTCGCGGCCGGGCTGGCGCGGTCGCTGCCCGTCACGGGCGGGCAGTTCCGGGTGGAGAACATCGACCCGCAGCGCGACGAGATCCTGATCGCCCGCAACGACCGCTACTGGGGACCGCCCGCCAAGCCCGCGCTGATCCTGTTCCGCCGCGCCGGGGCGCCTGCCGCGCTGGCGGATTCGGTGCGCAACGGCGACACCCAGGTGGCCCAGGTGCACGGCGGCTCGGCGGCTTTCGCGCAGCTGTCCGCGATTCCCGACGTGCGGACCGCGCGCATCGTGACGCCGCGGGTCATGCAGCTCACGATGCGCGCCAATAAGACCAAGCTGGCCGACGCGCAGGTCCGCAAGGCGATCGTCGGGCTGCTCGACGTCGACCTGCTGGCCGCCGTCGGCGCCGGCAGCGACAACACCGTCACGCTGGCCCAGGCCCAGATCCGGTCACCGAGCGACCCGGGCTACGAACCGACGGCGCCGCCCGCGTTGTCCAAGCAGGCCGCGCTCGCTCTGCTGACGGCGGCCGGCTACCAGATCGAGCCCAACGTGACGGCCACGCCTTCCGCTACGCCGTCCGGAACGCCCAACGCCGGCCCGCCGGAGGTCATCCACGGCCGGATCAGCAAGGACGGCCAGCAGCTGACGCTGGTCATCGGCGTCGCGACCAATGACCCGACCTCGGTGGCGGTGGCCAACACCGCCGCGGACCAGTTGCGCAGCGTCGGCATGGCCGCGACGGTCATGGCGCTGGACCCGGTGACCCTGTACCGCGACGCCCTCAACGACAACCGGGTGGACGCCATCGTCGGCTGGCATCAGGCCGGCGGGAATCTCGCGACGCTGCTGGCGTCGCGGTACGGCTGCCCCGCCTTGGAGGCGACGCAAGTTTCGCCGACCAAGAGCCCTGCGCCGGCGACCAGCCTTTCCGGCGGCCCCAAGCCGTCTGGCGGACCACCGACCACCGCGCCACCGCCGCCGAGCAGCCGCCCGCCCGAGCCCGGCGCCCTGGTGCGCGCGCCGTCGAACCTCACCGGAATCTGCGATCCCAGCATCCAATCCAACATCGACGCCGCGCTCAACGGCACCAAGAGCATCAGCGACGTGATCGCCGCCGTCGAACCGCGGTTGTGGAACATGTCGACCGTGCTGCCGATCCTGCAGGACACCACCATCGTCGCGGCCGGGCCCAGCGTGCAGAACGTCAGTTTGTCGGGTGCGGTGCCGGTCGGCATCGTCGGCGACGCCGGTCACTGGATCAAGACGGGCCCCTAGGGCTAATTGACGCCGTCGAACAATATATACAAGTCGAATTCATCGAAACTGCATGTATTCGCGTTGCCATCGCGCTACGATCCCCTGGTCGCTAGATAGCTGCGCGATGGTCTAGGGAGAGGCCGTCGTGCTGTGCCGGGGAGGCAAAGTATGTCGTATTTGACGACCGTTCCACAATTGATTTCTGATGCCGCAACGGATTTGGCGGGTATCGGCTCGACGATCACCGAGGCCAACGCGGCGGCGTCGGGCGCGACGACGGGGGTGTTGCCCGCGGCCGCCGACGAGGTGTCGGGGGCGATCGCGGCGCTGTTCGCCGGTCACGGCCAGGCGTACCAGGCCCTCGGTGCCCAGCTAACACGGTTCCACGACCAGTTCGTCGCGCTGATGAGGTTCGGTGGCGCGCAATATGCCAGCGCGGAGGCCGCCAACACGAGCCCGTTAGGCGGGATCGAGCAGGGGCAGATCGGATTCGGTACCAACCTGATCACCCGGGAGCTGGCGTTCAACCAGAGTCTGGTGAGCAACGAGGTTGCGTTGGAGCGGGCCATCTTTGGCAACGACAGCGCATTGAACGGTGTGGTTAACCGCAGCTTCAACGTCGGCAACCTGTTGTTGGGGACCGTCGAACAGACCGGAAACAGTCTGCTGGGTGTCACGGCTCCGGCCGGCTTCACGTCCAGCCTGTTGACGGGCAGCGCGGCGCAGACCTTCAACGACGGCCGGATCGGTGGCCTGGTCGGCGCCTTCGACCAGAGCCTGGCGGCGGGCGCCGACTTCGTGGGACTGCTTGGCGGTGACGGAATTTCGCCGTTGCAGGCGCTGACCGGCGGTGGTGCCGCGGCCGCGACGACCCTCAGCCCGCTACAGCAGCTGCAGGCAGCCGAGCTCAACTTCAACTCCAACCTGGTCAACCACCAGATGGCGTTCCACCAGCAGTTGTTGGCCACCGAAGTGGGGTTTGAGCAGCGGGTCTTCGGGACCGACAGTGCGTTGAACGGCGTGCTCAACCGCGGCTTCAACGCCGGCAACCTGTTGCTGGGCACCGGCGAGCAGACGCTGGACAGCCTGCTGGGCGCGCAGGTTCCGGATAATTTCACCGCCAGCCTGCTGACCGGTAGCGGCGCGCAGGTGTTCAACGGCGGCGAGATCGGCGGCCTCGTCGGGGTCCTGGACCAGAGCGTGGCGGGCGGCGCTGACTTCGTGGGTTTGCTTGGCGGTGACGGGCTTTCGCCCGCACACCTGCTGAGCGCGGCGGCCGCGCCGACGAGCCCGCTGGGCGGGATCGAGCAGGGGCAGATCGGCTTCGCGCACAACCTGGTCAACGGCGAGTTGGCGTTCAATCACCAGCTGGTGACCGCCGAGGTGGGCCTCGAGCAGCAGATCTTCGGCACCGACAGCGCGTTGAACGGCGTCGTCAACCGCAGCTTCAACGTGGGCAACCTGTTGGTGGGCACGGTGGAGCAGACCGCGAACAGCCTCATCGGTGTCCAGGTGCCCGCCGACTTCACCTCCAGCCTGCTGACCGGCAGCGCGGCGCAAACGTTCAACGGTGGCCAAATCGGTGGTCTGGTAGGCGCTTTCGACCAGGCCCTGATGGTGCCGACGGACTTTGTGGGCTTGCTGGCCGGTGATGGGGGAACGTCCGCGCAGGCGCTGGGTGTCTTCGGCGCGGCAGCGGCGGCACCGGCCAGCCCATTGCAGCAGTTGGAGGCGGCCGAGATCGCCTTCAACACCAACCTGGTCAACAGCCAGATGGCGTCCCATCAACAGTTGTTGGCCACCGAGGTCGGACTCGAGCAGCAGATCTTCGGCAACGACCACGCGTTGAACGGCGTGCTCAATCGCGCCTTCAACGCCGGCAACCTGATGCTGGGGATCAACGAGCGGACCTTCGACGCCCTGCTGGGCGCGCCCGTTCCGGACAACTTCACCTCCAGCCTGCTGACCGGCAGCGACCTGCAGGTGTTCAACGGCGGCGAGATCGGCGGCTACGTGGGCGTCGTCGACCAGGGCCTGGCCGGTCTCACCGACTTCGTCGGATTGCTCTCCGGCGACAGCTGACGTCTCAGTACTCCTGTGCCGCCGGTGCTTTCGGCGGGATGACGGTGTCGACGATCAACGCCAGCTCCCGCTTGTTGGGCGCCAGCCCGGTGAGCAGGAAGTGCTGATTGATCAGCGCCGGCCCGACCCGCGCGGTCATCGGGGTCAGCGTGGCGGGGTTGATGTCGCCGTCACGGACGGCGGTGCGCAGGATCGACTCGACGAGGGTCAGGCGGGGCGCGACCACGGCGTCGGCGAAGATCGCGCGCAGCTCGGGTTCGTGGATGAGTTGACCGATGATGTCCAGGCCGGGGAAGGCGGTCTTGCCGGCCAGGACGTCGCGGTGGGCGGTGAAGACCGCCAGCAGGTTCTCCCGCGGCGACCGGCCCGGGCGCGGTACGGCCAAGGGCGGCAACACATGATGCAGCGCCGCATGCACCAGGTCGTGCTTGCTGGTCCAGCGCCGATACAGCGCCGCCTTGCCGGTCTGGGCGCGCGCCGCGATACCTTCCATCGTCAGCCTGCCGTACCCGACGGTGGCGAGTTCGGCCAACGTTGCCTCGTAGAGCGCACGTTCGAGCACTTCGCCGCGTCGGCGGCTGCGGGCGGCGGGAGGGGGCTGCGTCAGCTGCGCCATTTTTTGATAGTAGCCGCCTGCGTTCCTAGTCGACGAAGCCGGACCAGGCAACGGTTGCCCGACGGGTAGGGTGCGACCATGCCAGAGACTCCACGGCTGTTGTTCGTGCACGCACATCCCGACGACGAAACCATCTCCACCGGAGCAACCATCGCGCACTACGCCGCCCGCGGGGCGCAGGTGCACGTCGTCACGTGCACGCTGGGCGAGGAGGGCGAGGTCATCGGCGACCGTTGGGCCGCACTGGCCGTCGACCACGCGGACCAACTTGGCGGCTACCGGGTCGGCGAGCTCACCGAGGCGTTGCGCGCGCTAGGCGTCGGTCCGCCGGACTATCTGGGCGGCGCCGGCCGCTGGCGCGACTCGGGCATGGCGGGGACCGAGCCCCGGGGCCGCCAGCGCTTCGTCGACGCCGACGACACCGAGGCGGTGGGTGCCTTGGTCGCGATCATCCGGGAGCAGCGCCCGCACGTCGTCGTCACCTATGACCCCAGGGGCGGCTACGGCCACCCCGACCACATCCACACCCACACCGTCACCACCGCCGCGGTCGCCGCGGCCGGCACCGCCAACTCGTACCCGGGGGACCCGTGGACGGTGCCGAAGTTCTACTGGACGGTCATGGCCGAGAGCGCGATGACGGCGGGGTGGAAGGCGCTGGGTCCCGACGATCTGCAGCCCGACTGGTCGATCCCGCCGCCGGAACTGTTCGACTTCGGCTACTCCGACGAGGACATCGACGCCGTCGTCGAGGCCGGCCCGGACGCGGGCGCCGCCAAGACGGCCGCGCTCTTCGCGCATGCCACCCAGGTCACCGTCGGCCCCACCGGACGGGCGTGCGCGCTGTCGAACAGCATTGCTCTGCCGATCCTCAGCCAGGAGCACTACGTTCTGGCCGCGGGTTCCCCGGGGGACCGCGACGAGCGGGGCTGGGAAACGGATCTGCTGGCGGGACTGGGTTTCGGCGGGACGCAAACGCGGTAAGCTGCCAAACAGGCAGCGTCACACGGACCCCGTAAGGATCTCGCATGGACCCCGACATGGACCCGAACATGCAGCACTGGCAGGACCGGCTGGACAGCCTGCAATGGGTGATCGGGTCGATTCTCTCCCAGGTCGACAGCGTCCCGACCTGACCGAAACCAAACCGCGCGTCGCACCCGTCGAGGACAGCGGCGCGGCAGATCCCGCCATCCGGGTCGTCGTCCTGGCATTGTTGGCCGTCGACGGCGTGTTGTCCGCACTGACCGCGGCGCTATTGCTGCCCTTCTACATCGGTTCTGTTCCGGTTCCGATCAGCGCACTGATCAGCGGGTTGGTCAACGCGGCCCTGGTGTGGGCGGCCGGGCGCTGGACCAGCTCGCCCCGGCTGGCCGCGCTGCCGCTGTGGACGTGGCTGTTGACGGTGGCGGCGCTGAGCCTCGGCGGTCCCGGGGGCGACGTGATCCTGAGCGGCAACGGGCTGATGGCATATGCGGCCTTGCTGCTGATCGTGCTGGGGGTTGCGCCCCCGGTGTGGGTGCTCTGGCGCACCCGCCGGCACATCTGACCGGTTACGGCAGCGGCGGGAACGGCGGGAACGGCGGCAGGAAGCCGCGAATCCAGTTGATTTCGTTCTGGATGAACGCGCTGATCGATCCGGTGAAGTCGACCCAGAAGTTGCTCAGCGCGGTGCCCAGGTTGATGCTGCCGGTGATCCAATCGAGGGTGTTGAACAGGGCGCTCTGCACCATCGGTTCGAAGAGGGCGTAGAAGATGTTGATCTGCGGACCGAGGAGGCCGATCCACGGCAGCCAACCCACGGCCCACGCGGCGACGCTGAAGCCCCACTGCACATACGGCTCGACGAAGTTGTAGATGTTCTCGATCGCGGTGGCGATGCCTTGAAAGGCCGCCGGCGCCGCCACCGCGGCATTGGTGAGGCCGCTGCCGGCGCCGATGGCGCGCAGCAGCGGGTTGAGGCTGGTGAGCGAACCCAGGCCGCCCGTGGGCCGCAGCCCCAGCGCACTGACAGCGGCGCCCAGGCTGGGTGCCGCGCCGCCGCCGCCGAACAGGCTCGCGCTGATGCTGTTGATCAGCCCGCCGCCGGCCGAACCGCCGCCGACCAGCGAGTGACCCAGCACCTTCTCGGCGGAGGAGTTCAGCGCCGTCGTCAGGGTCTGCGCGGCGCCGGCCTCGGCCGCCGCGTACCGGCTCGCGCTCGCGGTCAGCGTCTGCACGAGCTGCGAGTGAAACGCCGTGGCCTGCCCGGCCAGCCGCTGAAAGCCCTGACCGTGCTGCGAGAACAGGGCGGCGATCTGCTCGGACACCTCGTCGGCGGCCGCGGCGAGCACCCCGGTGGTGGGTGCGGCCGCCGACGCGTGGGCGGCCTCCAGCGTCGAACCGATGCCGGCCAGATCCGAGGCCGCCGCGACAAGCGCCTCCGGCGCAGCGATTAGGTACGACATCCGACACCCCCTGTGTGACAGCCCCGCGGCGATCGCTCGGTCGTCACCGATCGACAGCCATCTTTCGGATGCTAGCGCGATCCGGCCGAAATTACGTCGGTATGGTCGGGGACGTGGCCGCCGCGACCTGCCGCTAGTGTTGCCAGAGCTTCAAGTTGTTCCAGATGCGCGGATGAAATTCGATCGTGGGGAAGTTACACCAACGTGCCGCTGACTCCGGGTGAGGAGCCCACCGCTCTGCCTAGCCCCGTCGTTCCGGCTGCGGCCGTGTCGAAAGCCGTGTCGGGGGTCCCCGCCTCGGCCCTGCGGCGGGTGCTGCGACGGGCGCGTGACGGTGTCGCGCTGAACGTCGACGAGGCGGCGATCGCGATGACGGCACGCGGCGACGAGCTGACCGACCTGTGCGCGAGCGCGGCGCGGGTGCGCGACGCGGGCCTGGAGTCGGCCGGACGCCGCGGGCCGCAGGGCCGGTTGCCGATCACCTATTCGCGCAAGGTGTTCGTCCCCGTCACGCATCTGTGCCGGGACACCTGCCACTACTGCACCTTCGTCACCGTGCCGGGCAAGCTGCGCGCCCGGGGCGCCGGCATGTACATGGAACCCGACGAGATCCTCGACGTCGCGCGGCGCGGGGCCGAACTCGGTTGCAAGGAAGCGCTATTCACCCTCGGCGACCGCCCCGAGGCCCGCTGGCCGGAAGCGCGCGAGTGGCTGGACGAGCGGGGCTACGACTCCACGCTGTCCTACGTTCGGGCGATGGCGATCCGGGTGCTCGAGGAAACCGGCCTGCTGCCGCATCTGAACCCCGGCGTCATGAGCTGGTCGGAGATGGCGCGGCTCAAGCCGGTGGCGCCGTCGATGGGCATGATGCTGGAGACGACGTCGCGGCGGCTGTTCGAAACCAAGGGCCTCGCGCACTACGGCAGCCCGGACAAGGATCCGGCGGTGCGGCTGCGTGCCCTGACCGACGCCGGCCGGCTGTCCATTCCGTTCACCACCGGGCTGTTGGTGGGCATTGGCGAGACGCTCGCCGAACGGGCCGAGACGCTGCACGCAATCCGCAAGTCGCACAAGGAGTTCGGGCATATCCAAGAGGTGATCGTGCAGAACTTCCGGGCCAAGGAGCACACGGCCATGGCCGCCGTGCCCGACGCCGGGATCGACGACTACCTGGCAACCGTGGCGGTGGCGCGGCTGGTGCTGGGGCCGGGGATGCGCATCCAGGCCCCGCCGAACCTGGTGTCGGCCGACGAATGCCTGGCGCTGGTGGCCGCGGGCGTCGACGACTGGGGCGGCGTCTCGCCGCTGACGCCCGACCACGTCAACCCCGAACGGCCCTGGCCCGCTCTCGACGACCTGGCCGACGTCACCGCGAAGGCCGGCTACGACCTGGTCCAGCGCCTCACCGCGCAGCCGCGGTACGTGCAGGCGGGTGCCGCGTGGATCGACCCGCGGGTGCGGGGACACGTTGCGGCGCTTGCCGACCCGGCGACGGGCCTGGCGCGCGACGTCAACCCGGTGGGCCTGCCGTGGCAGGAGCCCGACGACGTGGCGTCCTCCGGCCGGGTGGACCTGAACGCCGCCATCGACACGCAGGGCCGCAACACCGAGGCGCGCAGCGACCTCGACAGCGCCTTCGGCGACTGGGAATCCATCCGCGCGCACGTGCACGAGCTGGCCGCCCAAGGCGCCCAGGGCGCCTTGGCGCCCGAACGTCTTGCCACCGACGTGCTGGCCGCGCTGCGCTCCGCGGAGCGCGATCCCGGCGGCTGCACCGATGACGAATATCTGGCGCTGGCCACCGCCGACGGTCCCGCGCTGGAAGCCGTTGCCGCGCTCGCGGACTCGCTGCGCCGCGACGTCGTCGGCGACGACGTGACCTTCGTGGTGAACCGCAACATCAACTTCACCAACATCTGCTACACCGGCTGCCGGTTCTGTGCGTTTGCCCAGCGCAAGGGTGACGCCGACGCGTACTCGCTGTCGGCCGAGGAGGTGGCGGACCGCGCCTGGGAGGCGCATGTCGCCGGCGCCACCGAGATCTGCATGCAGGGCGGCATCGACCCCGAACTGCCGGTGACCGGTTACGCGGATCTGGTCCGCGCCGTCAAGGCGCGGGTGCCGTCGATGCACGTGCACGCGTTCTCCCCGATGGAGATCGCCAACGGCGTGACCAAGAGCGGCCTCAGCGTGCGCGAGTGGCTTACCGGCCTGCGCGAGGCCGGCCTGGACACCATCCCCGGCACCGCCGCCGAGATCCTGGACGACGAGGTGCGCTGGGTGCTCACCAAGGGCAAGCTGCCGACGTCGGAGTGGATCGAAATCGTCACCACCGCACACGAAGTGGGCCTACGGTCGTCGTCGACCATGATGTACGGCCACGTCGACAGCCCCAAGCACTGGGTGGGTCACCTCAACGTGCTGCGCGGCATCCAGGACCGCACCGGCGGATTCACCGAGTTCGTCCCGCTGCCGTTCGTCCATCAGAATTCGCCGCTCTACCTGGCCGGGGCGGCCCGTCCCGGGCCCACCCACCGCGACAACCGCGCGGTGCATGCGCTGGCGCGGATCATGTTGCACGGCCGCATCTCCCACATCCAGACCAGCTGGGTGAAGCTCGGCGAGCAGCGCACTCAGGTGATGCTGAAAGGCGGTGCCAACGACCTCGGCGGCACGCTGATGGAGGAGACGATCTCGCGGATGGCCGGCTCGGAACACGGGTCGGCGAAGTCCGTCTCCGAGTTGGTCGCGATCGCGGAGGGGATCGGCCGTCCGGCGCGACAGCGGACTACCACCTACGCGCCGC